>JBJHAV010000159.1:0-9208 GCA_050480685.1 Planctomycetaceae bacterium | reverse complement strand
GGCGAAAGCCGGGTGGCTGCCGGGGAGGGGGGGAGGAGTTGGCGCCAGGCACCGTCCCCACCCACTTGCCGAGCCTGGGGCTCGGCCCTATCCTCTGCGTCCCCCAACCGGGGGTGACAATCCGGGGCGAGGCCCTCTCGCCGGAACCAAGGGGCCACTAACTCAATTGGCAGAGTGCCATGTTCACAGCGTGGAAGTTACTGGTTCGAGTCCAGTGTGGCCCACCATTCCGCTCGCGACCCCGTCCTTTGCGCGCCTGACGGCGCGCCCCCAGGCCATGAGCGCCGAGTCCCACCCCGACGTGCCCGCCGGCCCCTCCCTTCAGGAGCGCTTCGCGCCCAAGGGACGTTGTTTCGGCTGCGGCCCGGCCAATGACAAGGGCCTCGGCATCCGCAGCTTCGCGGTCGGCGAGGAGCTGATCGCACGCTGGCGTCCCGAGCCGCACCACGAGGCCTTCGAAGGCATGCTCAATGGGGGCATCTGCGGCGCGTTGCTCGACTGCCACTGCAACTGGGCCGCCGCTTGGCACCTGATGCAACTCTCCGGGGCCGAGGCGCCGCCCTGCACGGTGACCGCCGACTACGCGGTGGCGTTGCGCCGCCCGACGCCCACCTCGGGCGAGCTGACCCTGGTGGCGAGGGTGGTCGAGAGCGCCGGGGACCGCGTGGTGGTGGAGGGCCGGCTGGAGGCGGGCGGCAAGGTGACCGCGACCTGCCGCGGCACCTTCGTCGCTGTCCAGCCGGGCCATCCGGCCTACCACCGCTGGTGATCGGGCGCCGCGCCGGGGAGCACCGCCGCGCTCAACCCTGGGCGCGCAGTTCCCGCACGGCCTGGGTCAAGGCCGGCAGGATCTCGAAGGCATCACCGACCAGGCCGTAGTCGGCGACCTTGAAGATCGGCGCGTCCGCGTCCTTGTTGATCGCCACGATCACCTTGGCGGTTTTCATGCCCGCCAGGTGTTGGATCGCGCCGGAGATGCCGACCGCGATGTAGAGCTGGGGCGAAACGGTCTTGCCGGTCTGCCCGACCTGTTCCCCGTGGGGACGCCAGCCCGCGTCGACCACCGCTCGGCTCGCGCCGACCGCGGCGTTGCCGAAAGCGGCGGCCAAGTCTTCCAGCAGGTGGAAGTGTTCGGGTCCCTTGAGGCCCCGGCCCCCGGAGATGACCACCGGGGCTTCGGACACGTCGAGTTTGTCGCCGGCCTTGGCGGCGATTTCCTTGAGCACCGTCTTGAGGTCCGCGCTCAACGGACGGGTCGTCACCTGGGCGCCTCCCCCGGCTTCGGCGGGCGGGAAGGTGTTGCGGCGCAGGGTCGCGCACAGGACCGGCGCATCGCTGCCGAGGCGCGCGATCACCTTGCCAGCGAGCCACGGACGGGTCAGGGCAAAACCGTCGCCGTCGCGCTCCAGGGCCGTGCAATCGCTGAACAGGTTCGAATCCAGCCGCGCGGCCACCCGGGGCCCAAGGTCCCGGCCGGCGGAGGTCGAGGCGGTCAGGAACGCGCGCGCACCCTGCTCGCGCACCAGGTTCGCCAGATCCGCGGCCAAACCGTCGGGGCCCTTGACCTCGCCCTCGAGCGCCACGGCGGCGACGTTCGAAAGGGTGCCGGACGCGGCCTGGGCTCCATGGCCCGCCAGCACGGCGATCACTTCGCCGCCCAGGGCCGCGGCGGCGCCCAGGGCTTCCAGGCCCGAACGGCGCACGGCGCCCTCGGCGTGTTCCACGTAGACGACGATCTTGCTCATGTTCTCTAGGGGGGGCGGGTTCGCGGGGATGTTTGCGGCGGTGTTCGGTGGGAAAAGCGCGGGGCGCGGATGTCAGAGCAGCTTGGCTTCTTCGCGCAGGGCCTGGATCAACGCGGCCACGCCGGCCGTGCCCTCGCCGACGATGCGGCCTTCCTTGCGCGCCGGCGGCAGCTCCAGGGAGCGCACGCGGGCTTGGCTCGCGATCGCCGCCGGTTGCGCCTCGACGAGCGGCTTCTTCTTCGCGGCCATGATGCCCTTGAGCGCGGCGTAGCGCGGTTCGGCCAGGCCCTTCTGGCAAGTGATCACCGCCGGCAGGGAGAACTCGTAGGTCTCGATGCCCGCTTCGCTCTCGCGCTTGGCGATGCCGCGGTCACCATCGAGGCTGAGCTCGATCACGTCGGTGACGCAGGGCCAGTCGAGTAGGGTCGCGACCATCGCACCCACCGCGGCGTTGTCGCGGTCCGTGGCGACGCGGCCGGTGAAGACCAGCTTGGCGTCGAGCTCGCGGATTTTTTCGGCCAGCGCCTTGGCCGTCGACAGTGCGTCGCGCCCCATCCAGTCCGGATCGACCAGCAGCACCGCATCGTCCGCGCCCTTGGCCAAACACTCGCGCAGTTCCTTTTGCGCGTCCGCCGGGCCGAGGGTCAGCAGCGTGACTTCGCCGCCCGCTTGTTCCTTGACGCGGATTGCCTGTTCGACGGCGATCTCGTCATAGAACGAGAGCATGTACTGGAAGCCCGACGTGTCGAGGCTCGCGCCATCGGGCGCGATCTTCACTTGGGTGTCCGTGGTGGGTACACGCTTGAGGCAGGCGACGATCTTCATGGGGGGCACGTCGATGGAACGCGGGTGGAGGGCGGGGCCGGGTCCGGGGGCGTCGGGAGCGGGCTGCTTGGGCCCCGCCGGGGGGACGGGATGGGGATGGTAACGCGGCGGGGCCCGGGGTCCAGGGCCGGGGCCGTCCTGGCCGACCGGTCGGGTGCACGGGCCAGCGGCGCGGGCGATTCGAGCCCGGTCGCGGCGCTCACAAACCGCGTTCGGCGAGATGCGTGCCTTCGTCCGGACTGAGGCCCTCCAGTCCGGAGACGAAACTCTGGCCCAGGTAGACCTCGCGCACCTTCGGGTCGCGCACGAGTTCCAGGGCGCTGCCTTCACGCAGGATGCAGCCCTGGTGAATGATGTAGGCGCGGTCTGTGCTTTGCAGGGTCTCGCGCACGTTGTGGTCGGTGATCAGCACACCGATGCCGCGCTCGCGCAGGGAGCGCACGATGCCTTGGATCTCGGCGACGGCGATCGGGTCGACGCCCGCGAAGGGTTCGTCGAGTAACAAGATGGCCGGATCGCTGGCCAAGGCGCGGCTGATTTCGAGTCGACGGCGTTCGCCCCCGGACAGGGTGTCCGCGTAGTTGTCGGACAAACGCCCCAGGTCCAGTTCGTCGAGCAGCTCCGCGGCCCGTTTGCGGCGTTCGCTGCGGCTCAAGGGCCGCGTTTCGAGCACCGCCATCAGGTTCTGCAGCACGGTCAAGCGCCGGAAGATGCTCGATTCCTGGGGCAGATAGCCCATCCCCAAGCGCGCGCGCCGAAACATGGGCAGGCGCGAACATTCGCTTCCGCCCAGCAGCACGCTGCCCGCATCCGGGCGGATCAACCCCACGGTCATGCGGAAGCTGGTGGTTTTGCCCGCGCCGTTGGGGCCCAGTAGGCCCACGATTTCGCCGCGCTCCACGTGGAAGGAAACCCCATCCACGACCCGGCGTCCGCGGTAGGCCTTCACCAGGCCGCGCACTTCGAGCAGGCTGCCGGCCGCTTCCGCCGGGCGGGGCGAAGAGGCACGACGGGAGCGGGAAAAGGGGGTCATCGGAGGGGGCGGCCGGTGCTTGCGGCGCGGGAGTGTAGCCCGCTGCCCGCGCCTTCAAGGTGCCCGGACGCGGAACGGGACTGGCGCGGGTAGCAAGCGCCGAGTCGGGAATTCGCGCTTGTGGAAAACTCGTGGAAGACGCCAGCCGATTGTGGATGTAGATCAATGCTTGACAAAGGAAGCCGTCCCGATCCGTGTCCAGGCTTCTCGGTAGAGGACTCCGATGTGTCTCAATCGCACGCACAAGTCCTTGTTTGGAAGGCACTTAGGTTGCAAGATCGCTTACCGGGCAGGAGGCCTTGGGCTGCCCCTGAGCGGTTTCCGAAGCCTAGGACGGCCCGGGTCCCGCCCGACGGGGGTCTGTGGACAACCGGCCCCGAGGCAAGCGCAAATGCCCCTTCTTCGATGCGACGCTCCCCCCTGCGATCGGGCCTGATCCGCCCCGCCCTGCTCTTCGGGCTGGCGCTCCTCTCGGCGTGCGCCGGGACAGGCTCCGGCGGGGCAGAGCGCGGCCCCTGGCAGCGGGGTTTCACGCCCCCGGATCCGCCGACCACGGCGCGCTTCCAGCTCCAGCCCCTGGGCCCCGAGCTGGCCGAACTGGACCACGCCGCGATCGTCTCCAGCCGGGAGCACCTGCGCGCCACCTTCCACGGGGGCGATTGGCCCCAGGAGGGCTACACGATCGAGGACGCTCGGCGGGACCTGACGCGCCAGGCGGCCGAGTTTCGCGCCCGCCGCGCCTACGGATACGCGGTGCTGAGCCCGGACCGATCCCTCTGCCTGGGCGGGGTCCACCTGCAGCCGATCCGCGCCACCCGCGGCCAGGGGGAGGCGGCCGAGCTGCTCTATTGGGTCGTGGCCCGGGAGATCCCAACCGGACTGGATACCCAAGTTCTGGACGCCGTGCTCGATTGGCTGGCGGCCGAATGGACCTTCGCCGAGGTGCTGCTGCCCCTGCGGGTCGAGAACCGCCGGGGGGCGAGTGTGGCCCGGGCGGCCGGTTTGGAGGAGCTGCGCTCCCCGGTTTATGGCTACCGTCTGTTTCGCTGGGAGCGCCCGTGACCCGGGTGGTCGGGCTGGGTAAGAGCGTGAGCCCGGCGGGCCCCGGTCCCCGTGCAGACAACCACCCCCCGGGGGCGATGGAGTAGCGATGGAACGTCCCCCCCAAGTCCGCTGGCGCCTGCGTCCCGTGCAGGTGCCCGGCCTGGCGCCCTCCATCGAGGTGGGGGAGCAGGGGCTCGTGCTCGGTCGCGACCCCCAGTGCGAGGTCGTGCTCGACCCGGAGCTCTATCCGGCCGTCTCGGCGAAACACGCGCGCCTGCGGGTCGATGGCGAGGCGCTTTGGCTGGAGGATTTGGGTTCCACCAACGGCACGCTCGTGGCGGAGCGCAGCGTGCGCTCCTACCGCCTGCAGCACGGAGAGTTGTTCCGCCTGGGGCCGGAGGGTCCGCGTTTTGCGGCCCTTGCTCCGAGCGTGGCGGGTCCGAGCCGCGCCCTGGAGCGCACGGCGTTTGTGCAGCGGACCAGCGGGCCGGCTCTGGAAGAGGTGCGCGCCGAACTCGGCAGTTCCGCCTCGCCGCCCCAGCCGGTCCCGGCGCGGGGCCCCGGGACGGGCCGTATCGCGTGGCTCGCGGCCGGACTGGCGCTGACCCTGGCGGTCGCCGGCCTGTGGATTTGGCGTCAGGGGTCCGAGGGCCGCCGGGTGCTCGAGGATTTGCAGCTCGAAACGACCGCGCTGGCGTCCCAGTTCGAGGCGGAGCGGGCCCAGGCCCGTGAGCGCGAGCTCGCGGCGGAGGCCTGGGAGAGCGAACGGCAGCGCCTGGCGGGGGAGCGCGATGTCCTGACGGCGCGGCTCGCGGAGCTGGAGCGACAGGCCGCCACGGCCGCGGAGTTGTCGGACCTGCGAGGGCGACTGGAGGTCGCGGAGTTGGAGCTCGGCCGCTTCGATCCGGTGGCACCCTTGCGCGAGTTGGAACGGGTGGAGCGTGCGGTGGTGTTGATCGAAGCGCGCGAGGTGTTCCGGGACGGGCGCTCGGGGCAGGTGCTGCACTTCACCGACGCGAGCGCCGATCGGCCCGGGGGCTTCAACCTCGAGGGTCGCGGCGAAGCCTTCGCGCGCGAATCCACCGGCTCGGGGGTTTGCATCTCGCCCGAGGGCCTGATTCTGACCAACGCCCACGTGGTGCTCGCCGACCCCGGGGCGCGTCCGATCTGGATCGAACCGGGTGTCGCGCTGGATCGCGATCGCGAGCTCACCGTGGTCTTCTCCGGCAGTTCCGTGCGCCACCCGGCGCGGCTGGTCGGTTACCGGCGCAGCGAACGCGAGGACCTGGCCCTGCTCGCCATCGAACCCTTCGAGGGCATGCCCCATGTGGAAGGCCTCGACCTGGAGTCCGAAGCCCCGCCGCGCGGCACGGAGGTCTTCGCGATCGGATTTCCGCTCGGCAAACGCGTGTTGCAGGCCGGCGACACGGTCATCGCCAGCGCCTTCAAGGGCATCGTGAGCCGCGCTGTCGATCCGTTCCTGCAAATGGATGCTGCGGTGCATCCGGGCGCCAGCGGCGGGCCGGTGATCGACGCCTCGGGACGCATCGTCGGCATCGTCACCGCGATGCAGAGCATGGATCCGCGGGCCAGCGCTTCCCAGATCGGCTATCTGCTGCCCATCGCCCACGCCCGGCCGCTGCTCGAATCGCTCGCTTCAGCGGACACCCGCTGAAGTCCGCGGCCGGAGGGCCGCGCGCTTGCGACGCAGACAAGCCGACCCGAGTCGATCCTTAGCCGACCGTCAACGCACCCACTTCAGCCGCCAGACACTCTTTTGAGGCTGGATCGGCCAGAAGACCGCGATCGCTCGGCCGACGATCAGGGAACGCTCCACGAAGGGTGCGTCCTCGGGCGAGAGTTCTTGCACGTCGCTGCGCGGCATGCGCAGCATTTCGCCCCACTCGTCCACCATCCACAGTTCGGGCCCGCCGGGCCGGCCGACGACGAGTTGGGGGTTTTCTCCGCGCCGGAAGTTGCCGCGCACCAGGTCCCCATCGGGCAATCGGTAGCGCGCAAAACTCCACTCGCGGCTGTCACTCGAGTCCTGGGTGTTGTCCCCGAGCATGAAGTAGTGGCCCTCGGGGATCTGGTAGGACCCACCGCGCATGTCGGTGAAGTAGATGTCCCGCCAGACCATCAGGTCCGCGAAGTCGGCACCTTCGCCGCCCAGGGCGAGCATCGCGTGGGCCCGTTGTTCAGCCACCGGATCGACCTCGCTGGTGAGCACCTCGCGGCCGTCGAGTTCGAGGGTCAGGCGGTCATCGAGGTTCTCAAAGGAAAAGCGCACGCTGCGAGCCGCGGGCAGCCGGTAGGGGGGCGCGGTGACCAGGCGAGGCTGGAAGCTGCCGTCCGTGCGCACGATTTCCAAGGTGGGCTGGGCGTCGTCGCTGCCCGTCGGCCCGGGGATCCGCGCGCGATAGAGCCAAGGTCCCTCGGTCAGATCGAAGGTCACCCAATCGAGTCCGGGTAGGGCGGTCACTCGCCCCGTCAGGCGCAAGTCGCCCACGAAGTGGTGGCCGGAGCGCGGGTGACGCACGCTGGGCGGCGGGCGCAGCGCATCGGGGTACCCGTGGAAATAGTCGTCGACCACGGGGGAGCCGTCCGGACCGTAGCGGGCCCGGCCTTCGCCGCGCGCGCGGATCTCGCGTCCTTCGAAGCTCCAGCCGTCGGCCCCGGCCGAAAGCGGGCGCCACAGCGGGGTTTCGACCTGGAGGGGATCCAAACGCCGCCAGTGTTCTTCTTGCACGCGGCGCGGACGCCGCACGATGCGCCACTCGTCCTCTTCGCCGTCACGCACCCAAAGGTCGCCGTAGCGGATGCGCAGCTCCTCGCCCGGCATGCCGACCAGGCGCTTGACGAAGTTTTTGGAGCGGTCGAGGGGGTAGCGGAAGACGACCACCTCGAAGCGCTCCGGTTCGCGCACACGCAGGGAGAAGCGGTCGACCAACATGCGGTCGAAGACTCCGTTCTGCGGATCACCCATCAGGGTCGGCTGCATCGAGCCCGTGGGGATCTTGTAGGCCTCGACGATGAAGGCCTTGAGCAGTAGGGCCAGGACGATCGCCATGGCCAAAGCCTCGATGTTGTCGCGCCAGGGCGTGCGCCGCTGATCCTTGGTGCGCGCTGCGCTCACTTCGAGTCCTCCGAACTCCCCAGGACCGACAGGAAGGCCTTTTGGGGGATGTCGACGTTGCCCACCGAACGCATGCGGCGCTTGCCTTCCTTTTGTTTCTCGAGCAGCTTGCGCTTGCGCGTGATGTCGCCCCCGTAGCACTTGGCGGTCACGTCCTTGCGCAGCGCTCGGATCGTCTCGCGTGCGATGATGCGGCCCCCGATGGCGGCCTGCAGCGGGATCTCGAACATGTGCCGGGGAATGTCCTTGCGCAGCTTGGCGATCGCCGCCCGTCCACGGCGGTCGGCCTGATCGCGGTGCACGACACAGGAAAGCGCGTCGACCTCCTTGCCGTTGACCAGGATGCGCAGCTTGACCAGGTCGCCTTCCTCGTAGCCGCGCAGTTCGTAGTTCATGGTGCCGTAGCCGCGCGTCGCCGACTTCAATTTGTCGTAGAAGTCATAGATGATCTCGGCCATCGGCACGTCGTAGATCAACTGCACCCGCGTAGCCGAGAGGTACTCCTGACGCACATACTCGGCCCGGTGATCGGCGGCGATCTGCATCACGGCGCCGATGTACTCGGAGGGCACCATGATGGCGACGCGCGCGATGGGCTCCAGGATGCGCTCGAACTTGTCCGGGTCCGGCAATTGGCCCGGAGAGTGGATTTCGATCTGTTCCCCGTTCTGAAGCTCGATCTTGTAGGTGACCGTGGGCGCGGTTTGGATCAGATCCTGGTCGTGCTCGCGCTCCAGGCGTTGCTGCACGATCTCCATGTGCAAGAGGCCGAGGAAGCCGCAGCGATACCCGAAGCCGAGCGCTTCGGATGTGACCGGCGCGAAGGACAGGGAAGAGTCCGAAAGCTGCAAGGTTTCGAGCGCTTCGCGAAGCTGATCGAAGTCGCCGGTGTTTGTCGGGTAGAAGTCGGCGAAGACCATGTGCATCGGCGGCCGGTAGCCGGGCAGCATTTGCTGCGGCGGACCCTTGTGGACCGTCATGGTGTCGCCCACGCGCACGTCGCCCAAGGCCTTGATGTTGGAGATGAAGTAGCCGACCTCACCGGCGTTCAGCTCCTTGGTGCGCTGCATGCGCGGCGTGAAACGGCCGATCTCGATCGCCTCGAACACCTTCTTGGTGCCCATCATCAGGATCATGTCGTCTTCGCGGATCGTGCCGTTGACCACGCGCAGATAGACGATGATGCCGCGGTACTCGTCGTAAACCGCGTCGAAGATCAGGGCGCGCAGGGGCTCGTCGGGTGTGCCTCCCGGGTGCGGAATCTTGCGCACGATGTCGTCGAGCACCGCCAGGACCCCCTTGCCGGTTTTGGCGGATACCGCCAGTGCGTCGGCGGCGTCGATGCCCAGGCTGTTTTCGATCTCCTCCGCCACTTCCTCGGGACGTGCGTGGGGCAGGTCGATTTTGTTGAGGACCGGCAGGATC
>JBJHAV010000158.1:7705-9376 GCA_050480685.1 Planctomycetaceae bacterium | reverse complement strand
GAAGAGGATTTGGGTGGGGAGGGGGAGGTGGGGGGCGTTGGTGGAAAGGTGCTCGAGGATGCGGGTGCGTTCGGCGGTGGCGGCGGGGCCCTTGGGGAGGGGGCCGGAGGGTTCGACGATCAGGCAGGGGAGTTGGTGGCCGGGGGGGCCGAGGCCGACGAGGGCGGTGCGGTGGATGCCTTCGAGGTTGTCGCAGACGGCTTCGTGGGGGGTGGTGGGGAGGAGGCCGGCTTCGGTGCGCAGGGCTTCGGCGTGGCGGCCGAGGAACCAAAGGCGCCCATTGGCGTCGCGACGGCCCAGGTCGCCCATGCGGTGCCAGGGGCCGGCGCGGCCGGGGACTTTGGCGCGGCGGGTGGCGGGCTCGTCGGCGTGGTAGGCGGGGGTGACCTGGGGGCCTTGGGCGACGATTTCGCCCAAGGTGCCGGGGGGCACGTCGACGAACTCGTCCTCGTGGGCGATGGGGCCGTCGGTGGGGACGATCAGGCGCACGCGGGTGCCGGGGGCTTCGCTGCCGATGCAGGTGCCGCCGGCGCCGGGTTCGGAGGGGCGCTCGGAGGCCTCGCGGGTGGCGACGAGTTCCGCGCCGCGCACGCTGCTGACGGGCAGGCATTCGGTGGCGCCGTAGGGGGTGAACACGTCGCCGCCGGGGGCCATCAGCGGCACGAGGCGCGCCACGAGGCCGGGGGGCACCGGGGCGCCGGCGATCAGGATGCGTGTGAGCGGCGCGAGGGCTCGTCCGCCTGCGCCCTTGGCTTCGCAGTAGGGGGCCAGGCGGCGCCAGATGGCGGGGGAGCCGAAGGCGACCGTGGCGCCGCCGTTCGCGATCGCGGCGACCACACGCGCGGGGTCGCAGCGCGCGGGGCGCGTGGGGTCGATTTCGGGGAACAGGCTGGTGAGGCCCAGGGCGGTGTCGAAGAGCGCGAAGAGCGGGAAGCAGGCCAGGTTGGTCTCGCCGCTTTGCAGGTCGTAGAGCTGGCGCAGGGCCTGGAGCTGGGCGAAGAGGTTGCCGTGGGTGGCGACCACTCCCTTCGGCGGTCCGGTGGAGCCGCTCGTGAAGAGAATCGCGGCAGGTGTGTCCGCGGGATCGGAGTGCTGGGCAAGCGCTTCGAAGAGCGGTTCGACGGTCGACGGCGCTCGCACGTCGGCCGCCGCGGCACGTCGGCCTCTGGCCTCGATGTTCGCCAGCGGTTGCGCCCCCAGGCGCGGACCGCGACCGACGGCCACGGACAACTCGATGCTCGCAAAAGCCTTCGGGAACAGCCGCCGGGCGAGTTGGGCGCGGAAAACCCCGATCATGGCGCGCGGAGCGGTGTGGGTGATGGCGGCCAGCAAGCGTTTGCGCCCCATGCCGGGGTCGATCAGCACCGGCACCGCGCCTAGGGCGAGCAGTCCGTAGGTGACGGCGATCAGGTCGAAACCCGGTCGCACGAAAAGACACACACGATCGCCGGCGGTCAGGCCCGACTGGGCAAGCCCTGCGGCGATCGCGCGCGCCCTGCCGGCGAGCTCGCCGTAGGTCAGGGTTTCGAAACGGGTGCCCCGTGCGCGCGACACACGCACGGCGGCCCGCTCGGGGTGCTCGGCGGCGCGTTCGAAGAGCAGCTCGGCGAAGGTGCGCACGGCTGCGGGATGGCCGTCGCCCGCGGTCACCGGGGCGAAGCCTGGGGAGAC
>JBJHAV010000158.1:0-7695 GCA_050480685.1 Planctomycetaceae bacterium | reverse complement strand
CGCCGGGGAGGGGCCGGGGCCGGGTTCCGGGTCGCGGTTTGGCCCGGCGCTTTGGCCGGCTCGACGGCGAAAGCGCGCGCCGCAAAGGCGGTCAGGGCCGCCAGCCCCTCCGCGAGTTCATCCTCGGGCCACCAGTGGCCGGCGCCCGGGAGGGCCACGACCCGCGCGTCGGGCCAAAACTGCTCGAAACGCCGGCGGAAGCCCGGATGGAAACACCAGTCGCGTTCGCCCCACAGCAAGAGATTCGGCAGCGCGGCGAGCCGGGGCAGCGCCTCTTCGATGGCGGCCAACTCCTGCCAGGAGGGATCGTTTGGGCTGAGCGGGATGTCTTCCACGAAGGCGCGGATCGACGCGCGCGCGGCCCGGCCGCGGTGGGGCCAGAGGTAACCCGCGCGTTCTGCTTGCGCCAAGGTGCGCCGGGTGCAAGCGCGCACGGCCACCCCGAGGAAGCCGTTCAGGCCTTGCAGCAGCAGCGGCCCGAGGAGCGGCACGCGGCAAAGGCGAATGCTCTTCGGCAGGTCCTTCGAGCGAAAACCGGCCGTGTTCGAGAGCGACAGGGCGCGGATGCGGCCGGGATGGCGCCGGGCGAGACCCAGGGCGATGGCGCCGCCCCAATCGTGGCCGACCAGGGCCACCGGGTGGTCCGGATTCACGGCCCAAAGGTCCTCGAGCACCCGCTCGGCGTCGGCGATGCGATCGGCCAAGCGGTACGCGGGCGCCGTCCCGTGCACACCGGCGGGGATCGGCCCGGAGAGGCCGCAGCCCAGATGGTCGAGGGCCAGCACCCGCCAATCGGCCGCAAGCGGCGCAACCAAACGCCGCCACAGGAACGACCAGGAGGGATTGCCGTGCAGGAAGAGCAGCGCGGGGGCGTCCCTTGGGCCCTCATCCACCAGGTGCAAAAATCCGTGGGCACCGGCGAGGAAACGGCCCTCGAAGGGGTATTCCTCCCCAAGCTCCGCACGCGCCCGCGCGGCGCGCGCGACCAGTTCCAAAGGCGCCGCGCTCACGGCCGTTCCTCCGCGCCGGGTGCGCGCGTGACACGCGAGACGATCTCGCGGTCGAAGTAGTTGTGGCCCATGCCCGCATCGACGATCAAACCTTGCGCGTTGATGCCGCTGGAGCGCGGGGAGAGCAAAAAGAGCGCGGTGTCCGCGACCTCGGCGGTGGCGAGGCCCCGGCCGCGCAGGGTGGCGCGTTCCGCGTAGAGGTAACTTTCGAGGTACCCGGGAATGCCCGCCGAGGAGGCGGTTTTGAGCAGACCGGCTTTGATCCCGTTGACGCGCACGTCGCCCAGGGTGGCCAGGCTCTTGGCCAAGAACACCACGGCGGAGTCCAGGGCGGCTTTGACCGGCGCCATGTAGCCGTAGTTTTCCGCGGCCATGTCGGTGGTCGAGATCGAGAGTGTCACCAAACTGGCGTCGGGCTCGAGGTGCGGCGCGAAGGCGCCGCCCATGGCCACGAAGCTGTAGCAAGAGACGTCCACGGCGGCCAAAAAGGCGGCGCGGTCGGTTTGGTGGAAGGGTTTGGGGCCGCCGCTGTAGTCGGCGAAGGCAATCGAATGGACCAGTCCGTGCAAACGTCCGAACTCGACCGCGCAGGTTTCCGCCAGGGCTTCGATCTGGCCCTCCTGGGCCACGTCGCAGACGAACACGGGGCCGTTCCCGGGCAGTTTGCCGCGCAGTTGCTCGCGGCGCGCTTCGCTGCGCACGGACCAGGCGACCTGGGCTCCTTCGGCCACCAAACGTTCGCCGATTTGCCAGCCGACGCTCTTTTTGTTGGCGACGCCGGCCACGAGCACGCGACGACCTTCCAGGCCGAAGCCGGTGACGGGGGCCTTCACGCTTCGCCTCCCGTGGCGCGGGCCAGGGCCGCGGCGGCGGAGAGCACACACACGAGTTCCACGCAGCGCGCGCCCTCGCAGCGCACACGCGCCTTCAGACGCCAGGCGGGACCGATGCGCTCCACGAGCTGCACTTCGGTTTCGAGGTTTTCGCCCGGGCGCACCATGCGGCGAAAGCGCGCGTCCTCCAGGCGTGCGACCACCGGCAGTCCAGCCTCGGGCTGGAGAGCGCCCAGGGCGCGCGCGACCAAGAGCGCCGCCGCCTGCATGGCGTGTTCGCAGATCAAAACGCCCGGCAGCACCGGCGCGCCGGGATAGTGACCGCGGAACCAATCCGCGTCCGGGGGCACACGCCAGGTGGCGGTCAACCGCGCGGATTCGCCCTCGCCAGTCAGTTCGGCGGCGTCCAGGAACAGGAACGGCTCGCGGTGGGGCAAGGACGTTTCGATCGCGGCGCGGTCCAGGGCCACGGGCGAAGAGGTGGGGGAGGGGTCACTCATGGGGTGCTCTTCGCCAGGGCCTCGTCGAGGGTGCGCAGGAAGGCGTCGGCGCGGTTGGCGACGATCGCGCCGTAGTTCGCGGCGCCCAGCCAGCCGGACATGATGATGCCCACGCTGCCCGCGTGGTAGAGGCCAGCGATTTGTTCCGAGAGGCCGGAGGACACGGCCAGGCCCTCGAACTTGGTGCCGAAGGAAGTGCCCTCCGGGTGGCCGGTGTAGAACTCGAAGGTGCGCGGGGTGGCGACCTCCACGTGTTCGATGGCCTCGCGAGCGCCGCTCCAGTGCCGTTCGAGCGCTTCCAGGGTACGACCCGCCAGGCGCTGCTTTTGGGCGTCGTAGTTTTCCTGGTCGAGGTTCGCCCAGTCCCCGTGGCGCGCGTTTAGCGACGCCACCACGGCGGAGCGCGGCGGGGCGCCGGGGCGCACGCTGGGGTAGTAGAAGGAGAAGGTGCGGCTCTTGGTGTCGAGCTCGCGCAGGGCCTCGGAGGAAAACGTCTCTTCGCTGGAATCGAAGAGCAGGTCCGTGATCCAGGGCAGCTCGGCCTCTTCCCCCAGCCCCATGTAGACCTGGCAGCTCGCGGTGTTCAGGCGCACGGCGCGCACCGCGTCCAGGAAGGCGGCATCGAGCCACTTGGGCCCCACCAGGCGTTCGGCGGTGCTCTTGACGTTGGCGTTGGAGACCACCGCGCGGGCGGAAATCTCGCGCGGCTCGCGGTCGAAACCGCCGGCCAGCACCCCGGTGGCGCGCCGGCCGCGCACCGGGTGGTCTTCCACCAGGATGCGGCTCACCCGAACGTCGCCGTAGAGTTCGGCGCCGTTCTTCACCAGCTCGGCGCGCATGGCCTTGACGAGCCAATCGGTGCCTCCCCGGAAGGTGAAGATGCCTTGGCTCATGAAGTTGGTGAAGACGATCCCGTAGGCGATGGCCGGATCGTCGAGGCTGGATCCGTTGGCGTAGGAGATCGGCTCCAGCAGGAAGCGATGCACATCGCCTCGCCCGGGGAAAAAATCCTCGAACAGCTCGCCGATGGTGGCGTCGGGCGGCGCGAAGAAGTCCATGGCGGCCAGGGTGGCGTAGAAACGCTCCACCAGGGCGCGCTCCAGGTGAAAGTGTTCGACCAGTTGGTCGGTGAAGTCCGCCCGCGTGAATTCCGTGTCCAGGGTGAACTGGGGATTGGAATAGCGGATGCCGTCCAGGCGCACGATGGCGGCTTCGATCTCGCGCGTCCAGTACTTGCGGCAGGTCTTCTTCATGCCCACCGGGAAGCCGTGCAGCGAGATGTCGAAGAGGTGTCCGCGGCCCCGGCGCCCGTCGCGGCGCTGTCCGGGCCGTTTGAACCAGGTGGCCAAGCCGCCGAAGTTGTAGTGCTGTTCGAGCACGCAGACCGAGTGCCCAGCGCGGGCCAGGATGTTGGCGGCGGTCAGGCCGGCGAGGCCGCTGCCGATCACCACCAGGTCGTAGGCGCCCTTGGCCTTGGCCAGAGGGTCGCGCTCCAGGGGCCTGCGGCCGTCGCTGGAACCCTTGTAGTAGCGCGGTGTGTCCGTGCGTTCGCTCACGCCGTCGCTCCTTGGGTTCCGGCCGGGCCGGCGATGCCCAGCCCGTGGCGGTTGGCCATGGCGACGCCGGAGAGGCCGGCGCCGACGATGCCGCACATGCCTTGGTCGGCGCCGATCAGCACCAAGCCCTCGAAGGGCGTCCGGCCGTCGCGGTGTTTGGTGGGGCTGCCGTAGAGGGCGCCGCGGTCGTGGGCGGTGTACTTGGTGATCGTGCGCGGGGTGAACACGTCTCGGAACACCTCGTGGGGGCGGGGGTCGCTGTACAGGTCGGCCACGCGCGCCAGGGCGGCGTCGCTGAAACGCTGTTTGGCGGCGAGGTAGTCGGGCTCGGCCAAGCCGTGCCAATGCTCGGGATGGGCCAATAGAGTCGCCCGCAAGGTGGGCTCTTCGCCCTCCCAATCCGCTGGGGAGCCGAAGTTGGTGGGCAGGCTCAAGACCCCGTGGGTCGTGTCCGCCAGCTCCTCGGGCGCGCGGTAGTCGAAACGCTCGGCGGCGGCGAAAAAAACCACCGCGTCCCTGAGGGGCCGCGCGCCGGGCCGGGGATCGCCAATGGCGTGGGGCGGTGTGTCGAGCACGCTGATGGTTTCGAGGACCGTGATGCGCGCCCGGTCCGCGGGCCCCACGTGTTCGCGGGCAGCGGAGGCGCCCGCCAGGTGGAGGGTTTCGTTGCGGCCTGCTGAAGAGAGCACCACGGGCGCTTCGATTTCTTCGCCGTTTGCAAGGCGCACGCCGCGCACCCGCTCGCCATCCAGCAAAAGGCCGGTCACCTCGCACTTGCGGCGCAGTTCGCCGCCGGCTTCGGCCAAGCGATCGACGAAGAGCTTGAGGAACGGCCGGATGCCGTGGCGCGGCAAGGCCATGCCCTCGCAGAAAATCGCCTGGTAGAGGAACGCGAACTGGTCGAAGTCCACGTCGCCCTCGCGCGCGCTGGTGTAGTAGCAGCAGGGCATCAAAAGCATGTCCGCCAGATGCGGGTCGCCGGTGCGCTCCTCCAGCCAAGTGCGCGCGGAGCGCGTGGGCCCTTCGATGCGGTCCACATCCAGGGCGGCCAACTCGCGGTGCAGGCGCAGGAAATCGTCGACGCGCTTGGGGAACGCCGCGGCCACGGACTCGGTGAAGTCCTCCAGGCCCGTGCGCCAGCCCAGGCGCCGTTCGCCGAGCACGATCTCGAAGGGACCGCCGCTGACCAGGGAAAGCCGGGCGGGGGGGATGCGCAACTGGCGCAGCAGGCGGCCCAGGGGAGTTCCTTTCGGGCCGCCCGGCGGGCAGTTCGTCAGGGCGTGCAAACCGGTGTCGAACAGCCGCCCCCCGCGTTTGTAGAAGGAGTTCAGCCCACCCCAGAGGGAGTGGCGTTCGAGCACGGCCACCCGCCGGCCGTACATGGCCAGGCGGATGCCCGCGGCGAGCCCGCTGAAGCCGGCCCCTAGGACAAGCGCGTCGTAGGCCATGGGCGCCGAGCTCCGCCCGGGCTCAGGCGTTGGTCGCGCAGTGCAGTTCCTTGTCGGCCAAGTGCGGCGCCAGGTAGTTGGCGCAGCCGTCGAGGGTGGCGAGTTCCTTGTAGTCCTCCTCGGGCACTTGCACGCCGTAGAGCTTGCGCAGCTCCATGACGATGTCGAGGAAGTCCATGGAGTCGAGCTCGATCTGGTCGCGCAAACGCACGTCGTTCGCCAGACCCGAAAGGTCCTCGTCGGGGGCGATCTGGCTGATGATGTCCTTGATAGCGAGGATGATCTCGTCGCGGGTCATGGCAGGTCTCGGGGTCTGCTGAGGGGGTTTAAGAAGGGGGACGGCGGGCCCGATTGGGCGCCTCTTGGGATCAGGGCCGATAGCGTTCGACGATCACGGCCGAGTTGATGCCCAACATGCCGAAGGACATGTTGAGGATGCGGTTCACATCGGGGGCGCGGCGCGGTTCGCCCAGCACCAGGCCGGGCAGCTCGCACTCCGGGTCGAGGGAGTCGACGTTGATGGTCGCGTGGGCGTAGCCGTCCTCGAAGGTCGGCAGGTTGCCGGCGAGCTCCAGGGCGCCGGCGGCGCCCATGGCGTGCCCGATGAAACTCTTGGTGTTGTTCACGAGCACGTTGGGTGAGTCGCCGAACACCTCGCGCACGGCGCGGCACTCGACCACATCCCCCGACGGCGTGCTGGTGGCGTGGGTGCTGATCAGATCGACTTCGCCCGGTTCCAGGCCCGCGTGGGCTAGGGCGCCGCGCATGCAGCGGTTTTGGCCCTCGCTGGAAGGCAGCACGAAGTCCGAGGCGTCCGAGTTCACGAAGTAGCCGCACACTTCGCCGTAGATGCGCGCGCCGCGGGCGAGGGCATCCTCCAGGCGTTCCAGGATGTAGAGGCAGCCGCCCTCGGCGACCACGATGCCGTTGCGTTCGCGATCGAAGGGCCGCGAGGCGCGCGCCGGGTCGCTGTGCACGGCGAGCGCGCCCTGGGCGTGGAAGGCGGCGAAGATGCCGAAGGCGCGGATGCTTTCGGACACACCTCCGCCCAAGGCCATATCCACCAGCCCGAGCTGCAACATCTGCACCCCTTGGATCAGGCCCAGATTGCCCGCGGCGCAGGCGCCGCCCATGCAGTAGGCCGGGCCGCTGATACCTAAGGAGAGGGTCACTTCCCCGGCCGGGTTGTTGGCGACCGTGCGCGGGTTGTGGTGGTGCGACCAGTAGCGCACGTCGTCGTCGTAGCCGCGCAGGTTCAAGACCTCGGTCTCGGTCTCGACGTTGCCGTGTTCGGTGATGCCGATGTAGATGCCGATGCGCTGGGGATCGCGGCCCGCGGCGCTCCAATCCGCCATCGAAAGCCCCGCATCGGCCAGGGCCTCGTGGGCGCACCAAACGGCGATCGAGCCGGCGCGTGTGCCGCGGCGCACCTCTTTTTTCTTTTGGTAGCGCGTGGCTTCGAAGTCGCACACGCCGGCCAAGGTCGGGCCGAACACCGGCGGTTCCCAGGGCCGCACGCCGCTGACGCCGGCCAGCAGATTGCGGCGGTATTCGGCCAGGGAGTTGCCGTTGGGGGAGGTCAAGCCGATGCCGGTGATGACCACACGCGGCAGGCCGTTTCGGTGGGTCTCAACCACGCTGGGGTTCCTCGGAGCCGGTGTCCTCGGGGGAGTTGGCGGGGGAGCCGGCCGTGGAGTTCGCGGCGCGCTGGGCGCCTTCGGCGGCATCGGGCAAACTCGGGCCGGATTGGAAGAGCGACTTGGGGCTGGCGCCGAAGCCGACCTTGAGGGCGGCTTGGATCGCGCGGCTGAGGATGCTTTGGCTGTCGCCGAGGGCGTTGGCCACGGCGCTGACGAGCAGCTTCATCAGCGCGTCGGCGATCTCGCAGGCCGAGATGATCGAACGCAGGGTCAAAAGGCGCGGATCGCGCTCGCCGTAGCGCCCGCGGATGTAGACCACCGCGCGGTCGGCGGCCGAGCGGAACTGCTGGAAGGCCACCTGTTCGCGCCGGCGCAGGATGGTCGCGGCGATCGAGAGCGCGTTGCCCACCGGCGCGTGCAGGTGGCAACGCCGGGCCGGGTCGAAGTGGCTGGTGATCGCGCCCCACTCGACCAATTCGTTGAGGGTGCCGCTGACCGCCCCTTGGCTGATGTCGAGGCGCGCGCAGATCTCCCGGCTGGAGAGGGGTTCTTCGGAGAGCACGAGCAGGCCCCAGACCCGCCCGTGGATGCGCTTGAAGCCGAAGGTTTTGAAGAACTGCTCGAAGGTGGGGAGCTCCGCCGCCAGGGCCGGGTCCAGGGGGACCAGGGAGTCCTCGGGGGTCTCCTGGGGTGCGGGGAGGGCGGGGG
>JBJHAV010000157.1:0-9388 GCA_050480685.1 Planctomycetaceae bacterium | reverse complement strand
CCCACTTCCTGGCCCAGCTCTCGGGGAACCGGTGGTTCGCGGCCGACTGCGAACTGGAAAGCAGTTGCGGGATCATCCCGATGGAGGTCCAGCCGAAAAAGGTGCTGGTCCACGCCGTGCAGTGGGCCGTGGCGAGGCCCGCTTCGGAGAGCAGCACGGGGATCGGCACGACTCCCTCGCGCATGCGGCCGGTCTGCACGTGGATGCCGTGCTGGGGCGGCAGCAGGCCCGTGAGCATGCTGGTGAGGGACGGGTGGGTGATGCTGGCCTGGCTGTAGGCGCGTTCGAAGAGCAGGGACTCGTCCGCCAGGCGATCGAAGTGGGGCGAGACCCCGGGCCGGCCCCCGTAGGCCCCCAACTGGTCCGCTCGCAGGGTGTCGATGGTGAAGACCACCACATTTTGCACGCCGCGCCCGGGAGCTTGCGGGTCCGCAGCGCAGCCGAGCAGTCCCAGGAGTGCGGCCCCGGCCAGGGGGAGCGCTTCGTGGGGCTGTGGCCAGCGGCGGGTGATGGGGCCGTGCGGGGGGCGTTCGCTGGCAGTGAGGGCCATGGTGGATGAGTGTACCCCGCGGGTCGCGAGGTAAGCTGGATCCGCCCATGACCGCGATCCACGCCCTGCGCACCGCCCTGGCCCTCGCGGGAGGGCTGCTCTTGCCCGCCCTGATGCTCGCCGGCTGTTCCCGGGGGGATGGCGGGCCCCACGTGTTGCTGGTAACCGTCGACACCCTCCGGGCGGACCGGGTCGGGGCCTATGGCTACGAGCGCGACACCACACCGCACCTGGACGCCCTGGCCCGCGAGTCGGTGCTCTTCGAGCGCTCCTACACCCATGCGCCCTTCACGGCGCCGTCCCACGCGAGCCTGCTGACGGGTCTGCATCCCCAGAGTCACGGGGTGCTTTATTGGGGCCAAGTCATGGATCCGGCCGCGGCCACCCTGCAGGGTCTGCTCGGCCGCCGCGGTTACCGCACGGGCGCGTTCCACAACCACCCCGGGTTGGTGCCGACTGAGATCACACGCGGGTTCGACGAAGTGCAGGTGCGCTACTACGAACCCTGGCAGGCCACCGTGGAGGCCTACTTCGCGTGGCTGGACAGCGGCCGAAATCGCTCCAGCGCCGCTTGGCTGCACCTTTGGGATGCCCACCGGCCCTACGGGTTTAGGGACTGGCGCGCGGACTTCGTGCGGCCCCATGTGGACCGCCCCGACGATCAACTGACTCTGGCGTACGCGGAGAGCGGTTTTGGCCCGCCCCACGACGTGCGTGTCGGGCGCACGGAGGCCTTCTACAACCTGCACCCGGAACTGCGCGCCCGCCCGATCCAGATCGGCAACGAAGCGCGTGTGCTGAGCGAGCGGGACTGGACCTACATCTCCGATCGTTACGACGCTTCCGTGCACTACGCCGATCAGGGCATCGGCGCTTTGGTGGCGGGACTGCGCGAACGGGGTCTACTCGACCGCATGCTGCTGATCGTCACCTCCGACCACGGGGAGACGCTGACCGAGCGGGAAGCCTCCTGGTTCACCCACGACCCGTTTTTGTACGACGAGGTCATGCGTGTGCCGCTCGTGATCCGCTTTCCCGATGGGGCCCACGGGGGACTGCGCGTGGGCGAGTTGGCGCGCGGAATCGACGTGTTGCCGACCATCCTTCAGGTGGTGGACATGGCTCCGCCGCGCGGGGTGCAGGGGACGAGTTTGGTGCCCCTGGTCGAGGGTCGCCGGGCGGATGCGCAGCGTTTCCTGTTCGGCCAAACCCAAACGCGCAACGCCAAGGAGTCCTCGCGCCGTGTGCCGCCCGGGGAACATGGGTGGCTCGAGTACCGCCAAGTGCTCACGGACGGGCGCTACAAGCTGATCCACGACTTGGAAGTCCATCGCTTTGAGTTCTACGACCTGGAGGCGGATCCGGGCGAAGAGGTCAATCTGTGGGCCGATGGTTCCGCCGAACCGCCGGAGGCGGCGCGGGAGTTGGCGCGACAGTTGCATGTGCACCGCGAGATGCTGCCGGTGGCCGGTCAGCTCGAACGGGAGATGACCGCGGAGCAAGAAGCGCTGCTGCGCGCCATGGGCTACCTGGGCGGCGACGAGCCCGAATCCCGGCGCGAGGCTCGGCGCTGATGTCCTTCGGGGGTCTGCCCCCCCAGGAAGCGGTCCAGGGTTTTGCGGCCCTGGCCGCCACGGCCTGGGAGCGCATCGATTGGCCGCTCTTGGAGGGGCTTTACTGCGAGGACGACGGCGCGGGTTTTTTCGGGCCGACGGAGCGGCAGGGTGTGCTCGAGGCCGCCCTGGCCTTCGCCGCCGATCTGGGTCAAACCCTGCGCGCGGGCGGCGGTTCGCGCTACGTGGGGGCCGGCGTGGCGGAACTGATCCCCATGCTGGCGGAGGTGATGCTGCTCGGACGGCGGGTGGAGGTCGACACCCTGCCGGGACCGGAGCCCGAGGAGCTCGACCGCGTGCTCGCCGGGCTGGAGGCGGAGGCCGGTCGCAGCCTGCCCCGTTTCGGCGGACCGAGGCCCTCGGGGGGGCGCTGGGACCACCTTTGGTTGGCGAGTGTGTTGACCGATCCCGAGGCCTTTCCGGCGCTGCACCTGGAGCTTTACCAGCGCGGCCGGCCGTCGGCCGGGGCCCTTCGGAGCGACACCGAGCGGGCAGAAGCGTTGCTCGGACGTTCGGTGGCGGGCCTGGCGGACGGCAGCTTCGTCACGACCAGCGAGGAGGAGTTTGCCTTCGTGAACCGGGCCCTTGCTGCCCGGGGGCTGGAGGCCACCCTGCCCCGCCGCGGCCGGCTCTCGCCCATCGTTGGCGACGTGTTACTGCTGGCCCCGGTGCGCCGTGCGAAGGCCCAAGAAACCTCCCGCAGCGGGGGAGCGCTTGCCCGCAGGCCCCGGCGGAGGGATGCTTAGAAGCCATGACCGAGTTCAACGAAGCGGCCCGCGGGCGCTATGCAGTCCAGGACTACGGCCCGCGGCCGCGCATCGAAGGGCTCGAAATCCACGAGCTCAAGCGCTTCAACGACGACGGCGGAGCCATGACCGAGCTCGGCCGCCTGTCGGAGGGGCAATTGGCAGGCGTGGATGGGTTCGTGGTGCGCCAGGTGAACTACTCCGTGATGGAGCCCCTGGCGATCAAGGCCTTCCACCTGCACAAGCGCCAAACGGACGTCTGGTTCGTGCCGCCCAGCGACAAACTCCTGTTGGTTGTCGCCGACGTGCGCCAGGGTTCAAAGACCGAAGGCCTCGTGCAGCGTTTCGTGCTGGGCGACACACGTTCCTTCCTGGTGCGCATTCCGCCGGGCGTGGCCCACGGGGCGAAAAACCTGCGGCCCGCGGATCCGAGCGTGATCGTCTACTTCGTCGACGTGCAGTTCTCCACCGGCGCGGACTGCGACGAGGGCCGCCTGCCCTGGGACCACTTCGGTCCCCAGGTGTGGGATGTGGAGCGCGGTTGAGGAGCGCCGCTTCTGGACGGGCGACCGAGCCCATTGGAAGCGCTCAGCGCCCGTCGTAGCCCGCGTAACCCAGTTCCGCCAGTTGACGCAAAAGGTGCGGATCGTCGAGTTCCTCGCGGGCACTGCCCGGAGCCGGGAAGCGGCGCTGTAGGTTTTCGACTTCGCCCAGGAGCCGCCCCAGGGTCCGGTCCCAGGTTGGGTCGGCCGGATCCACGTAGTGCGGCTGCCAGCCGCCATTGGGCGAATAACCGGCCAGGCTCACGGGCTGCTCGTGCCAAGGTTGCCCCTGGAAGCGCTGTTCCACGCGGCGGCGGCGCTCACCGCCGGCCTCGTGCACCGGGGGATCCAGGTCCGGGCCGACGCCGGGGACCCACAGGCGGTGCCGGGAGGTGCGCAGGGTCGTTCCCAGGCCAGGGGGCTGGGAGACGGCATATCCTCGGCTGGGCTGTAAGCGCAACAAACTGCCCCCCGCCATGGGGTGGGTAGGCACCAGGCCGAACCATTCGAGCAGGGTGGGCGCGATTTGAAGCAACTCCACAGGTTCGCGTTGCACGCCTGGTTCGAGGTCCGGGGCGCGCACCAACAGCGGCACGTGAAGCACTCCCTCGGTGGGGGAAGACCCATGTCCGTGGTAAGGCCAGGTCTCGAACAGTTCCTCGCCGTGGTCTGCGGTGAAGATCAGTGCGCTGCGCGCCGCGAGGGGGTGTGCGTCGAGGGCTTCCAGGAAGCGCCCGAGCTGCTCATCGACACCGACGATCTCCGCCCGATAAAGCGCCCATAGGCGCTCGAACTCGTGGGGCGGTGGGAACTCGCGGGCCCGCACCAGTCCTTCGTAGTAGCGACTCTGGGCGAAGCGCTCCCGGGGAGGGTCGGCAGCGTAGTCCCACAGGTGCGGCGGCGGGCGGTGTTCGGCGTGGGGATCCATCAGGTGCAGCCAGAGCAGGCCGGGCTTGCGCTGGTTTTCCAGCCAAGCCAGGCCTGCGTCGACCACCGCACGGTCCCACTCCCACTGATCGCGGTAATCCTCGGGGTCGTCGAGCATGCCGCAATAGCGCACGTCCCATCCGTCGTGGAAGATCGTCCCCGGAAGGTCCTGCAGGCGGCAGAGGTTCGCGGTGAAGGAGGCTGTGTGAATGCCCTCCCGGGCGAGGTGCGCGGGCACCGATTCCAGTCCTTCCACCAATCGATGGGTCTGCTGGATCACCCCGTTTTGGGAGGGCAGCAGCCCCGTGAAAAGAGCCGCCAGCGCCGGGTGGGTCACGCTCGATTGGCTGTAGGCGCGCTTGAAGCGCAGGGATTCCAGTGCCAGCCGGTCTACGTTGGGCGTCAGGCCCGGGGGGCCGCCCCAAGGGCCGAGTTGGTCGGCGCGCAGGGTGTCGACGCTGAAGACCACTGCGATCTGCACGGGGCGCGGCTCACCGGAGCAGGCGGCCAGCAGCCATGTCAAGGAAGCGGCCCAAAGAAACGAGCCGAGGACGGTCGCCGGGGCACCCGTAGGGAGTCTTCGGTTGTGCTGGAGCCCCATGCGGGCCCCTCAGCGCGCTTCGACGATGTGGATCATGCGTTCGAGGCTGCTGCGAGCTTCCGCGATCATGATCGCCCGTTCGGAGTCGGAGAGGCGTTCGCGGCGCATGCTGACTTCGTCGACCATGTCGCCCGCGAGCACGCGGTTGATCGAGGGGGCTTCGCCCTTGCGCAGGAGGTCGAGCAGGCCCGCCAGGTGCGGAGGATCGTTGCGGCTCATGGTCGCGCAGCCGCAGCCGCCCGAACCGAAGCCGGGTTCGGGGATCTCGGCCAGGTGCACCACTTCGACGCCGCGCAGGGCGCCCTGCTCGCGGGCGTTGCGCACGAAGTGGCCTTCGGTGCCGATCGCCAGCTTCGCGCCGCGCGGCGCGGTCATGACCTGGTCCCAAAGGAAGTTGGTGCTGCCCTCGCCGTCGGCCGCTTCGACGGCATCGAGGGGGCTCTCGGGGTGGATCAGCACCCGGTAGCCGCGCGCTTGCCACCAGCGCACCATGCGCGGGGTGAAGATCGTGTGCACACCGCAGGCCGATCCCCAAAGAATCATTTCAGCGCGGTCCAAATCTCCCCAGAGCGGCGTCAGGTCGATGGCTCCCCGCGAAGGGTCGGGCAGGGTCACGAGGCGCCCGAGGTCCATGCCCAGCCGCCGGGCTGTGTTGCGCCCAAGGTGTTGGTCGGGCACGAAGAGGATGCGTTTGCTCATGCGCCGGGCCCAATCGACCACCAGGTGCGCGTTCGAACTCGTGCAGGAGGCTCCGCCCGTGCGACCGGAGAGCGCTTTCAAACGCCCGGAGGTGTTCATGTAGGCGACCACCAACAGTTCGTCGCCGTAGCGCTCCTGCAGTTGGTCGGCCACGGGCAGCACCATCCAATCCTTCGCCAGCATCTCCATGGTGCAGCCGGCCTTGGGATTGGTGATCCAAACACTTTGGTCGTCGTGGGCCAGGATCGCGATGGACTCGGCCATGAAGTGCACGGCCGATTCGACGATGACCTTTTTGTCCGGGTTGTTGCGCGCTTGCAGGGCCAGTTGGTAGCTGTCGGCAACGGCGCCGCCGTAGTGTTCGACGAGTTTGACGATCTCGCCGCCCATGTAGAAGTGCGCGAGCAGCAGCAGGCTGTCGCCGAAGTGCACCCGCGCCGGCTGGATGTAACGATCCATCCAGGCCAGCACCGTGGCGGGCCGGTGGTCGGGGAGCGCCAGGAATTCCTCGGCGTAGGGGCGCAGCTCCGGCTGGTACCAGTCCAGGGGCAAGGCCGACTGGCACAGGGGCAGGTCTGGATTCAGGCGCAGACCGCTGGCGGGGGGCAGCGCGGAAGCGGCGTCGGCCGCGGGCGTCGTCGAAGTCATGGGCGTGTGGCGGGGTTCGCCGAGTCTCTCATAGGACGGTTTTCCACGGGCGAGCAGCGTGTCTAGGTCCGGGGAGTCGGCGCAGGCAGGCTGCGCGGCCTCCGCGGGGCGCGCTGCGCTGCGGGGTGCCGGGACCGCCGTGGGAGGCTCTTTGCGAAGCCTTGAGCGTACCGCGCTCGCCGCCGGGCCGGGCAGCGTTTACCATCCCGGCCCCCAGGATCCGCCGGAACCCAACTCCGCCTGCGGACCCGGGGCCACGAACCGCGATGGCCTTCAAGATCCTTTCCGACTTCGACGGCGTCTGGACCGACCAGGCCATCGAGGCGGAGTGCGTTAAGCTCTACCTGGCGGCCGAGGCCGCCCGCCTCGCCGGGGTCCCGGCCAACCGCGCCCTGGCGGACTTCCGCGCCTTCGAGGTGCGGGTGCTGGAGCGCCCGGAGCGCTACGGATGGGCTCCGGACGGCCGCATCACGGCCTATGTGGACGAGGACCTTTTTTGCGTCGCCAACTCGATCGCGGCGCTGATCGCCGAAGGCGAGGTGGAGCGCACGGAGATCTACCGGGACGCGATCCTGGACGGCGGACACGCGAGCGTGCCGGCCTTCGCCGACCGCTGTTTCCTGAGCGCCACGGCGAGTTACCGCGAGCAGCACCCGCCGGCCCTGGTGCCCCGCGCGAAGGAACACCTGGAGGCGCTCGGCGAGGCCGGCGCCGAGATCGTGGTCGTCTCCAACAGCCCCGCGGACAAGATCATCCGCTGGTTCCGGGCCGTGGGCGTCGACGCCGGCGAGCGCGCGGGGCACCTGTTGCGCGTGCGCGGGGAGGCTGGAAAACAAACCCTCGGCAGCGGGGGCGACGTGCTGCGGGTCGCGGGCCGCGAGATCCACGTGGATCGGCCGCGCTACCGGGCGGTGCTGGAGGAAGAACGGCCCGATTTGGTGATCGGCGACGTGTTCAGCCTCGACCTGGCCCTGCCCCATGTGCTGCGCGAGCGCGGCCTGCCCGGCGCCCCGCGCACCCTGGTGCTGCGTGGGCACGATCACACGCCCGAGTGGGTGCGCCGGGAGCTCGTGGGCGCAGCCATCGACCACGAACTGGGCGGCGTGGAGCAACTCGTCCCCCTGGTGCGCGCCCTGGCCGGGGCGGCTTCGCGGCCGTGATCGGCGAAGGCGTAGGAAAGGCGGCGCGGGTCCTTGCCGCGCTGCTCCTGGGGGCGATCCTGGCCGGTTGCGCGGAGCGCGAGGTGGGCTCCAAGCGGCGTCCCTTCACCATGTATTTCGTGCCGTCCATGGATGCCCAGGACCTGGCCACGAACGCCGATGTGATCGGGGAGTTCGTCGCGCGCCGGGTGTCCGAGGAACTCTACGGGGAACCCGGTCGTTTCCATGTGCGCGCGCGGGTGCCCATGAACTACGTGGCCGTGGTCGAGGCCTTCGGCGCGGGGCGTGCCGACTTCGCCGCCCTGAACACCTTCGGCTACGTACTCGGTCACGACATCAAGGGGTATCCGATCGAAGCCGTGCTGATGGTGCTGCGCGGCGAGAAGCGCGACGAAACCAGCTATCCGGCCCAAATCGTGGTGCGCACGGACAGCGGCATCGAGACCGTGGAGGACCTGGCGGGGCGCTCCTTCGCTTTCACCGACCCCTCCTCCTCGGCCGGGTTTCTTTTGCCCATGCGGCTCTTCAACGCCCGCGGCATCCAACTGGGCAACGTGGTCTTCGCCCACAAACACGACTCGGTCATCAGCATGGTCTACCAGGGCCAGGTGGACGCGGGCGCCACCTACTACAGCCCGCCGGCGATCGTGGACGGTCCGGACGGCCCCGTGGAGCGCCCGCGTGATGCGCGCAGCCGCGTTTTGAGCCAATACCCGGACGTGATGGAGCGCGTGCGCATCCTGACGCTGACGGATCACGTGGTGAACGAACCCTGGGTGATCCGCAGCGACCTGCATCCCGATCCGGAGCGGAACGCGGCCATCCGGGCCGCCGTCGTGGCCGCGCTGCTCGAATTCACGGCCACGCCGGAGGGCGTTGAGATCATCGACAAGCTCTACAACGTGCGCGCCGTGACGGCCATCGACAACGCCGATTACGCGGCCCAGGTGGCCGGTTTCGTGGACGAGGTGGAAGAGGCCCTGGAGGCCTACGCCAAGGGCGGCATGCGCCCCTGAACCTTTCGACATGAACGAGAGACCGACATCCCAAGCGGGCGCCTTGCCTGCCAAAGGCGCCGCACCGGCCCCCGCGAATGAACCGCCGATCTTGGAGGTGCGCGGCCTCACCAAGATCTACGACAATGGTGTGGCCGCCCTGCAATCGGTCGACTTCCAGGTGCGCCGGGGCGAGTTCCTCGGTGTCATCGGGCTTTCGGGCTCGGGCAAGTCGACCCTCTTGCGCTGCCTCAACCGGCTGGTGGAACCCAGCAGCGGCCAGGTGCTCTTCGGGGGCCGCGACATGCTGAGCCTGCGCGGCGCCGAACTGCGCGCCGCGCGCAAGCGCATGGCCATGGTTTTCCAGCACTTCAACCTGATCGGCCGCAAGAGCGTGCTCGTCAACGTGCTGAGCGGGCACCTGGCCAGCACCGGTACCCTGTCGAGCGTGGTGGGCAGCTACCCGGCGGAGGCCCGCGAACGGGCCAGACGCCTGCTTCAGGTGGTCGGGCTGTCCGAGAAAGAACGCGTGCGCGCCTCCCAGCTCTCCGGGGGCCAGCAGCAGCGCGTCGCCATCGCGCGCTCCCTGATGCAGGAGCCCGAAATCCTGCTGGCGGACGAACCGGTGGCAAGCCTCGACCCGTCGACCTCGCACTCGGTCATGCGATATCTGGAACAGGCCAATCGCGAGTTCGGCGTGACGATCCTCTGCAACCTGCACTTCCTCAGCCTGGTGCGCCAATACACCACCCGCGTGATCGCCCTGCAGGGCGGCCGCATCGTCTACGAGGGTTCGCCCGCGGACATCGACGAGGCCTGGTTCCGGCGCATCTACGGCGAAGAAGCCCAGGAGGTGCGCATCCAATGACGGCGATCGAACCCGAGCGCCCGCGGGGCGCCGTGCCCG
>JBJHAV010000156.1:0-9393 GCA_050480685.1 Planctomycetaceae bacterium | reverse complement strand
CGCTCTCCTTGGACCAGGCGCTGAACCGATAGAGGTCGAGCAACCGAGTCCACTCCTCCAGCAAGAGGTCGGGTACCGCCCCGTCGAAGGCGTGGCTGCGCGCGCCGCGCGGGGCCGGCCAGCGCCGCTCGACGGTCAACCGGTGTTCGCCCGGCCGGTAGTACTTGCAAAACTCCTGCAGCCGGTGGGTCTCGATCCCCCCCAGGCTCCAGTCCCCCTTCCAGTCGTGCAGCACCAGCCGGAAGCCCTCCAGGCGATTGAGTTCATCGCGCCAGCCGGCGAAGCCCTCGCGCTGCACGCGGCCCATCAGGTTCTGGCCGTCGTACCAGGCTTCCGGGTGGATGCGCAGGGAGACCTCCAGGGCCTCGGCCTCGATCGCCAGGCACAGGTAGGCGTTGCGGTAGGCCGCGTCCAGGTCCTTCGCCAGGTCGGCCCCGAGGGTGCGGCGCAGGCGCGACTTTTCGCCCTTGGAGCGCGTCACGTAGGCCCAGATGCGGCGGACGCGCATGCCGTTGAAGGCGCTGGGGGTGTGCAGGCTCGTGCGCGAGGTCAGTTCCAAACCGCGCTCGGCCGCCAGGGCCACCGCCCGTTTGCCCAGGGCGCCGAGCTTGCGCCGGGTCGCCAGGCGGGCGTCGTCGTACTGGCGGTCCCCGCACAGGCCTTCGGCCAGGGCGTGGAAGTCGGATTCCTCGAAGCGGATGTCGCCCGCCAGGGGGCGCGGTTCGACGTCGGGTCGCTGTTCCATGGTCTGGGGCCGATTCCGGGGCGCGAGCCCCGGGCGGAGCAGGGCCGGGGCGCCGCGTGCGGCGGCGGCCTACCATACGCGCCGGGGCCGGCCGCCGGCTCCACACGCCCATGAAGTTCGCCAACTTCGAGTTCGACCCGCGGGAGGATCGCCTGGGGTCCGGTCCCCAGAGCGAGGTCTACCGCGCCCTCGACACGCGCCTGGGGCGATCGGTCGCGCTCAAGATTTTGCGGCCCAACGTGGAGTTCGATCCGGACGCGGTGACGCGCTTCGCGCGCGAGGCCAAACACACCAGCAGCCTGGCGCACCAGAACATCGCCACGATCTACGAGTACGACAAACACGAGGGAACGTCGTACATCGCCATGGAACTGCTCGAGGGCCAGACCCTCGACCGGATTTTGCAGCAGCGCCTCTTGGGCTTCGACGAGGTACTGCGCGTCGGCCTGCAGGTGGCCTCGGCCCTGGAGTTGGTGCACCAGCAGCGGCTGATCCACCGCGACCTCAAGCCGGCGAACATCATGGTGCAGGCCGACGGCACCGTGAAGCTGCTCGACTTCGGCATCTGCCGGCAGGCGAACGAATCCAACATCACCCAGGAGGGCATGCTCGTCGGCACCGTGCTCTACATGTCCCCCGAGCAGGTGCGCGGGCAGGACCTGGACGTGCGCTCGGACGTGTTCGCCTTCGGCGCCGTGCTCTACCACGCCCTGACCGGCCAACTGCCGTTCCCGGGCAAAACCTTCCCGGAGGTCTGCATGGCGATCCTCGACGGCGCCCCGCGACCGCCGTCGGAACTGCGTTCGGGTGTGCCCCATCCGTTGGAGAAGCTGGTCCTGCGCTGCCTGGCGCCCGATCCGGCGGACCGCTACGCCCACGGCGGCGCGCTGCACGCGGCACTCCAGGCCGCGACCCAGGAAATCCGCGCCGGGCAGAGCGGCAAAACCGCCACGGCCCTGCGCGGGCGCATCGTGATGCCGCCCTTGCAGGTGCCCGGCGGGGGCGAACACGCGCGGCTCTTCGCGGGCGCGGCCCGCCGCGACCTGCGCGCCGAGCTCGAGCGCTCCACCGGCCTCGAAATCGTGCTGATCGATGCCGAGCCGCCCGGGGAGCACCCGGTCGGGACCTACGTGCTGCGCGGCACCCTGGAGGTCAGCGAGACTCGCGCGGTGGCCGAGGTTTCGGCCCGGCGCCTGGAAGCCGGCGGAGAACTCTCGACCGAACTTTGGAACGAAACCATCGAAGTCTCCGACACGGATGAATGGGGGCTCCAGGGGCAACTGGTGCGGGCGCTCGCGCGCATCGTGCGCCGGCGGCTGACCGAGGAATCCGCGGCGCCGCCGGCCGCCCAGCGGCGCGACGCCCGCCTGGCGGCGGTGCATGCCCACCATGCCCACGACGTGTTGCACCGGGGCACCACCAAGCACCTTTTGGCATCGATCAGCGGCTTTCGGCGCGCGATCGAAGCCGACCCGGAGTGCGCCCTGGCCCACGCGGGCCTGGCCGAGGCGCTGGTGCGCAAGTACGTCTACTGGGAGGGCGACCAGAGTTTCCTGGAAGAGGCCTTCCAGAGCGCGCGGCGGGCCCTGATCCTGTCCGCCAGTTGCGCCGAGGCCCACACGTCCCTGGGCTTCGCCTACGCCATGATGGGTCAGGGCGAGGACGCCCTGCGCGAGTACAGCCTGGCGATCCAGATCGACCACGGGGAGTGGTTGGCGCACCGGCTCAAGGGCGCGCTCCTGGCGCGCCAGGGCAACTACAAAGCCGCCGCGGCCCTGCTGCGCCGGGCGGTCGCCCTGAAGCCGGAACATATCGGCTCCTACGACCACCTCTACAACGTCCTGACGCGCATGGGCCGCTACCAGGAGGCCCTGGAAATCGGAGAGGAAGCCATCGCGGCGGCGCGCAAGCACCTGGAGGAGGTGGAGGACTCCCAGGAGGCTCGCCTTCACCTGGCCTTGATCCAGGCGCGCATCGGCCGCAACCAGGAAGCCATCGAGACCGCCCGGGAGGCCCGCCAGAGGGCCCCCAAGGACGGCTACACCCTGTTCCACGTGGGCTGCGTGCTTGCCCTGGTGGGGCGAAGCGAGGAGGCCGTGGGGGCCCTGGCGGAGGCCCAGGCGCGGGGCTACTTCCTGCGCACGGAGCTGTTCAGCAACTCCGACCTGGACAGCCTGCGCGAGTTGCCGGAGTTCCGGGAACTGGCCGGCTAGACCCGCCGGCGGCCGCCGGGCGGATGCCGGGCCGGCGCCTCGCCGGTGCCGGGCATGAGCCCCATGGGCGGGAGCCGCGAGCGCACGCTGTGCGGCGCCCGCGATCGCGTATCCTCTTTCGCCCCAATGCCGGTCGCCCGCCCCCTTCGGGGCCGAAACGAGCCGGACGCGACCGCCGCTCCCCGACCGGGAGCCCGCCCCATGAGCCCCTCCCAGAGCCCTCCCCTCCAGCCCCGCACGGCCGCCCAGGACGTGCGCAACCTCGCCATCGTGGCCCACGTGGACCACGGCAAGACCACGCTGGTGGACGCCATGTTCCGCTTCGCGGGCACCTTCCGCGAGAACCAGCACATGCCGGAGCGTGTGATGGACTCCGACGCCCAAGAGCGCGAGCGCGGCATCACGATCCTCGCCAAGAACACGGCGATCCAGTACCGGGGCACGCGCATCAACATCGTCGACACCCCGGGCCACGCGGACTTCGGCGGTCAGGTCGAGCGCACGCTCAACATGGCCGACGCCGTGCTGCTGCTCGTGGACGCCTACGAAGGGCCGATGCCGCAAACGCGCTTCGTGCTCAAGAAGGCGCTGGAACGCGGGCTCAAGGCCCTGGTGATGGTCAACAAGATCGACCGCTCCGACGCGCGGCCGGCCGAAGTGCTCAACGAAGTCTTCGACCTGTTTGTCGAACTGGGCGCCTCCGACGACCAGCTCGACTTCCCGGTCTGCTACGGCTCCGGCCGAGACGGCTGGGCGGTGCTCGAACTGGGCCAACGGGCCCAGGACCTGGCGCCCTTCTTCGAGTTGCTGCTGCGCACGGTCCCGTGCCCCGAGCTCGAACCGGACGCGCCCTTGCAGTTCCAAGCCGCGACCATCGACCACGACGACTTCGTCGGGCGCATCGGCGTCGGCCGCGTGTCCCGCGGAACCCTGCGCCTGGGCGGACGCCTGCTCCTGTGCCACCCGGATCGTCCCAAGCCCTTGCAGGTGGTCGTCAAGAACCTCTACCGCTACGAAGGCCTCAATCGGGTGGCGGTGGACTCCGTGGCCGCGGGCGACATCGCCATCGTGGCCGGTATCGAGGAGCTCGCTATCGGCGACACCCTCTGCCCCCTCGAACACCCCGAGCCCCTGCCGGCCATCTCCCTGGACGAGCCGACCATCTCGATGGTCTTCCAGGTCAATGACGGGCCCTTCGCCGGCCGCGAAGGCAAGTTCGTGACCAGCCGCCAAGTGCAGACGCGCCTGGAAAAAGCCGCCCTGCGCGACGCCGCCCTGGGCCTGCGCGCCACCGAGCGCACGGACGCGCTCGAAGTGCGCGGCCGGGGTGTGATGCACCTCGGCGTGCTGATCGAACAGATGCGCCGCGAGGGCTACGAGTTCGCCGTGGCCAAACCCCAGGTGATCCTCAAGCAGGTCGACGGAAAGACCCTGGAGCCCTACGAGCGCGCCACCGTCGAGGTGCCCACGGAACACGCCGGCCGTGTGATCGAGTTCCTCGGCCGCCGCCGCGGCGAGATGCTGCAAATGGACTCGCGCGGCACCCAGACGCGGCTCGAGTTCTCCGTGCCCGCCCGCGGCCTGATCGGCGCGCGCACGGCGCTGCTCTCCCTCAGCCAGGGGGAGGCGATCCTGAGCCACGTCTTCGAGGACTGGAAAGCCGACGGGGGCATCATTCCGCGCCGCAACGGCTCGGTGCTCGTGGCCGACCGCACCGGTCCCGCCACCGGCTACGCCCTCGACTCCCTCTCCGACCGCGGCGACTGGTTCGTGCCCCCCGGGGCCGAGGTCTACCAGGGCATGATCGTGGGCGAATCCAACAAGCCCGGCGACTTGGACGTCAACGTCTGCCGCCCGAAGAAGCTCACCAACATGCGCGCCTCGGGCAAGGACGACGGTGTGCAGCTTCCGCCTCCCCGGGTGATGTCCCTGGAGGAGTGCCTGGAGTTCCTGGAAGACGACGAGCTGCTCGAAGTCACTCCCCAGAGCCTGCGCCTGCGCAAGCGCGTCCTGGACCCCGACCGCCGCAAGAAGCTCGCCAAGCGCTAACAGCGAGCGGGGGGGCGGGAAGTTGGAGCCAGGCACCGTCTTCCCGCCTTCCCGCGGAGATCAGTGCCCCGCGAACCACATGGTCGCGAGCATCACGATCCAGACGACATCCAGGAAGTGCCAATACCAGGCGACGTTGCGCACCGGCACCCACCTTCCCCCGTCGTAGCGTCCCGCCCAGGCCCGCGTGACCACGATGCCCAGCGGGATCAGTCCCCCGACCACATGCAAGGCGTGGGTCCCGGTCAACGCGTAGAAGAGCCACGCGCGCAGCCCCTCTTCGTGCAGCGGCAGTTCCCCCGCCACCTGAAACCAGTTCACGGTCTGGAGCAATAGGAACAGGATCGCCAGCGCTAGGGTGGCGTTGAGATTCGCGCTCAGGGCCCCGGACTCCCGCCGGCGAGCCGCGAGTACCGCCCGGGAAATGGTCCAGGAGCTCGCCAACATCACCGCGGTGGCGAGCAAGAGCCCCGCCCAGGTCCGGCCGCCCATGCGTTCCTCGGGCACGGCGGTCGCTTCGGGCTCGACGATGCGCCCCGCTTCCCCGCTGCGCGGAGTGGGACTCACCGACTCCGGCACCACCAGAGGCTCTCCCGGCACCACCGGGAACTCGGTGCCGCTGAAGCCCAGCATGACGATCAAGTAACCCGCCAGCGTCGCGGCGAAGAGCGCCGTCAAGGAGGCCAGGAACAGCTTCAGTCCGAAGCCGGTCAGCTCGGCCTCGGAGACGGGCCCGGGTTCGGAGCGTCTGTCGTTCACGACCATGGGGCCTTATGGGCCCTTGGGGGCGCGGAGCCAATGCCCCCGCCCCCAAGGCCCCGGGACAAGGTCAGTTGCCCAGGAGCTGACTGGCCGCCGGATCGCGCTGCAGGCGCTCGATGTCTCCGCGGTTCTCCCGCGAGTCCATGAGCGCGATCGCCACGAAGAGTCCCGAAAACACGAGAGCCGCCATGAAGATCAGCCCGTTGAAGGGGCGATCGTAGGCCAGGTGCATGAAGAACAGCGCCACCAAGAGGGCCTTGACGGTGGCAATGCCCATGGCGATCCAGATGTTGAGGGCGCCCGCATCGATGAAGACTGCGGCCACCGTGAGCACCGTCAGAACGATCAGTGCGCCGAAGGTTCCCAGCAGCACCGGAATCGGAGCGACGTGGGCGATCTCGTTGTGGTCGTGATGTGCGGCCATATCGGTCCTCCGTCAGTGGATCAGGTAGAGCATCGGGAACAGGTAGATCCACACCAGGTCCACCAAGTGCCAGTAAAGCGCCGCGTAGTCGATCGGGCCGAAGTACTTGGGTCCAAACTCCCCACGGATCGCCCGGCGTAGCAGCCACAGGAACACCAGGATGCCGCCGAGCACGTGGATCCCGTGCAGGCCGGTCATGGCGAAGTAGATGCTGAAGAACTGGCGCACACCTTCGGGCTCGTTCGGGTATTGGGCGACGAGCTCCGCGATCGATTCGGCCTTCGCCTCGGGCGTGTCCACGGGCATACCGCGCTCCTTGGCTACATCCGCCGCATAACCCAGCGGGATGAAGCGACCGCGGTCGTCGATGTCCACGATGTAGGGGTTCACCGGCGCGTAGGCTTTGCCCCAAACCAGCCCCTTCTGGATCTTCTCGGTGTACTCGACGTACTTGACCCCCATGAAGCCAAAGGCGCACACGATGGTCAGCACGAGACACACGATCAGCCCCTGCTTCTGGCCCAGTTGGGCACAGCGCACGGCCCAAGCGGCCGTCAGGGACGAAAACAACAGCACCACCGTGTTGAACGTCCCCCAGAAGGTGGACAGGTAGTGGTGCGCGTAGAGGAAGACTTCCGGATGGTTGGTCCTCCAAATGGCGTAGGCACAGAAGAGCCCGCTGAAGAACAGGATCTCGGTGACCAGGAAGACCCAGATGCCGAGCTTGCCGGCATCGAACTGCTGGTTCTCCGTGTCGAAGTGGTGAGCCAGGTGCTCGGGATGGTCGCCGTGCCCGTGGGCACCATGGCCATGGGCCTGGGCGGGATCGGCGGTCGCGCTGGATCCGGTCATGGGGGGGGCCTTGGAAGGGTCGTGCTGGACGGGCGCGTGGAGGATCAGTGGGCGCGGCCGACGGGCGTGCCGCTGCGGGTGTACCCCTGCTGTGCGGGATCCCACTCGAACTGTTCGATCTCGTAGGGGTCGCCGACTTCAGGCTGCTCGTCGAAGTTGTGGTGGGGAGGCGGTGAGGAGCACTGCCACTCGAGGGTCGCCGCACCCCAGGGGTTCATGGGCGCTGGCCGTCCCTTGCGGAGGGACTGGAGCAGGTTCCAAGCGACCATCAGCAGGCCGACCAGGAGCACGTAAGCGCCCACCGTCGAGAGCTGGTGGTAGATCTCGTACTCGGGGACGTAGTTGAAGTAGCGCCGGGGCATGCCCTGGCTGCCCATCATGAACTGCGGGAAGAAGGTCAGGTTGAACCCGATGAAGGCGACGATGCTCGCGATGATCGCACCGCGCTCCTCGTACATCTTCCCGAACATCTTGGGCCACCAGTAGTAGAGCCCCGCGAAGAAGGCCCACAGGGTCCCGCCCACCATCACGTAGTGGAAGTGCGCCACCACGAAGTAGGTGTCGTGCAAGTGGATGTCGGTCCCGAGGGTGCCCAGGAAGAGGCCCGTGAGGCCCCCGATCATGAAGAGCACCAGGAAACCCAGGGCGTAGATCATCGGCGCCTTGAGCTGGATGCTGCCCTTGTACATGGTCGTCAGCCAGTTGAAGACCTTGATCGCCGATGGGATCGCGACGCTGAAGGTCAGCGCGCTGAACACCACCGATGCCAAGACCGACTGACCGCTGGTGAACATGTGGTGTCCCCAGACGAAGAAGCCGAAGAGCGCGATGGCCACCGAGCTCATGGCGATGAACTTGTAGCCGAAGATGTGCTTGCGGCTGAAGACGCTGATGACCTCACTGATGATGGCCATCCCCGGCAGGATCATGATGTAAACCGCCGGGTGCGAATAGAACCAGAAGAAGTGCTGGAACAGCACCGGGTCACCACCCAGGGCCGGGTCGAAAATGCCGACGCCCGCGCTGCGCTCAACCAGCAAGAGCAGCAAGGTGATGCCGAGCACCGGCGTGGCCAACACCTGGATCACGGCGGTGGCATAGAGCCCCCACAGGAAGAGCGGCATGCGGAAGAAGGTCATGCCCTTCGGCCGCATCTTGTGCAGGGTTACCAGGAAGTTGATCCCGGTGAAGATCGAGCTGAAACCGAGGATGAATGCGCCCAGCAGCGCGGGGGCGACCGCCGTCGGGGTCAGGGTGCTGTAGGGCGTGTAGAACGTCCAACCGGTGTCGAGGCCGCCGGAGAAAAGCACCACCAGGAAGAAGAAGGCGCCCCCCAACCAGAGGTAGAAGCTCCACAGGTTGAGCCTGGGGAAGGCCACGTCCTTGGCTCCCAGCATGATCGGCAACACGAAGTTGCCCAGGGCAGCCGGGATGCTGGGGATGATGAAGAGGAACACCATGATGGCCCCGTGCAGCGTGAACAGCTGGTTGTAGCCGTCCGCGCTGACCAGTAGGCCGTCGTTCGTGCCGATCTCCTTGGCGAAGAAGAGCTCGGTCCGCAGGGCGATCGCGAAGAATCCGCCCAGGGTGAACGAAGCCAGGATGCCGATCAGGTACATGACGCCGATCCGCTTGTGATCCAGCGTCACGAGCCACGACAACAGCCCGCGCTGCGCCGTCAGGTAGTTGCCCTCGTGCGCGTCCGCGTGGGCGGGCGCCGGGGTCAGGGTGCTGCTCGTTCCGATCGTCGACATGGCATCATTCGTTGAGCGACTTGATGAAGGTGATCAGCGCGGCGATCTCCCGATCCCCGAGCCGCCCCTGGAAGGAGGTCATTACGACCCCCTCATAACCCGCGGTGATCCTGGCATTCGGCAACAGGATCGACTCGCGGATGTAGTCTTCGTCCACCACGACCTGGGAGCCATCCGCCATCGGGCGGGTCTCGCCGAAGACCAGGTGCTTGAAGCCCGGACCGATCTTCGACTCGGTCGTCAGCGTGTGGCACTGGATGCAGTTGCGCTGGTAGAGGATCTCACCGGCCTCCAGCGGGCTGACGCGATCCATGAAGTTCGCTTCGTCGGCCAACCACTGCTCGAAGTCTTCCCGCTCGTGCACGACCACACGCGTGATCATGCCCGCGTGCTGGGTCCCGCAGTATTCGGTACAGAACAGGTGGAACACGCCCGTGCGCACGGGTTTGAACCAGAGGCTGGTGAAACGCCCGGGAACCACGTCCATTTTGACGCGGAACGCGGGGATGAACAGGCTGTGCAGCACGTCTGAGGACGTCATCACCAGGCGCACCGGCTCGTCGATCGGCACGTGCAGTTCGTTCGTGCGCACCC
>JBJHAV010000155.1:0-9406 GCA_050480685.1 Planctomycetaceae bacterium | reverse complement strand
CCCGAACGCCGCCCACGCGCGGCCGCCGGGGGGGAGGTCACTTGGGCCGGTTGGGGGGAGCGGTGGTGGTGTCCTTGGGGGGCGCGGGTGACGATCCGGGGGACGGTCCGGGGGACGGTCCAGTGCCCTGGTCCGAGGGGGAGTCCGGGTCGGCTTGGGGGGGCTTGGACTTGGGGTCGTTTTCGCCGGTCAGGCGGCCGAAGGCTTCGGGCATTTCGACGCCGCCGATGTCGCGCATGATTTGCATCATGGGCGGGATCACGCCGCCCAGGGACTGCACAAAACGGGCGGTGGCTCCCTTGCCGTCGCCGTTCGCGCCGCCGCCGCCGTCCCAGACCACGACCTTGTCGAACTTGACGTTGGCGATCGCCTTGGCGGCGTTCTCCGAGAGTTTTTCCAGGTGTTCGAGCATGAGCATCTGGAAGGCGCCCTGGGCGCCGCCGCAGCTCTCGACGATGCGCTTGAGGCCGTCGCCCTTCTTGGCCAGGATCTCGAATTGGCCGCGGGCTTCCGCTTCCAGGATCGCGTAGTTGGCGGCGGCCTCGGCCTCGGCGGCGATGCGCCGTCTTTCGGCGGCGGCTTCCGCGTCGACGATGGTTTGGGCCTTTTCGGCCTTGGCCACGGCTTCCAGCTCGGCGCGCTTCTCGGCTTCGCGCTTCTTGGCCTCCGCTTCGGCGGCGCGGGCCTCGGCCATGTACTGGGCCTCGCGCACGGCCGCGTCGGCCTCGCGCTTGCGGGTCTCGGCGAGCTGGAAGGCTTCGGCTTCGCGCACGCGCAGTTCCGCCTCGGCGGCGACGATGCGCGCCTTGGAGAGGTTTTCGCCCTCCACGGCCATGGCGTCCGCATCGGCCATGCGCACACGCCGTTCCCGTTCGGCGTCCTTGATCTCCGCGTCGCGCTGGAAAGCGGCGCGCTGCTCACCCACCGTGCGCTCGCGCTCCAACTCGGCGATGCGCACGGCCCGCTCGCGCTCGGCCTCGGCCGTGCCGATGGCCTGGGTTTTCTCGGTCGAAGCGACCTGCACGGCCCGCTCGCGCACCGCATCGGCGACGCCGATCGAGCCGCGCTTTTCTTGCTCGGCCACGTCGACCAGGGCCTGCTGGATGGCCTGGGCGGCGGCCTTGCGGCCGATGGCTTCGATGTAACCCGATTCGTCGGTGATGTCCTTGATGTTGACGTTGATCAACACCAGGCCGATCTTGGCCAGCTCGGGCTCCAGGGAGGTCTGAATGTTGTGCAGGAATTGCTCGCGGTCGCGGTTGATGTCCTGGATCAACATCGAAGCGATCACCTGGCGAAGCTGGCCGAAGATGATGTCCTCGGCCTGTTTGGCGATGTCCTTCGTGGCCAGGCCCAAAAGGCGCACGGCCGCATTGCTCATGATCTCGGGTTCGGTGCCGATCGCCACCGTGAAAACACTCGGCACGGAGATGCGGATGTTCTCCATGGAAAGTGCCCCGTCCAGGGGCACTTCGATCTGGATCGGATCCAAGGAGAGGTAGGCGTAGTCCTGCAAGAGCGGCAGGACCAGGGTGCCGCCGCCGTGCATGGTCTTGGCCACCTTGCCCGACCCGGAACGGCCGTAGACCACCAGCACGCGGTTGCTGGGGCAGCGCTTGAAGCGCCGGGTCAGGACCACCACCAGCCCGAAGAAAATCAGGACCAGCAGAGCCGCCAGGGCCACCCACAGGACCCCGGAGTCGTCCAGTACGAGGAAGGCCGGGGCGGGCGGCACGGGCAAGGTCTCCATCCGCAGGAAGGAGGGTGCGAGCAACGAGTGGATCATGAGGTCTCGGTGTCGAGGGGAGCGACTTCGAAGGTTCCCGGCACGGTCATACGCAGCACGCGCACCGCCGTTCCGGTGGAAATGGCTTCACCGCGGGTGAACGCCAGGTACTCCGCGGTGCGGCCTTGCAGCAGCACGGTGATCTTGCCCTGCCCGGCGCCGGCGGCGGGGATGCTCAGGTAGACCCGCGCCACCTGGCCCACGGCCCCTTCGGCGTTCAGGTTGCCGCTGCTCGCCAGACGGCGCTTGAGGCGCAGCAGCCAGGCCACGAGCAGCAGCACCGAAGCGCCCGACAGGAGCGCCGCCCCGAAGGTCACCGGCCGCGACCAACCCTCCAGGGTGCCGATCCAACCCACCAACCCGAAGACCGCCAGGAAGGCGGAGAGGGTGCGCACGGTGAACAGGTCGAGCCCCGCGTCGGACTCCAGGTCCACGTCCAGGTCGACCCCGTCGCTGCCCAGCCCCAAGAGGCCGAAACCGAGCTGCAGGAGGACCACGAGACCACCCACGAAAGCGCACAGCGCATAGGCGCTCTGCATGCTCCAGTCCTGGGACAACCAATCGGGCAAGGCGGACTCCTGGCGGGCTGGGGACCTGGGGGGAGCCCGGCGGCCAGCCCGGCTCGTGCGCCAGGTTAGCGAGCGCCGGGGCGGGAAGTAAGCCCCAGGTCGCCGCCGCGGATCAGCAGTCCACGGCCTCGCCGCCGGCGAAGACCGTGCGCTCCCACTCGCCCTCGGGGACGCTCTCCCCGGGCAGGACCAGGCAATCGCGGAGTTTGGCCCCCGCGGGCACACGGGCCCCCGCCAACACCACCGAACGCTCGACCTGCGCCCCGGGATCCACCTCGGCCCCGTCGTCCACGAAGAGGCGATGCCCCTCGCGCTCCATCACGTGCAGGTTGATGTCGAGCAGGTCACTCGGCTGGGAGAGGTTCAGATCGCGCTGCACCACCGGCGCCGCGACCACGCCGTAGCCGTCCTCGATGAAGATCTGGATGGCGTCGGTGATCTCGTACTCGTCGCGCAGGGCCGTGCGCGGCGTGCGCCGAATCGCGTCGAAGATGGCCGAGTCGAACAGGTACAGACCGCAGCCCTTCAGGTCGGTGCGCGGGTGGCGCGGTTTTTCGATCACACGCCGCACGAAGCCGCGTTCGTCCAGGGCCACCGTGAAGTTGCGCTTGATGGCTTCGAGGTCGGGTTCGATCTTCGCGGCCAAAACCCCGTCGACCCCGTCGCGGCGGAAGAGCTCCAACATGCCGGAGAGGTCCTCGGTCTCGAAAAAGATGTCCCCGAGGAAAAGCATGAAGGCGTGCTGCACGTGGCGCTCCAGTTGGCCCACGGCGTGGGCGATGCCCAGGCGCTGTTCTTGCTCCACGTAGCGCAGGCGCACGCCGTAGCGCTCCCCGTGGCCGAGTTCCTGCACGATGCGGTGCCCCAGGTGCCCGATCACGATCAGGATGTCCTCGATGCCCAGGCGCCGCATGGCCTCGATCTGCCAGACGAGCAGGGGCTTGTCGAGGATCGGCAGCAGCGGCTTGGGTGTCGTGTCGCTGAACGGGCGAATGCGCGAACCCTGACCGGCGGCCAGGATCACGCCTTGCATGGGCTCGGGCTTTGCGGGACTCGTCATGGGCTTCAGAGCACTCGGAAGTGTGCGCGGCGGCCTGCGCGGGCAAACACGCGGGTATGCGGAACGGGCGCGCCGGTGAGAACGTCACCGACCCGCCCGTCACGCCGCGCCCGGCCTCACTCGGAGATCACCACACTCGTGTTGCGCGCCACCCACAGGTGGCGCAGTTCGGGCGAGAGCAGGACCAACTCCGGCAGACCGTCCCCGTCCAGATCGGCCAGGCGGATGAAGGAAGTGAACTGGGGCGCCGCCAGGGGTAGCCCGAACAGCTTCGGGAACGGCGTGAAGGTCCCGGTGCCGTCCCCCGCCAGGGTGACCAGCTCGCCGGCCCCCAGGGCCAACACCAGGTCCAAGTGACCGTCCCCGTCCAAGTCGACCAGTTGCACGCCGCCCGGGTGCGCACCGACCGGCACCGGCTGGGACTGGAAGGAGAAACCTCCCAGGTTGACCGCCAGGACCAACTCGGAACCCGCGGCGTCCGTTTGCCCGAAAACCAGGTCCGGCAGCCCGTTTTCGACGACCTCACCCACGTGGATCGCGTTGGAGACCGTCGGCAGGGGCCACTGGGCCTCCAGGGTGAAGCCGCCCTCGCCGTCGCCGGCGAAAACCGCCGCGGCGCTCGCGCTGAAGTTCGGCGTGCGCGCCGTGACCACCAGGTCCAGTCGCCCGTTGCCGTTCAGATCGGCGAGCTTCACCGAGACCGGCCGCAGATCGCCGCCGAGCCCCAGGGGCAACACGGTTTGGTCGTTGAGGTCGCCTCCCCCTTGGCCGCGCAGCACCCGCAGGGTCCCGTCGCCGAAGCAGGCCACGACCGCATCCAACTGCCCGTCCCCGTCCAGGTCGCCGACGGTGATGCCCAGGGGCTGGGGTCCCACGGACACCCGGTCGAAGCTCTCCGGGGCGGCGAGCGGCAAAGTTCCATGGCCGCGCAAGAGGCGCACCTCGGCGGCCTCGGACACACTCACGAGCACATCGGAGAATCCGTTGCCCGAAAGATCCGCGACTTCGAAGAAAGCCGGCAGGCCTTCGGTCGACTCCATGAGCTCCACCGCGCCGACGTATTCGAAGCGCCGCCCCGGGAGCCCGCGCAGGAAGACCACCTCGCGTTGGTGGAGGTCCACGCTGACCGCATCGAGCAGGCCGTCACCGTCCAAGTCCACCAGGGAAAGCACGTGCGGCGCGTCGCCGACGAAAAAGCCCTCGGCCGCGCGCAGGCGTCCGTCCTCGAGGGCGATCAGCAAACTCGTGCCGCGACTGTGCACCACGACCACGTCCTCGCGCCCGTCGCCGGCGAAGTCGATGCCTGCCAGGGCCCGGGGACCAAAACCGACGTTGTGGACCCGGCCTTCGGCGAAGCCCCCGGCGCCGTCCGCCAAGTGCACCACCACGGCCTGATCCGTGAACGCTCCCAGCACCAGATCGAGCCGGCCATCGCCGTTCACGTCGGCGCCCATGGAAACCGAGCTGGGCGCCCCCACCGGGAACGCCTGTGACAGGTCAAGGCCCGCCGAGCTCCCCGCCAGGAGGTGGAACAGGGCCGCGCCGGGGGCCGCGTCACCCACGCCCACATCGGCGAAGCCGCTTTCCGTCACGTCGCCCAGGGCGCGCACCACCGGGAACGCCGGCCCTTCCAGGGGATGCTCGGGTTCGCCGAAGCCTCCCCCGGGCAGTTGGCGCAGCACGGCCACCGCACCCGGCTCCCCGGGCTGAATCGCCACGAGACCCGCGACCAGGTCCAGCAGGCCGTCGCCGTCCACGTCCGCCAGGGCGACGCTGACCGGGGTCGAGGTCCCGGCCGGCCCGGGCACCGTCGGCGCCGCCACCGGCACCAGGGCCCAGGGCGCCACCTCGTCGTGCACCCAAAGGGTTCCGTCCCCCATGCCGGCCACGACCACCTGATCGCGGCCGTTGCCGAGCAGCGGCCCCACGGCCATGTCCATGGAAAAGGCCGGCAGGGCGACGTCCATGGCGAGCTCAAAGAGCCCGTCTCCGCCGCGCCGATACACCGCGAGGCCGGCCACCGCGCCGTTTTCGGCCAGGGCCGTCAGGGAGACATCCCCGCCGCCGTTGCCGCCGCTCGGTCCGGCCGCGTAGAGCACGACCAGGTCCAGGCCGCCCGTGCCCGACAGATCCGCGGATTCGAGCCGCAGGGGCACGCCGGGTGTTTCGAACTCCTGCCAGGCCAGCCACTGGCCACCGGGGCTGCCCAGGGAGAGCCGCAGGCGCTGGTCCGTGAACCCCAGTTCCGCCAGGTCGTAGAAGCCGTCCCCGTCCAGGTCGAGCACCTTGGCATCGACCACCGGCAGCTCACCGAGCACCAGGTCCGTGCGCAGCTCGAAGTCCACCAGCAAAATGCCGCCGGGATCGGTTCCAGGCCCGGTCCCCGGCTCCAGACCGTCCCCCGGAACCGGGGTGGCCGAGCGTCCGGTGCAACCGGTCAGACCCGCAGCCAGGGCCCCCAGGGCGAGCGGCACCAGGGCCGAGGGCACCAGGGAACGGACACCAAGGCGGCCCGCCGGGCGGGCGGTTTCGGATCGAGTCATGGGGATCAAGAGCGGCCGAGGGAGGAAGCGGGAGGGGAACCGGAGCCCCCGGCACACCGCAAGGCGCCGGAGTCCCCCCCCCTCGATCCTATCCCCCAGCGACCCCCCGGGCCACGAAACCGCACCTGCACCCTCCCTCCGCCCCCGCCCAAGGGCGCACCCCACGCGCCACCATGACCCGGCGGCGACGATGCCGGCACAGGGGCCGGAGCAGTGGCCTGAGCAGGGGGGTGCCAGCCGTCGAACTGCGAGGATCGGCCTGGAGTCGCGTCGCAGCTTCTCCCCTCACCGCGAGAAGGAGTGAGGCACCGGACCGTTGGGGTACAGACCGCGGATCACGTTGCGAACGCCGTTCTGCGACCAACCGAAGACTTCAAGCCGATGCCCCCAGCGGCCGACGACCCCTTCCCAGGCCGCCTCCCACTCCCCATGGGCGTCACCCGAAGGCCGTTCGCCCTCGACCAGGTAGGCCGACTGGATTTCGCGCAGTTCGGCCTGCACGCCCATCAGCAATTCGAAGAGCGCGTCGACCCTGGGATCGCCCTCGGGCAACACTCCGCGCGCCCGCTCGCTAACCTTGGCGATTTCGGCCGCCTCGGCGGCGGCGCGTTCCCGCTCGGTCCGCTCGGCTTCGATCTCACGGCGGATCAAGGCCATAAGGGACGCGACCTCCTGCCCGGAGACCCACCCGCGCTCCTCCGCGCTCGGTGGCGGCAGGGCCGCCTGAACGGGCACCCTCTCGACTGCCGGTCGGGCCGCGAGGGTGAGTAGCTCTGCCTCCAGCGCCGCCACCCGATCGGCCAAATCATCCAGGCCCGCGGCGCGGACACTCGGCGCAGACTCCCGACGTTCGGCGGGCTCCCGATTGCCGGGCAGGGCCACCACCTCACGCGCATCGGCGAAATCACCTGAACGCGTGGAAACGAGAAATGCCGCGCCGCAGCCGATCCACGCGAGAATCGCGGCGAGCCACGCGCCCAGCCATGAACTGCGATGAGGTCCGGTCAAGGTCACCCCCTAGAAAGGAACCTCCAAGATACCTCCGCAAAGGCGAATGCTCTTTGTTTCCGAGCAACTGGATGCGTGGTGGTGTGTCCCCAATGTGGTCGTCACGGTGATCAGACAGTCCGCTGTCGGTTGACTGAGGCACTCGATCACCCAGCAGTTGGACCCATGGCTCCACTTCATCGCTCCGGCACACCCTCCCGTCCGGAACGTCTGCCAGAAGCCGGAACCATAGGTCGTGGCCTGGGCCGCCCGAGCGGCCTCGGCCACATCCCCAGCCGCCCCACCTCCAATCCCCACAGCGCTTTGGCTGACCAGAATCAGACCGGGGGCCTGGACCAGGGTGCCACCCAGGGGGACATCGATCCGTTGGGATGCACCCGCCCGATCGCGCAAGAGCACAGCGCCTCCCAGGGGCAGCCTGGGCATGGCCAGCATCGTCTCCCCACGGACTGTGAGGTCCCAATCGCCCGCAATGGCCACCACGGTGTAGAAGGCCGGGTTGAATCCCTGGTGCACGGCGCCCGCGCAGGTCGTGGGCCCCGCCTCGACGGTTCCTGCTCCCGGCGCGCCGTGGGCCGCACTGAACCCAAAGGTGAGGGCGATCCAGGCGCCCAGGGAAAGCGCCAGGGATTTGCGAGTGGCGTTCATCAGTTCTCTCCTTGTCCCGGAACAGCACGCGGCGCCGGGTCCACCCATTCGCCGGCGAGCCGTGTTTCCTACTTGCCCAAGAAGCCGCAGCCAATCCGCAGCCCGTGGGGAGAAGGACGGTCCCGGGGGCGGACGGTTGCGGAAAATGCGCGGATCTCCAATCGGGAGTTCAGCCGCGAAGCACGCGGGTCCCCGCGAACCGCTCCCATGCGCTACGCTCGCGGCCCCGCGGCCGAGGATTGCCTAGGTCCCCCGGTCACGGGCTGCTCCCCTTCGCCTGGACCAAGCCGGCCCCTTGCCACCGATGACTCAAAACGCCCTCGTGCCCGCCGTCGCGATCGCCGCTGCGCTGACGTTGCTGCTTTGGATGTTCTTGGGCGGTCCGCGTTGGTCCGCGGAACCCTTTGGGGCTGCGGATGCCGCCGGAGACGAGGCGGAGCTTCAAGAGGCCGCGCCGTTCGCCGAGCCAGCGCCGCCGCGCGCGCCTGCCGCCGGCCCGCGTTCACAGGTCGCCGACTCGGAGCCGAAGGAAGCTGGCGCGCCGGAGCCCGCTGAGCTGTCCTTGGGTTTTGGAACGGCCCGCATCGTCGGGGCAGGAGGCCGCCCGGCACCCGCCCATGCGCAAGGGCTCACCCTGCGTTGGCGCGCGGTGGCGACCGGCGACAAATCCACCTGTCCCGTGGATCCGGATGGGAGCTGGGAGTTGCCACTGAAGGCCGAAGATCTGGTGCTGCTCGGAGCCTCCGCGACGGACGGACGCGACTTCCTGCCCCTTCGGCCCGCCCGTGTCGGAGCGCAGCGGCCGGAAGCGCACGTGGAGTTGATCGAAGCCGGCGGTTACCTCCTGGACGTGGTGGATTCGAACGGTCACCCCATCCGACGCGTGACCGTGGTGAACGAACCTTCGGAGCCGGGGGAAGCCGCGGACAGGTCGCCCGAGGAGCGGACCGTGGTGCGCGCCCACTCCCCCTTGAGATTTCCCGCGACGGCGGGGCCCCAGCGTTTGCTCGTGAGCGCCGATGGATACCGCCGGGAGTCGATCGAGCTGACCGAGCCCGGGGTGTACCGCGTGGTGCTGCTGACCGCCCGTCGCCTGGAGCTCACGCTGTACGACGCCGGAGGATTGGGCCAGCGCGCCCGGGTCCTCGTGTTCCTCGACGGTCAGTCGTCACCGGCGCTCAGCCGCATGCTCGGCGCCAACGGCGAGCTGGAACTGGAACTGGACGGCGAAACACGTCGCGCGCGGATCGAAGTGCGCGAACAGTTGCGGGACATCCTGCTGGCGGAGGAATCCGTGGCCCCGGCCGAGGAAGGCACCACGCATGTGGGGATCCATGTGGGCCCCGCGCCGGAGCCGCGCGTCACGCGGGATCTGGAGCTCGTGCTGCGCTCCGCGGAGTTCTTGCCGCAGATGCAGGAGTGGACCGTGCGCCTACGCCCCGCGGACCAGCCGGCGCTGCTTCCCCGGACCCAGGACTCCGGCACCATCGCGGGCCGCCTCGCGGATTGGACCGAACGAACCCATGGACGCGAGTACGAGCGGCTCCACCGGCGCCTGGACGCGGGAAGCTACGAACTCCTGCTCTTGCCGATCGGCTACCGGGCGCGCATCGAGCTGCCCCAAGACCCTCCCGACGCCTCCGATCCGGGCGACCTCGCACCCACCCGGCTCGAAATCGATCTTCCCCCCCTCGCCCACCTGCGCATTCGCCCCGTGAACGAACACGGCGAATACCTCACGGATCCGACCCTGCTCGGTCCGGTTTCCTGGGCCCCCGACGACCCCGAAGCC
>JBJHAV010000154.1:0-9414 GCA_050480685.1 Planctomycetaceae bacterium | reverse complement strand
TCCAGGCCCCCTCCAGCGACTCCCCGGGACCGCGCCGCAAGGGCGGCCGAGGTCCCAAGGGCGGCCCGCCCGCCGCCGGCGGTTGACCCCGGCGCCCCAAGAGCCGATCGTCCCTCCATGGCCCGCACCGATGCATCCACACCCCGCCGACCCGCGGCGGCCTCCCCCGCGGGCCGCGCGGCGGCGATCGCCGCCGGCGTGGCGGTTTTTGCCGCGGGCGCGGTCGCTCTCGCCGCTGGCACGGGGGTCTTCGCCGCGGGCGCCGGGGTCTCCGCCACGGGCGCTGGGGTCTTCACCGGCGGCAGTGCCCCGGCGGCCTTCGGAGCCGCGCCGGCCGCCCAGGACCCGCTCAGCCCCCAGGTGTTCCCCGACGCACCGGCGCGCGACGACGATCCCGGCGGCGTGCCCGCGCCGCCGCCGGATCCCCGCGATCCGGCCCAACGCGAAGCCCAGCGCATCCGCGATTACTTCCAGATCGCGGACTACGACGGCAGCGGTTGGTTGTCCTTCGAAGAGGCCTCCGAGGCGCTCGGGATCGACCGGGATGGCTTCCGGCTCTTCGACCGCGACCGCGACGGACGCATTTCCTTCGAGGAGTTCACCGCGCGCTACCGCGAAGTCGTCGAGCGCGGCGGCCTGTTCGCCGAACCTCGCCCCCAATCCCTCCGGCCGATCCCACCGCTTCGCACCGCCGAACAACTGCGGGCGGCCTACGACCTGGACCTCAACGGCGCCCTCGACGAGACCGAACTCGGGCTGTTGCTGGATGACTACCGCATCACCAGCCTGACCCCGCGCCTGGTGCTGAGCACCCTCGACCGGGACGGAACAGGGCGGCTCGAACTACCCGAAATCGCCCAACTCGCGGAACTGCTGCGCGCCCTGCGGCGCGAGCAGGAACTGTTCGGCGAAGAAGGCCGGGCCGCCGCCCCCAGCCTGCACGAACTGTTTGGCAAGCGCCTCGGCCGACCGACCGGACCGGGCCACGTGCCCAGCCCGCCGCGCATCGCCGGGCCGGTGCATCCCTTCGCGCGCCTCGACTTGGACGCGGACGGCGCCATCGACCTGGCCGACCTGGATGCCCTCGAGTTTCCCCTGACCCTGCCCGTGCGCGCCGCCAGCGTGCTGGCCAGCTTGGACCTCAACGGCGACGGGCGGCTGGACCTGGAAGAGCTGCGCCTGGCCTTCGAAGGCCCGCGCGAGCGCGCCCACCCGGCCCATGTGACCGCATCGGCGGAGGATCGCGAGCGGCTGATCACACCGACACCGGCCCCGCGACCGACCCAACCCATGGGCTTGGGTGGCGCCGGCGGCCTGGGCGGTGCCTTGGGCGGCGGCGCGGGTGGAGGCGGTGCGGGTGGAGGCGGCGGACGGGGTCCGCGCTAGTCGCCCAGATAACCCGCGGCCCTCAGGGAGCGCTCCAACTCCGGGGGCAGGCTGACGCCGCGCGGCCGACCGGGCAGGCCGGCCGAGAGGCGCTCCAAGTGGACGCGGTGTTCCCGGTAGCGCTCCAGCGCGGCCGCGTGGGCTCCGCGGGCCTCTTCCGCGCGAATCGGCTGGCGCTCGCCCGGATCGACGGCCAAGTCGTAGACCACGGTGCGATTGGACAGATGGTCGTGCAGCACCTTGTAGGGCCCGATCCGCAGGCCCGATAGGTCGATCGGATTCACCGGCCGCGGCACGCGCAGGCGCAGGGGCACGGGGTAACCGCCGTGGCCGGGTTGGGTCCAAAGCGGTGCCAGGTGGCGCGCTTCCACGTAGTCCGGCACGTCGAGCCCGCAGAGCGCCGCAAGGGTCGCATACAGGTCGTGGATGCGCGCGTGCCCGTCCACGCGCAGCCCCTTCGGCACCCCGGGACCGGCCACGGCCATGGGAATGCGCACCACGTCCTCGAACAGGGTGCGTTGGTGGCCCCAGCGGCCGTGTTCGTAAAACTCCTCGCCGTGGTCCGCGGTCCAGGCGATGACCGTGTCGCCGGCGAGCCCCAGCTCCTCGAGAAGTTCGACCAGCTCCCCCACGTGGTCGTCGGTGAAGCGAATTTCAGCGTCGTAGAGCGTGCGCAGGTGCTGCACGTCGACGCTGGTCCACTGGCGGTTGCGGTCCTGGCTGTAACTGCCGGTGATGCCGCCGCTGTAGTCGGGATCGACGAACATCGCCCGCCAGCGGTCCGGGGGCAGGTAGTCGTAGTGGGGATCCCACCAATGCACGAACAGGAAGAAGTCCGTGCGCGTGGCCGCCATCTCGCGCAGCACCGCCGAGGCGCCGCGCAGGAGCGCGGGACTCGTCACCGTTCGGTGGGAGGCCAGGTGCACGTCGCGCAGGTCGCCGAGTTCGCGGTCCTCGAACAGGCCTTCGTCCACGGGCACTTGGCTCAGGTCCACGTAGGAGTCAAAGCCGCGCCCGAAGCCGAAGGTCGGATGCACGTTGGGGCCGGAAAAGAACCCCGCCGTGCGGCGCCCGCCATCGCGGAAGAGCTGGGCCAGGGTGACGAGCTCCGGCGCCAGGCGCTGGAAGTTGTCGTGCACCCCGTGCAGGTCGTCCGGCAATCCGGTCATCAGCGCCGCGTGGGACGGCAGCGTCCAGGAGGTCGTGCTGAACGCGTTTTCGAAGAGCACGCCGCGGGCCGCGAGGGCGTCGAAGGCCGGGGTGGTCGGCTCGCTCGCGTTGAAGGGATTGACGCGCCCGTGGGCCGAAACGTGGTCCGTGCGCAGGGAATCGATCGTGATCAGCAGCGCGTTGCGGGCGCCCTCGGGCCGGGATCCGCAGGCCGTGAGCCCCAAAAGGACCGCCGCGGCGAGCGCCATCCTCCGTCCGTTCCTCATCGCGTCCCACTATAGCGCCCGCCCCGCCCGCACCCGCCGCCAAGAGGACATGGGCCGCCCCGCCGCGCGCCGACTATCCTGAACCCGCGCCGGGTGTCCGGCGAATGCATGTCCCTCCCGTCCCCCCAGGTGGATCCCGAGCCCGCGCGGCGAGGTGCCGTGCGGATCGTGGCGGCGGCTCTGGCCATGGTGCTGGGCGCTGGGCTCGCGGCGGCGCGGGCACGTTGGGTGCCGGTGGCGCCGGGGACGGCGCTCGAATCCTTTGAGTGGGGTGTCGGTCCTTGGCGCTTCGAAGCGGCGGCGGGTGACTGGCGCGGTTTGGCCGAGGCTTTGGCCGGTTGGCCGCGGCTGCTGGTGGCGGCGGCGGCGCTTTTGGCGGCGGCCGGATGGGCGCGCGGCTTGGCCCGGCGCGGGCGGTTGGCACTGCCGTGGCCCTTGGCCGCGTTGCCCCTCGCCGCGGCGCTTTTCTTCGCGGCCGATCCCGCGCTGGCCGGGTTCGTGGCCCAGCGGGATGCGCTCATGGCGCGGGCCTACTTGGATGTGGAGCATGCCCTGCGCGGCCTCGGCATCGCTGCCGTGCTGTGCGGTGTGCTGGCCCTGTTGCCCAGGCCCGCGCGTTCGGCGCAGGTCGGCGGCGGCCCGGGGACAAACACCGGAGCGAGTGCAGCCATGGGCACCTGGCTGCACCTTGGCGCGGCGGGGCTTTTGTGCGCGGGGCTTGCGCTCGCTTTGGAACGGGGCGTGCTCGGCGGTGAGCCGCTAACAAACGACGGGCACGCCTACCACTTCCAGGCAAAACTCTTCGAGAGCGGCCGGGCGAGTTTGCCCCACGGTCCGGCCCAGGCGTTTTTCCCCGGGCGGCAGCTTTGGCCGGGATCCGAGGAGGTGCCGCGGGTCTTCGCCAAGTACCCGCCGGGGCACTCGGCGGTGTTGGCGGCGGGCGGGCTCTTGGGAGAGCGCCGGCTCTTCGTGCTGCTCGGCGCGTTCCTTTCGCCGGCCCTGGTGTGGGTCTTCGCGCGCAAGGTGCGCGCTCCGGCGCCCCACCTGGCCGCGTGGCTCTTCGCCCTGTCGCCCGCGCCGGCCTCGGCCTTTGGGCTGTGGCTCGCCTGGGGCACTTCCCTGCCGGCGGCCCTGGCCGCCTTGGCCGCCGGTGCCTGGGCCCTGGAACGGGCGGCGCGCGGCGCGCCGATCCTCTGGCCGGCCCTGGCCACCGGCGCCGCCCTGTCCCTCTTGGGAGCGACGCGGCCGGGCACGGGCGTGGCCTTGGCCCTAGTGCTGGCCCTGGCCGCGGCTCTCGCGGCGCCGCGCCGCGCCCCGGCGCTCCTCGGCTGGGGTACCTTGGCCGCCCTGCCCGCGGCCCTGTGTTTTGCGCTCTTCAACCTCGCCACCACCGGCGACGCGCTGCAACCCGCGTATGTGCTCTACGCCCAGGTGATCTCCCCGGACGATCGCTGGGGCCTGGTGAACCTCCCCAGCGCCTTCGCCAACACGTCCTTCAACCTGGCGCGCCTCGATCGTTGGGCCTTCGGCATCGGCGGAGGGTTGCTGCTGATCGCCCTGGGAGCGCTCTTGCGCCGCACCGAACGGGAGGCCCCGTCGGCGCAGGTTGCACCCTGGGCCTGGCTCGCCTGGGGAGCGCCCCTGGCGCTGCTCGCGTTTTATGCGCTGTTGACCTTCCACGGTGTGCCCTGGGCCGGGCCGGTGTACCTGCTGGAGGGTTTCGGCGGCCTCGCGGTGCTGGGCGCCGCGGCGCTCGCGCACCTGGGCGCGGCGCGCGGGCGCATCGCCGTGGGGATCGTGTTGGTCGCAATCTCGGCAGGCAGCGCCGACGTGCTCGCGCGCCAGTGGAACCAGGCCGCCGACGTGCAGGCCCTGCGCCGCGCGCCCCAGCGGCTCGCCGATCAAGCGGGCCTGGAGCGGGGTGTGGTCTTCGTGCCCCTGGCCAGCCCCCAGGCCATTCGCCTGCACCACCTGGCGCCGCCCGTCGGATCCGCCGAACGGATCTTCGCCCGGGATTTGGGGCCGGCGAACCGCGCGCTCCTGGGCGAACTCGGCAACCCTCCGGCCTGGCGCTACGACCCCGCCGGCCCACGGCTCGTGCCCCTCGCGGTTGAGGCGCGGGACTGACCAAGCTGGCCCCGTCGCCCGCGGGCGGTTACGGCTCCTGGATCGAGATTTCCCGTTCGGCGGCCAAGCGCCGGGCGCGCTCTTCGGGACTTTCGGTGCGCAGCAGCGCGCGCGCTTCGTCTTCTTCCAGGTTGAGGCACAGCACCCGCAGCCACGAGCGCGCGCCCGCGCCCCACACGCGCCACAGGTCGGCGGTGGAGCGCTCCCCCGCGCGCTCCGCGGCGGAAAGGCGCACGTCGATTTCCGCCCGCAGGGACTCGACATAACGGGCCAGATCCGCGGGCCGAGGGTCGGCCACGGCCATGGCCGTCGCGAGAATCGCGACACCCGTGCGGCGCATCTCGTGGGGATCAACCATGTCCGGACGATCGAAGTTCGTGCGGTAGGTGAAGTCCGGGAAGTGCCAGAAGAGCACACCGGGAATGCCCGCGCGCAGGAACACGTCGTGGTCGGCGCCGCCCTCCCAGGGGTGATCGGCGCTGGGCCAACCGATGCCGGTTTCGCCTTCCTCGAAGCGGCCCACGTCGATCAGCGCGGTGCGCGCGATCAGGGCCAATCCGTTCGGCGCCAGGTCGTCTTGGGTGACCTGCCCTTGGCCCCAGGTGGAGTGTTCGTCGGGGGGCAAAGCGACCAGGGCGCCCGGGTCGGGGGTGCGTTCCAGGAGCGCGATGGCGCCCGTGTGCTGTTGGGATTGGCCGGTCATGCGGGCGCAGATCGCCGCCACCGCGTGGTACCGCCCGTCCTCCAGGAAGGCCCGGCTCTGGCGGACCTCGTCGCCGAAGACGAAGGCCACCGAACGCAGGGGCGGGCGCAGACGGCCGCGCTGGAGTTGGTCCTTGAGCGACAGCGCCCCTTCGAGGGCCGTGGCCACGCCGCTGGCATTGTCGTTCGCGCCCGGCCCTTGCAGGTTGGCGGCGATCACGACCGCTTCGCCAGCGCGTTCGGTCCCCCGCACCACGGCGACCAGGGTGCGCAGGGGAGCTTCGAACTGGCGGACCTCGGCCTCGAAGGCGATCACGGCTTCACCGCGCTCGGCGGCGGCCGCGATGCGCTCGTAGGAGCGCCGCGAAATGTGCGCAACGGGCAAGCTGGTGCCCTCGCGCACGACCCGCGATTGGATCGAGTCCAGGTGGCGCTCTTGGCCGTGGGGGTCGAGGTTGTAGTCGTCCAGGGACGCCGAGAGCACAGCGGCGGCACCGGCCCCCTCGGCGCGAGCGATGACCTGGCTGGAGCGCACCTGGGTGACCAGGATCGAACCCTCGCGCACCTCGTCGAGACTCAGCGCCACCGGGCCGCGCACGCTGCCCGAGGGGGCGTTCACGGGCAAAAGCACCCGCTCGCGCTGGTCCGCGGGATCGAAGGCGTGCAGCAATCGCGGCGGCGCCTCCCCCTCGAGGAGTTCGATGCGCGCCGACACCGGTTGCCACACGGGCACCGGCTCTTCGCTGGTCAGGAAATAGAGCTCAAAACGCGCATCCCCGGCGCCGAAGCCGCCCTCGCCCAACTCGGCCGCCAGCCAATCGAGCAACTCGTCGTACTCGGGCGTTCCCGCCGCGCGGTAGTGCTGGTCGAGGTGCTGCACTGTGCGCATCGCGACCGTGGGCCGGAAGGCCCGGTGCAGGTGGCGCACGAACCGCCACGGGCCGGTTTCGCCCGCGTGGACTCCGGGGCCGCGGTACCACTCGGGCCGCAGCAGGGGCTGCCCCGGATCGAAGGCCGAACCGTCGGTGCGCTGGGCCTCGTGGATGCGCGCCGTGCGTTCGAACTCGGCCGGGCTGGGTGTGGCCGAACGACAGGCGGCGAGGGCCACGAGCCCGGCGCCCGCCAGCACGAGGGCCGCCGGCAGGCGCCGGAACTGGGTGTGGGGCCGGGGCCGGGCACGGAGACGGCGACGGGGACCCTGGGCTCGCGTGGGGCTCGGACGGTGCATCATCACTTCGGCAGGTACTTGTCGATCAAGAGTCCGAGGCGCTCGCGGGCCTCGGCGCTGATGGCCTCGGGAGAGGTCAGGATGGCGTGCTGCAAGGCGTTCGCGAACTGGCATTCGGGGCGCCGCGCGATGATCGGCACGGCGCGGCGGATCAGCTCGCGGGCGTTTTCGACGTTTTGGTGCATGACCTTCAGGATCGCGTCGACGGTCACGTCGTCGTGACCTTCGTGCCAGCAGTCGTAGTCCGTGGCCATGGCGACCGTCGCGTAGCAGATCTCCGCTTCGCGCGCGAGTTTGGCCTCCTGCAGGTTGGTCATGCCGATCACGTCCACACCCCAGGAGCGGTAGAGCTTCGATTCCGCGCGTGTGGAGAACAGCGGACCTTCCATGCAAACGTAGGTGCCGCCGTCGTGGATACGCGGGCCGAGGCCCTCACCCGCTGCGAGCAGGTCCGCGCGCAGGTCGCTGCACACCGGGTCGGCGAAGAGCACGTGGGCGACCACGTCCCGGTCGAAGAAGGTGTCGGCCCGGTGACGGGTGCGATCGATGAACTGGTCGATGACCACGAAGTCGCCGGGCACGATGTCCTCGCGCATCGAACCGACCGCGGAGACGGAAAGGATGCGCGACACACCCAGGCGCTTCAGGCCCCAAATGTTGGCCCGGAAGTTGATGCTCGAGGGCGGAATGCGGTGCCCGCGGCCGTGGCGCGGCAGGAAGACCATCGAAACGCCCCCCAGACGGCCCGTGATGAAGGCATCGCTGGGATCGCCGAAGGGCGTCGACAGGGCGACTTCACGCACCTCTTCGAGTCCTTCGAGGGCGTAGAGGCCGGAACCGCCGATGACACCGACGACGAGTTCGTTCGGGGAGCTGCTCATGGGGGGATGCGTCGGGGGGGAAGACGCCGAAGAGGCGACGAGGCCGAGGTCGAAGGCCGAAACGGGACGAGAAAGGGGACAAAGACCGATGCGGGACAATCCCGCCGGGCGAAGCCCAGTCTGCCGTTGGCCGGCCCCCGGTGCACGCGAAGCCCGCCCGGCGCGGGCCCGGGCGCGGCCCGCGCGGTCCGCATCCGACACCGCGGCGCCGCACGGCCCGCCGCCGTTGCCCATGCGCGCGGAAGCCGCCGACCTTTCGGGCATTCGGCGGGCCCGGCCCCAAAGGGCCGGGAGAGGGGCGGTCGGGATCGGGCCAGCTTCCCGCTCGGCTTCCGAGCGGGACCTTGACCCTCAGGAGTCTTCGGGGCGATCGGGGCCGCTCTCCCCTCGCCCGCGGCCTTCCTCGGGCGGGCGGCGGGGGCCCCGCTGCTGCCAGGGCCGGTCGGGGCCCCACGGGCTGCGGCCCGGGCCCCCTCCCCTGCGGTCGCCGCCCCTGCGGTCACCGCCTCGGAAGTCACCGCCTCTCGAATCACCACCCCGGGAGTCGCCGCCCCGGGGCCCACCCTCCCAGGGGCCGCCGCCGCGGGCTCCCCCGCGCGCTTCCCACGGGCGCTGGGGCCGGCCGCCGCCTTGCCAGCCACCACCGGGCCGTCCGCCGCCGGGCCTGCCCCCGCCGGGAGGCCGACCTCCGCCCTTGGCCCAGGGCGGCACGCTGCGCCGGGGGGCATCGCCACCTTGGTTCCAGGGGCTCGGCCGATCGGAGCCTTCGCCTCCCCGGCGACCTCCGTCAAAGCGCTCGCCCCGCCCGGAGCCGCCCGGACCGCCCTCCCAGGGCCTGCGGTCGTCACGCCTGTCACCGTGCCGATGATCGGGACGATCACCCTGCCGATGGTCGGGCCGGTTGTAGGGACCACCCTCCCCGCGACGTTTCCACGGGGGTCCCCCACCCGGTCCCGCGGGACGGCCCCAGGGACCCCTGTTTTGGCCTTCGTAACCGCCGCGGCCACCGCGGGGCCGATCGTCGCCCTCGCGCTGCCAGGGGCGCTCGCCGCCCCCACCGGAGGGCCGCCCGGGCCCCGGGCCCCAGGGGCCGGAGGGGCGCCCGCCGCCCTGCCACGGACCCCTCGTAGCAGACGGGGCCCCCGTCCGTCCCGGCGCCCGGTCCGAGGTCGACCACGTGGTCGGCGATCGCGATGGTCTCCGGCTTGTGCTCGACCACGAGCACGGTGTTGCCCTTGTCGCGCAGCTGCAGCAGCAGCTGGTTCATCCGCTCGATGTCGTGCGGATGCAGGCCGATGGTGGGCTCGTCGAAGACGTAGGTGACGTCGGTCAGCGACGAGCCGAGGTGGCGGATCATCTTGGTCCGCTGCGCTTCACCGCCCGACAGCGTGCCCGTAGGCCGATCCAGGCTCAGGTAGCCGAGCCCGATCTCCACGAAGGAGTCGAGCAGGTGCTGCAACCCGACGAGCAGCGGGGCGACCGACGGCTCGTCCAGCTCGCGGATCCAGTCCCGCAGGTCCGTGATCTGCATCGTGCAGACGTCCGCGATGCTCTTGCCGTCGATCTTCGACGACCGCGCTTCCGGAGCGAGCCGCGTGCCGTCGCAGTCCGGACAGGTGGTGAAGGTGACCGCACGTTCGACGAACCGCCGGAC
>JBJHAV010000153.1:0-9506 GCA_050480685.1 Planctomycetaceae bacterium | reverse complement strand
GATGCGCTCTATGAACGCTACGCCTTCGGCAACCTGGCCGGCGTCATCGCCGCCCGGCGCCTGGGGCTGCCGCTGCTGCTCGAAGTCAATTCGCCGATGGTGCTCGAACTCGGCCGCACCCGTGGTCTTTCGTTTCCGCGCCTGGCCGGGCGTGTGGAGAACTGGATCTTCGGGCGGGCCACACGTGTGCTGCCGGTCACGGAGGTGTTGGCGCGCATGTTGATCGAAGCCGGTGCCGCGACGGAGCGTGTGGTGGTGATCCCCAACGGCGCCGATTTGGAAGCCTACGCCGAGCCCGGGGACGGGGCGGCCCGTGCTCGCGCGCGCGCGGAGCTGGGCCTTGAGCCCGAGGATCCGTCGCAGCCCGGCGTGGTGCTCGGTTTTGTCGGGTACTACCGCGATTGGCACCGTTTGGACCTGGCCGTGCGCGCCCTCGGGGAGCCGGCCCTCGCCCGCGCGCGGCTCGTTTTGGTGGGGGACGGACCGGCGGGTCCGGAGCTCGCTCGGTTGGCGCACGAACTCGGGGTGGCCGAGCGGGTCCACTTCGCTGGCCCCCGGCCCCACGGGAGCATCCCGGGTTTGCTAGCCGGCTTCGACCTCGCGCTTTTGCCCGCCATCAACCCCTACGCATCTCCCCTCAAGTTGCACGAATACATGGCCGCGGGCCTGGCCACGATCGCGCCCGATCAACCCAACCTGCGTGAGGTCTTGAGTCCGGGCGTCGATGCCGAGTTGTTCCCGCCCGGGGATGGGGAGGCCTTCGGCCGCACACTGCTTGCGTTGGCGGCGGATCCGGAGCGGCGCGCTCGCCTGGGCGCTGCGGCGAGACGCACGGTACAGGAGCGCGATCTGACCTGGCGCGGCAACGCCCGCCGGGTCGCGGCCCTGGCGGCTGAAGCGATCGCCGAGTCGAACTCCGGCGAGGTGCGGCCGTGACGCAGACCAAGCGTTTGCACGCCATCTCCTTCGATGTGGAGGAGTTTTTCCAGGTCGCCAACCTGCGCGACTTCTACCCGGAAGATGGCTGGAACCGGGAACCCGCGCGCATCGACGTGGGCATGGAGCAGGTGCTTGGCAGCCTCAAGCGCAACCGGGCGCGCGCGACCTTCTTCTTCCTGGGCTGGATCGCCGAGCGCCATCCCCGCTGGGTGCAGCGCTGCTTGGAGGAAGGCCACGAGGTCGCCAGCCACGGCTGGGCCCACGCCTTCCTGTGGGATCTCGGGGAAGCGGGGTTCGAGGACGAGTTGGCGCGCACCGAAGCGGCGCTGATGGCCGCCGGGGCGCCGCGCCCGGTGGGTTTCCGCGCTTCGACCTTCACGCTCACGCGGCGCACCTGGTGGGCCTTCGATGTGCTTTGCCGGCGCGGTTATCGCTACGACTCCAGCGTGCACCCGATCCACCACCCGACCTACGGGGTGCCGGACTTCGAGCCGGGCATCTCGCGGGTGGAATGCGCCGAGGGCAGTCTGGTGGAGTTTCCCGTTTCGACCCTGCGGTTCGCCGGGCGCAACCTGCCCGTCGGCGGCGGCGGCTATTTCCGCCTGCTGCCGGGGGCGGTCACACGCTGGGCGGTGAGGCGCTGCGCGCGGCTCGGGCGGCCGGCCTGTTTGTACCTTCACCCGTGGGAGTTCGATCCCGACCAACCGCGGGTGGCGGCACCGCCCCTGGCTCGTTTCCGCCACTACCTCAACCTCTCGCGCACCCTGGCGCGGCTCGATGCCCTGCTCGCTTCGGCGCCCTTCGCGGGGCTCGGCGAGGTGCTCGAAAACGAGGGCTATCTCTAACGCCGCTGGGGACGACGCTCCCCGCGAGGCGGGGGCGGCGTCGGCGGGGGAGGTCCGCCGCGTTCGTAGTCCGGCAGTTGCAAAAGCTCGGGATCGATCTCGGCCAATCGGGCGATGCCGACCCCCAGGCGCCGCGCGGGCTCCGGATCCTCCAGGGAGGCCAGCAGCGGGCGCAGGTTGCGCGCCGTGTCCATGGGCGTCAGGTTCAGCCCGTCTTGGCTGGCGGCGGCGAAGGGGTGGCGTTCGAAGGAAGCCAGCAAAAGTTCCAGGGCGGCGGGCAAATCGTCGCGCTCCATGGCAAGGCGGGCCTGACCCGCCAGGGCCAGGGCCACATAGTGGTCCGCGTTCGCGCGGCCCTCGGGGTGCAGCGCGATCTCGCGCTCGAAGTGCGCGATGGAGCGAGCGTAGGCTTCCCCGGCCGCTTGGGCTTCCCCTTCCCGGCGCCGGTATTCGGCAGCCAGGAGCGACGCATAACCCGCGTACCAGGAAAGGTGCGGCCAATTCGGGTTCTGCTCCAGCAGCGCTTCGTAGGCGGGTTCCAGGGCCCGATCCCCTTGCCTCGCGAGGATGCGCCAGCGCAGCCGCTCGTGCAGCAGCCAGGCGTCGGGGAAACGCTCCAGGCCTTCGTCCAGGGCGCGCCGGGCCGGTCCGAAGACCCCCATGCGGTTTAGGAAGTCCACGTGATCCGCCACGTGGCGCGCGGTGCCCAAGGGATGGCGGGCGAGCACGCTGTAGGCGGCGTGCACGTCCCCGACCCATTCCCGCGACCATTCGCGCCGAGCCGCCAGGGCAGCGGCGATGTCCCGCGCGCGCGCCTCGGCGAAGAGCATCAGCACGTGGCCGGAGAGGCGGCCCTCCGCGTCGGGGGGCAGGGCCGAGACCGCCAGGGCCGCGCGGCGCTCGGCTTCCGCGTGGTTGCCCCCATGGGCCAAGGCCAGGGCCAAGGCAGCGTCGAGGCGCCAGGCGCCGGGTCCCAGGTCCAGCTCTTGCCCCTCGACGCGGGCCGCTTCGACCCGATCCGCGGCGGCGAGCACGTCGGCCAGCAGCAGGGCCCGGGAGCGCGCGGACGTATCGGGATCGAGGGCTAGCTCGGTCAGGGACTCCATCAACTCCAGTTGGGCCCCCGGGTCGTCGGGCGAAGCGTAGGCGCGATCCACGTCGCGGGAGATGCGGTATTCGACCTCCACCCTGCGGCGCACGACGATGCGTCCTTCGCCCGTGGAGAGCGCCCGATTCCAACGCTCCATGTCCACGGCGCCGCCGGCTTCGAGCCCGCGCTGCACGGCGGCGAGGGAACGGGCCCGCGCGGAATCCTCGCCGTGCCGCTCCAATGCGGCCACCAGGGCTTCGCGCTCCTCGGGCGGCAACGGCTGGGAAAGCGCTTGGGCGATCAACTCCACCGCCGACGAACTTTCGGTCCGGGCAAGCAAGTCGCGCGCGAAGGCGGCCAGATCCGGATCGAGCCCGAACAGGGCCAAACGCAAGAGTTCGGTGGGTTCCTTGCCGTCCGCCGCGGCGGCGGCTTCGAGCAGGGCGCGGCGCAGGTCCGCGTCGCCTTCGAGGAACGCCTGCTCCACGGCCTCGCGGTCGGCCCGGTCGCGGCTGGCGACCCGCTCGACGATCGAACGATCGCCGCGCAGGTTGGCGAGGTCGGGGAACTCGCGTCCTGCCACGCCGCTTTCGATGGCGTCGAAGACCGTGTCCGTGTCCCAGGCGTAGAACACGTCGAAGACCTGGGTGCCGTCGGGTTCGACCAGAATGTGCCGCGGCGCCACGCGCACGCCGTCGAAGAAACGCTCGTACAGAAGCGGTTCGATGGCGATGTGTTCGCCGCACGTCACGCTGCCAAAGCGCGGGCAGAGCACGCGCCGTCCTTCTTCGTCGTGATCGCGCGGGCTGTGGCGGTAGACCGAAGCGATCACGGCCACATAGGGTTCGTAGAGTTCGGCGATGTGCGGTTGGCGATAGCGCACACCGGCGTAGTGTTCGCTGGCGATTTCGCCGTCCATGTTGACGCAGATCAGGATCGGGCGGCCGGTTTCCTGGGCCACCGCCACGGCGTCCTCCCAGGTGCGCTGGAAGCGGATCAGGACGGGTTTGGCCCAATCCTCCGCGGTGGGCGCCCACCACATCTGCTCGCGGTTGAGACCCTGGGGCTGGGCTCCGCCGCGGCTGGTGAACTGGGCCCGGCCGCCCGCGCGCGGATCCGCGGGAGCTGCTTGCTCCTGGGCGGGTTCCTGGCCGGCCGGCGCCGCGAGGATCGCGGGCACGGCAAGCAGCGGGGCGGCGGCCAGGGCGAGGGATCCGAAGAGGATGCGTAGGGCGTGCATGGGCGTGAGAATTCGAGCCGGCGAGTCGAACCCAAACTAACCCGGCGAGACCCGGATTGGTTCCGCGGATCGAACGGCCCGGGTCGCGGAATTGGAGCCAGTTCAGAACTTGCGCGCCCCTTGCGAACTTCCGGCCCCGGGGTGGATACGGGAGCCTCCGGCCCGCGAGGGAAGCGGGGGCGGGGCCCGCGCACCGCGCCCCACCGGGCCGCTGGTAGACTCGCCGGCGACAACAGGGGGAAACACCGTTTTGGGCCAAAACACGGAAGGGGTCGAGCTCGATTCGAGCGCTGTGCAGGCAGGGGCATTCCTGGCGCGGGTCTCGGAGGAACTTCAGCGGGTCATCGTCGGCCAGGAGGACCTGGTGGAGGCCCTCCTGGTGGGGCTCCTGGCGGACGGGCACGTGCTCTTGGAAGGGGTGCCGGGCCTGGCCAAATCCCTGGCCGTGGAATCCCTGGCGCGCACCCTGGGCGGCACCTTCCAGCGCATCCAGTTCACCCCGGATCTGTTGCCCGCGGACCTTTTGGGCACCCAGGTGCTCGATCCGCGCACGGGCGAGTGGACCCTGCACCGCGGGCCGATCTTCGGTCACTTCGTGCTGGCGGACGAGATCAACCGGGCGCCCGCCAAGGTGCAGTCCGCGCTGCTGGAGGCCATGCAAGAGCGCCAGGTCACGCTGCTCGGCGAAACCCTGGCGCTGCCCTCGCCCTTCCTGGTGCTCGCGACACAAAACCCGATCGAGCAAGAGGGCACCTATCCGTTGCCCGAAGCCCAGGTCGATCGTTTCATGCTCAAGGTCGTGGTGGGTTATCCCGACCGCGCCCAGGAGTTGGCCATCGTCGAGCGCATGGGCCTGGGTGCGCCGCTCCCGCGGGCCGGCGCCGTGGCGACTCCCGAGGACGTGCTCGCCGCGCGCCGCGCGGTCGACGCGGTGCGCATGGAACCCGAGGTCCGCCGCTACCTTGTGGACCTGGTCTTCGCGACGCGGGAACCGGCCGCGGCGGGGCTTGCCGAACTGGCGCCCTGGATCGAGTACGGGGCTTCGCCGCGGGCTTCGATCAACCTGGCCCGCGCCGGTCGCGCGCGTGCGTTCCTCTCGGGGCGCGATTTTGTCACACCCCACGACGTCAAGCGGATCGCGCCGATGGTGTTGCGCCACCGGGTGCTGACCAGCTACGAAGCCGACGCCCAGGGAATCGGGCCCGACCAACTGGTCGCACGCATCCTGGCGACCGTGCCGCTGCCTTGAACGTGCCGCGCGGGCAAAGGGAAGTCGGCGGGCGAGCCGGGGCCGGCGGGATGGGGCCGGAAGGTAGCGTCGATCCCGAGGAATTGGCCGAACTGCTCGGGGAAGTGCGCCGGATCGAAATCAAGAGCCGGCGTTTGGTGCGCGACTTCCTCGCCGGTGGTTATCGCTCGTCCTTCCGCGGCAGCGGTGTGGAGTTCGCCGAGGTACGCGAATACGTCAGCGGCGACGATCCGCGCAGCATCGACTGGAACGTCACCGCGCGCACCGGCAGGTACCACGTCAAACGCATGACGGAAGACCGCGAGTTGGGCACGTTGTTCGTGCTCGACCGCTCCGCTTCCATGGACGCGGGTCCCACCGCCCTGGCACCCCGGCGGCGCGCCGCCGAAGCCCTGGCTGCGATCGCCTTTGCCGCGGTGCGGGGCGGCGACCGCATCGGGTTGCTGCGTTTCGACGGCCGCGGCGAAACCTTCACGCCCGCAAAACGCGGATCGAGGCAGGCCCTGCGTTTGGTGCGCGACGCCCTGGTGCGATCGGAGCCACGGGCTCGCTCGGAACCACGGGCGCGGCGAGAGACATCCGCAAGCGACGGCGCGGGCGGACTTGCGGCGGCGCTGACGCGCTTGGAGCGACATCTCACGCGGCGGGCGCTGATCTTCGTGATCAGCGACTGTCTTCCGGCGGATCCGGCGCACGCCGAAACCGCGGACCAGGACACGGGCGACGTTTTGGCTCGCCTGTGCCGCGTGCACGAGCTGGTCGCCCTCGTGACGGAACCCGCACCTTTGCCCGAAGTGCGCGGTGTGCTGCGCGTCGGCGATCCGGAGGGCGGCCGATCCTGGTCCCTGGATATGGGGCACGGGCCGACGCGGCGGTTTTTGGAGGAAAAGCGTTCGGCCTGGAGCCGCGAACTCGACGAACGATTCGGCAGGGCGGGTGCGGCGCGTATCGATCTGCCCGCCGATTCCGGCCGCGCCGGCTTGCAGCGCGCCCTGGGGGCCTTTTTCCGGGCGCGGGCCCTCGGGCGAGGCCCTCGCAATGGCGGGGCGGGGAGGCGCCGATGAACGCGGGCGCGCGTGTGTGGTTGGCCGTGGGAGCGGCGGCGCTCGCCGCCTGCTCCCCGTGGCCCGCGCCCGGCGGCGATCCGGGAGAGTCCGCCTCCGCGCGCTGGATCGCGCCGGCGCGGGAAGTCGAGTACGGCGAGCGCTTCTCGCTCGAACTCGTGCGCACCTGGCCGGCGGGCGCTGAAGCACTCGACTTCGCCTTGGACTCGGTGGCGGACCTGCCTCTGGAACTCGCAGCCGTGCGCGAGCGGAGGCGCGGCGGACGCAGCGAGCAGTGGCTGCGCTTCGATGCCCGGGCCTATCGGCTGGAATCTTTCGAGGTGTCCACCCGCGCGCTCGAGTGGCGCGAATCGGCCGACGAGACCTGGCGGCTGGTCGAGGCGCCCTTGGCGCTCGCGCTGCGCTCGGCCTTGGCCGAAGCACCCGGGGCGCCGGAATGGCCGACACCGGCGGACCTACCCTTCGCCAAGGACCGCCGGGGGCTCGGACTCGCCTTGGCCGCGGCCGGTCTTGCCGTGTTCGGTGTGTGGTGTTTCGCGCGCGCGGCCCGCCGGCGCGAGCGCTTGCCCGCTCCGCCAGCGCCGCCGACCGTTTCGGCCGAGGCGGCGCTCGCGTCCGAACTCGCCCATCTTGGCCGGCTCGAAATGGAGCGCGAAGCGTTCGAAGAGCGCCTCGATCGCCTGCTCGGCAACTATCTGGGGCAGCGAGCGGGGCTCGTCGGCACGAGCCACACCCTCGACGAATTGCTGCCCGGCGCGGGCCTGGGGCCGGAACTGAACCGCGTCGTGCAAACGGCCGGCCGGCGCGTGGAGGCGGCGCGTTTCGGCGCGCGCTGGACGGATGCAGAAGAACGGCAGGCGCGCATCGGCCGGTTGCGGGCGGCGCTCTTGGACGAAGAGACGCGAATGGGCGCGGGGGAAACGAAGGGATGAGTCTCGCCCTGGCTGGACTGGCGCTGGAAGCGCCGTGGGTCCTCTGGGCCCTCGTGCCCTTAGGGCTGGCCGCGCTTTTGGCGCTGCGGGGGCCGCTCGGCGAGGGTGGACCGCGACGGGGACCGGCGCGCATCGAAAGCGGCTGGGCCAGACTTCTTGCGGTGCCCGGCGAGGTCGAGGCCGCGCGCGCCCTGCCGCGCCCGTGGCGTGTGCGCTTGAGCCTACTGCCCGACGTGCTGCTCTGCGCCGGGCTGGTCCTGGGCTGTTTTGCGCTGGCGCTGCCCGTGAAGGCCACCACCCGTGAAGAGCGGGAACTGGGGCTCGATCTGGTGCTGCTCATGGATCTGTCGCCGTCGATGGGCGCCCGCGACATGGAGCGTTTTGCGCCCGGCGGCGGACGCACGCGCCTGGAAATCGCCGTCGAGCTGGCGCGGGATTTCGTTTCCAGGCGCGGCGACGATCGCATTGCGCTGGTCGGTTTCGCGCGTCACCCGGAAGTGATCGTGCCGCTGACGGACGACACCGCGGCGCTGGATGCGCGCCTCGCTCGACTGACCGCCGTGGCCGCGGAAGGTCCCGAAGACGCCACCGGCATCGGCGGAGCGGTGGCCCGCGCGGCGCTGCTTCTGGGCGGCGAAGGCCCCCGCGATCGTGTGGTGCTGCTTTTGACCGACGGCGAGGAAAACGTGGCCGGGCCCTGGGCGCCGCGGGAAATTTCCCCGGCCAGGTCGGCCGCCCTGGCACACGCCTTGGGTGTGCGTGTGCATGCGGTGGCGATCGGCCGCGGCACGCCCGGACGCGACGGCCGCCCGCAGCCCTTGGACACCAACGCGATCGAACGACTCGCCAGACATACGGGCGGCGAGTTGTTCGAAGCGGAAGAAGCGCGCACCCTGGCGCGTGTGCTCGAAACCCTCGATCGCCTGGAGCGCGGCGAAGTGCTGCGCCAGGTGGGGGAGCGCCTACCGCTCTGGCGTCCCACCGCCGCCTTGGCCCTTTTGTTTTGGCTGCTCGGGCGGGTTTGCGGCGCGCGTTTCTTCGGGAGGTGGCCGTGATCGGCGCTTGGACCTTGGCCCATCCGGAGGTGCTCGGCCTGTTGCCCGTGGCCGCACTCGCCTTTTGGCTCGAACGCCGCCAGGGGAGCGCGCGAGCCGCCTGGCGCCTTCGGCAGGGCATCGCCGCCGGGCCCCGGGGAGCGGCTCTGCTGACCTTCACGGCGCTGCTTTTGGCCTTGATCGGCCTCGCCGGGCCCCGCCGCGCCGCCGAGCAACCACCGGCGGCGGCGGACGGCTTTGATCTGGTGCTGGCCCTCGACGTTTCCCGCTCCATGGGCGCGCAGGACAGCGCACCCACGCGCCTGGCGAGGGCCAAGCGCGCGGCGCGGGAGTTGCTCGAAGCGGCCCGCGGGGAACGTGTTGCCCTGGTGCTCTTCGCCGGGGAAGGGCGGGTGGCGGTGCCGCGCACCCGCGACCACGCGGCGCTGCTGGGCGCCCTCGCGGCCGCGGACGAATGGGCCGTCGAGATTGGCGGCACGGACCTGGCGGCGGCCTTGCGGGCGAGCGCCTCGGCCTTGGGGCTCGACGCAGCGCCGGATGGCGCTGCAGCGCAGCCGCGGCCCGCCGCGGCGGTGCTTTTGCTCACCGATGGGGAAGACCATGGCGAAGCGTGGGAGGCGGAGCTCGATCGGCTTGCCCTTCAGCGGGTGCGCGTGGACACCGTGCTTTTCGGCGGATGGCAAGGGGCGCCGATTCCCGTCTTCGATGGTGGCCGGCCGCGTTTTCTGACCGAAGCCCAAGGGCAGCGTGTGCTCACGCGCCGGCGCGCCGGGCCCGCGGCGGAGTTCGCCGCGCGCACCGGCGGGCGCCTGCACGACGGCGATCGCTGGCGACTGGGAGTGGAGGAGCAGGAAATTGAACCGGCGGACTCGGACGAACGCACCGCTCCAAGCGCGGCGCGCGAAGCCGAAGCCCTGGTGAGCTCCCTGCGCCGCGCCGCGGCCCCCGGGCGCGATGGGGAGCGCGCACCGCGGCCCGGGGGCTGGGCGCTTGGGCCACACACTTTGTTGGTGTATTTTCCACCCCCCCGTTCGTTTCCGTCGCGGGGATCGACGACGTCAACGACGCAAAACTCCGCGGGCTGACGACCAT
>JBJHAV010000152.1:0-9525 GCA_050480685.1 Planctomycetaceae bacterium | reverse complement strand
GTGTGGGCCTTGCGGCTCCGCTTCGCTCCGCCTCCAGGCCCACACCCCGGCAGTCACCTGTAACGCCGGGCCTGACCCTTCCCCTCATCCACCCCGACTCTCATAGCAACTGGCACCGCTTTCGGGGTCATCCCACGGGTAGACCGATTCGTCCACCAACGCCGCGACCGAGGCGTCCGCGACAGGGTCGCCTCTGCTGTCCACGACGTGAATCAACGTCACCTGAGAGCGCTGGAGGCGGATGGGGTCCATGTGCCGTTCCACCAGGCAATTCGCGCAGCGCCGGAGATCCACCGTGCACTCCGGCTCGTCATGACTGCCGCCGAGGTGAATGGATCGATAGCCTTCCGCCGACAAAGTGCCCGACGAGGGCCACGGGGACCATCGAAGTCCACCTCCGAGCCTCGAGGCTTCGATCGATAAGCCATCAGCTGTCGCCGTGGCCGCGAGCGGAAGACCGCTGTGCTTGCATTCGACGCGCAGATGGATGGACGGAGCCACGCTGCGTACCGCGGAGTGCTCACTCTCGGCGGCAGCCGCTGCTGTGTGCGGCTGCACCGGATCCGGCTGCGTCACTTCCCCTGAGACTTCCGGATCCGCCTGCATGGGGGGCGCTGCTGGCGGGCGGCTCAACACGACGAGCCAAAGCACCCCCGCCACTGCGGCAATCGACACCCCGGCCAGAAGTGTGCTCGTATTTCGTCGGGCGAGATTCATAGCGGCGGCCTCGTCTCGGACATGCCGGTGTTCGGATTCTGGTCGCCAGACCTCAGCACCGAAGAACGGCTCCGAACCCATCTCATCGCCCTAGGGACATTCGATCCTGACGGCGTTGTGATCCACGGAACTTACTTGACCATGAAAGAAGTCATGGGACCACCCAGGTTGCGCAGGGAGCACCGCGCCAGAGGATCACCCTCCGATCAGCGACGGGGGGCGCGGGCTGGGACGGTGAGGCGCACGCCTTTGAGGTGTCCGCCGGGTCCGGGCAGGGTCCGTGGGTTGGGGGCCACAGGGCACTCGCGGTGTGGAACGCTCCGCGGCGGGCGAAGGATGGCCCGAGTGTCCCGAGGAGCGGTGTTCGGGACGGCGGCGGTTGGTGCTTGTGAATGCAAGGACCGGGGTTGGGGCGATGGGTTTCCGGGTGAGTGGCGGGAGGGGGGATGGTCTAGGCTGGGGCGAAGTGGTTGGGTGGAGGGGGAGATGAGTGTGGGTGGGGGGGAGGATGCCCTGGGGCGGGTGAGGCTCGATTTGTTGGTGGGGCCGACGGGGACGGGGAAGAGTGCGCTTGGGGTGCGGTTGGCCGAGCGGCTTGGGCGCGAGGTGGTGTCGATGGATTCGATGCTGGTCTATCGCGGCATGGACGTGGGCACGGCGAAACCCGACGCGGGCGAGCGCGCGCGGGTGGTGCACCATGGCATCGATGTGGCCGATCCGGGGGAGCGCTACGACCTGGCGCGGTATCTGGGCGACGTGCGCGCGGCGGTGGAGGACCTGGAGCGCCGCGGCGTGCGGCCGCTGTTCGTGGGCGGGACGGCGCTCTATTTGCAATCGCTGCTCTTCCGCGTTTTCGGCGGGCCGGCCCATGACCCGGAGTTGCGGGCGCGGCTGAACGAGCGCGTTCGGAGCGAGGGATCGCGGGTTTTGTGGGCGGAGCTTTCCGGGCGCGATCCCGCCGCGGCCGAGAGGCTGCATCCCAACGACGCGCGGCGCATCGTGCGCGCCCTGGAGGTGCTGGAGCAGAGCGGGCGGCCGCTGTCGGCTTGGCAATCCCAGTGGCCGGGTTTCGGCACGAGTGAAGCGCGGCCCCACCGCCTGGCGATTCTTTGGGGCGAAGGGCCGGACTACGAAGCGGCTCTGGTGGAACGGGTGCGCGCCATGCTCGCGGGCGGTTGGATCGAGGAGGTGCGCGCGCTGATCGCCCAGGGAGGCTTGGGGGAGACGGCTTCCCAGGCCCTGGGATACCGCGAGGTGGCCGAACACCTGGCCGGCGAACTGCCGGCGGGGGAGTTGGCCGCGCGCATCGCCCTGCGCACCCGCCAGTTCGCGCGCCGGCAGCGGACCTGGCTGCGGCGCTTCCGCCCGGGGGCGCTGGTGATCGAAGGCGCGCCCGGCGGCAAGCGGGAGGCCGAGCGCGCCGCCTGGGCCGAGGGTGCCTTGGAGCGCTTGCATGCGCACTTCCAGTCGCAAGGCGGTTAACGCGAGCCGCCCGCGGCGGGGGGGCGCGGGCGGCGGGGGGGGCGCGGGCGGCGACGGTGCGAGGGCGGGCCCTTGGCCCGGGAACCGTGCGCCGGGAAAGCGCACGGCCGCTTCGCTCGACGGTTAGGTCACAGGGTGTCGAAGGTGCGGCGCGGCGGATCGACGTTGCGGACCTGGAACTCCTCGGGCGTCGGGGGCACATGTCGGGTGTGCGGCGAGACGGCGGCGGGCCGGCGCTCGAAGCCCTCCACGAACTCGTCCCGGCCGCCTTCCTCGAAGGTGCCGAAGAGGGAGTCGAGGGGGATGGGCACGAAGGCCGTTCCGCCCGAAGCCAAGAGCACCGCGAAGCCGGTGGCCAGGGAGCTCAGGTGGAAGTAGCCGATGGCGTCGTCCCCGGGGCTGTGGGGCGGCCGTTCGCGACCGTAGTTCGGGTCGAAGGGCTGGAAGGGGTTTTCCGGGTTGCGATTCAGGAAGTGGCGGCGCAGGGTCAGGTTGATGGCCTGCTTTTCCTGCCACTGGAAGTCGCGGTAGCTCTCGTAGCGGCCGGTGTCCGGGCCGGGGTAACCCAGGAAGTTGTAGGCCAGGCTCGGCCGGGTGGCGTCCGGGGTCCAGTGGTTGCGCCGCTCGATGGGGGACGAAACGCAACTGACCAGGGTCAGTGCCAGTCCGGAGGCGGCGAGGAGCGTGAATCGCATGGGCGGGGACACGGGGTGGACGGATGCGGAACGGGTCCGAGGACGCGCCGGGGGCGGCGCCCCTGGGGGGCCGGGGCCTGGGAGTCTAGTCGCGGGTGCGGGGGGGGTCAACGCAGGCGGGGGCACCTTTGCCGGCCCGGGACCCGCCGGGGCGCCCTCGTGGCGGCCCCCGCCCTCCGCTACCCTCTGCCGCCCGCCCGGCCCCCCGCCCCCGATGGAACCCAAGACCTACCGCGCCGTGCGCGGCATGCGCGACCTCTTGCCCGAGGACCTGCCCCGCTGGCGCCGGCTGGAGGAGCTGGCGGCCCGCTTGGCGCACCTGCACGGCTACCGGGAGATCCGCCCGCCGCTCCTCGAGGAAACCGAACTCTTCCGGCGCTCGGTGGGCGAGGTGACCGACATCGTCGAGAAGGAGATGTTCACCATCGAACGGGCGGAGCACTCCTTCAGCCTGAGGCCGGAGGGCACCGCCGGCGTGGTGCGCGCCTACCTGGAGGCCGGCTACGCCAAGACGGCGCCGCTTCAGAAACTCTGGTACCTGGGTCCGATGTTCCGCTACGAGCGCCCCCAGAAGGGGCGCGAGCGGCAGTTCACCCAGTTCGGCGTGGAGTGCCTGGGCAGCATCGATCCGCGCCTGGATGCGGAGTCGGTGGCGCTCGCGGTGCGTTTCTTCGAGGGCCTCGGATTTCGCACCGAAGGCGACGGAGCGCTCGAAGTCCGCCTCAACACCATGGGCGACGGCGAGGACCGCGCGCGCTTCACGGACGCCGTGCGCGCGCACGTGGCGGCGCGGCTCGAACAGTATTCCGAGGACAGCCGCCGGCGCTTCGAGCGCAACGTGCTGCGTGTGCTCGACAGCAAGGATGCGCGCGACGTGGAGCTGAACCGCGACGCTCCGCGCCTCGTGGACTTCCTTTCGGAGGAAAACGCCGAGCACTTCGCCGCGGTGCAGCGTCACCTGGCGGATCTGGGCGTGCGCGCCCTGGTCGATACCAGCGTCGTGCGCGGCCTCGACTACTACACACGCACGGTTTTCGAAGTGCACTACCCGGCCCTGGGCGCGCGCAGCGCCCTGTGCGGCGGCGGGCGCTACGACCACCTGGTGGAACAACTGGGCGGACCGTCGGTGCCGGCGGTGGGCTTCGCGATCGGCTTCACCGGGACGTTGCTCGCGATGGAAGCGCTCGGTCTCGGGGGCGACGAGCGCGAAGCTCCGCCCCAAGTGGCCGTCTTGACCGCCGACGATTCCATGGCGGGCGAGGCCCTGCGGGTCGCCGACGAACTGCGCCGCGCGGGCGTTTCGGCCGCATTCGACGCGGAAGGGCGCCGGCTGAAGGCGCAAATGAAACAGGCCGCGCGCCAGGGTTCGCCCGTGGCCGTGGTGCTCGGCCCCGAGGAACAGGCCCGCGGCGAGGTACAACTCAAGGACCTGGAACGCGGCGAACAAAGCGCCGTGCCGCGCGCCGAGTTGGTGTCTCGGGTACACGCGCTTCTCCGTCGGCCCAAGGATTCTGCTTCGGCCCCGCAATGAACACACCCATCTCCGATGCCGCCCTTCGGGCGAAACGACCGGCGCTCTACGGCGGATCCTTCGATCCGGTGCACGCCGGCCACCTGTTCTGCGCACGCATGGCCCTGGAGCACGGCGGATTCGACCACGTGGTTTTCGTGCCGGCGGCTCGTTCGCCGCTCAAGGCCTCGGGGCCGAGTGCGTCGGGGCCCGAGCGAGTCGCCATGCTCGAACAAGCGGTGGCAGGTGACCCGCGGTTTTCGGTTTGGGACACGGAGCTCGCCCGGCCCGCGCCGAGCTACAGCGTCGACACGGTGCGCGCTTTCCTGCACGAACGCGGCGAGCGGGCCCCGGAGCGGCTCGGGTTTGTCCTCGGCGGCGATCACCTGGAAGCGCTCTCGGCCTGGCGCGACGTGGAGCGCCTGTTCGAGTTGGCCGCGCCGGTGGTGGTGGCGCGCGAGGTGGATACCCGCGCCCACGTGGAAGCCCTTGCCGGGCGTCTCTCGCCTGCTTTGGTGGAGCGTTTGCTCGCCGGTCTGATCGAGGTGGAGCCCTTCGAGCTGTCCGCCAGCGAACTGCGCGCGCGCCTGGCCGCCGGCCGCGATCCGGGCGAGCTGTTGCCGCCGGGCGTGTGGACCTTTGTGCGCGGGCGCGGTCTGTACCGCGGTTAGGTGCTGGCTTCGGCGCTTCCCCCGGCGGCCGCCGCCGCGCTCGCGGGATGTTTTGTGCTCGCGCTCGCGCCGCGGCTGGCACCGCGCCTGGTGCGCGCCGGCCTGACGGATCCGCGGCCGGGAGCGCCCGTGCCCGAACGCAAGCGCGGGCAGACGGCCCGGCCGCTGGTGGGGGGCGTGCTGCTGGCGGCGGCGCTGGCGGCGGGTTGGATGCACGGGGCGCTTTTTCCCGCGCTCGTCGCCGGGCCCCAATTCGGGCCCTCCCTCGGATTCGCGGCCCTGGCCCTGGGGCTCGCTTTTGCCCTGGGTTTCGCCGACGACCTGGCGCCGGGGGGGCTCGGGCCGGGGGCCAAGGCCCTGGGCAACCTGCCGATCGCCGCCGCCGGCGCCCTGGCCCTGGCGCCCGTGATCGGGCCCTGGTGGGGTTGGGGCGAAGGGGCGGCCCTGGGGCTGGCCGCTGCCTGGGTGATCGCGGCCGTGCAGCTCGCCAACACCTACGACCACGCCGACGGTCTGCTGGCGGGTGCGGCGGGCCCGGCCCTGGTGCTCTCGGGCGGGGTGCTGGGCGGCGCGGGCGGCGGCGCGCTGCTCGGTTTCCTGCCGGCCAACTTCGGGCGCGGGCGGGCGCTGCTCGGGGATGGGGGCAGCCACCTGGCAGGTGTGCTGATCGCCCTCCATCCGGCCGCCTGGGGAGCGCTCTGGCTGCCCGCCCTGGACCTCACACGGGTGCTCGCACTGCGGCTCTTCGCTGGCCAGCGGCCCTGGCACGGCGATCGCCGGCACCTGGGGCAGGTGTTGGCGGCGGGGGGGACGAGCCCGCGGCGCGCGGCCGCGGCCCAGGCCCTGGCCGCGCTGCCCGCCACCCTGGCGGTGGCGGGCGCGGTGCACGGACTGGTGCCGGCCTGGCCGGCGGTGCCCCTGGGGCTCTTGGCCGGCGCCGCGGGCTGGGCCCTGCTGCTCGCCCACGGTGCGCGGCGCGGGCGCTGATCAGCCGGAGAAGCGCAGGTTCGCCGCTTCGACCAAACGGCGGCGCAGTTGGCTGCGTTCGATCGGTTGGGCTTCGTCCGTGCGCATGCGCTCCAGGAGTTCCTCGCGCACGTCCTTGAGATCGGTGGAGACGCGCTCCTCCACCAGCCCCAGGTGCCAACCCAAGGGTGTGGCCAAGGGGCCGAAGGGCACACCGACCTCGGCCGCGCGCACCGCGTCGGCGAACAGCTCGCCGTAGCGGTCGTAGTTGTAGTTCTCCATCAAACCGCCGTTCGCGCGGGCCGCCAGGTCGTGGCTCTCGCGCGCGGCCAGGGCAGCGAAGTCGGCGCCCGCATCCAACTCGGCGCGCAGAGCGTCCAGGCGCCGGCGGATTTCCCCGTCGATGCGCGCCTGGTCGAGGCTTTCCGGCGGGTGCCCGGCGCGCACCAGGTCGGCCTGCATGCGCGCGCGGTTGAGGAAAATCTGGCGCACGCGCACGCGCACGCCCCCTTGGCCGTATTCGCGTTCGAAGCGCGCCACCAGGCCCTCTTCGTCGATTTGGCGCGAGGCCACGGCCACCAGGCCCTCCAGCAGGTATTTGGTGCTGCGGTAGCGCCACTGATCGAGCAGGGCGCGTTTGTCGAAGCCGGCGCGGGCGAACTCGTCGAGCATGGCCGCTTCGTTGCCGTTATAGCGCTGCTCCAGCACACCGCGCCATTGGTCCTGGACCGCGTTTTCGACCGCATCCGGCGCCAGGCTCACGCCCAGATGTTCGGCTTCGACCTCCAGCAGCCGGCGGTAAACCAGGCCCTCGGCCTCCCGGCGCCCGTTCAGCATCACCAGGTGGCGGCCGTAGGTGTCCTTGTCGATCGCCACGTCCTCACCGGAGCGCGGATCCAGGTAGGTCAAAAAACTTTCCCCACCCGGCCCGTGCCCGAGGGAGGGGGCGGTCGAGGGGCGAGGGGAGGACAGGAGCGCGGGCGCGAGGGCCGCGGCGAACAGGGCGGTGGGGGCCAGAAGGGCCAGGCGGGTGCTTCGGCGGAGCATGGCGGACGAGGGGGAAAAAGGCGTCGTGGGGCCAACAAGGTAACCCCCCGGAGTCCCTCGGCCTTGCCCACGGGGGTGCGGGTCCCGATAATCCCCGCCCCCGTCCGGGGCCGGACCCCGCGCGGGCCGCCCGGGGGCGGCTCGCCCGTGGCTTACCCGCTCACCGCCATCCTCTCGGACCTGCACGGCAACCTGCAGGCGCTCGAGGTCGCCCTCGAGGACGCCTCCCGCAAGGGCGTCCGGCGCCTGGTCTGTCTGGGGGATGTGGTCGGCTACGGGGCCCGCCCGGTGGAGTGCCTGGAGCGCGTGCGCGCCTGGACCGATCCGGGGGCCGTGGACGGCAAGGGGGTGGCCCTGGAGCCCGGTGTGTGCCTGCTGGGCAACCACGAGCAGGCCCTCTTGGAGGGCGGCGTCGACTTCAACCCCAGGGCGCGCGCGGCCATCGACTGGACCCGCGAGCACCTCTGGAGCGACCGCGAGTCCGGCCGGGCCTGGTTCGATTGGCTCGGCTCCCTCAGGCCCGAGGCCGTGGACGAAGCGGCCCACTTCGCCCACGGTTCACCCCGCGACCCGGTGCGCGAGTACGTCACGCCCCGCGACGCCCGCGACGCGCCCAAGTTGGCCGCGCTCTTCGCCGCCATGCGCCGCGACGTTTGTTTCGTCGGCCACAGTCACATTCCGGGTGTCTACTTCGAGGACGGACGCCTGCACCGGCCGCGGGGCAGCGAAGGGCCCTTCCGCCTGCGCGACGGCGGCCCCCGGGCACTGGTCAACGTGGGCTCGGTGGGCCAGCCCCGCGACCGCGACGTGCGCCTTTCCTACGCGCTCTTCGACGGCGAGCATCTGACCTTCGTGCGCCTCGAATACGACGTGCGCGCCGCGCAACAGGACATCCTGGCCATCCCGGAGCTGCCCACCTCACTGGCCGAACGCCTCTCGGAAGGCACCTGACCGCGACAGGTTTCCCGCCGCGTCCTCCCCCCCCCGCACACACACGCCCCTTCGGGAACCCCGACCTTGGAACGCCGTCTCCCCCTCGCTCTCTTCCTCTCGTTTGTCGTCGTCGTCTCGTGGACGCTGCTGTTTCCGCCCGAGCGGCCGACACCCGCGCCCCAGGACGATGCGCGCCGGGAGCTGCCCGCCGAGCGCGAGGACGGTGCCGCCCCCGGGGCCGCGGCGGCCGTCGGGAGCGAGGCGCCCTCCGGCGCGCGCATCGCCGCCGAGGCCCCCGAGGAACAGGTGCTCGAATTCGGGCGCGCGGGGGAAGTCGGTCACTATCGCATGCGCGTGACCAACCGCGGCGGCGCGCTGCTGGAGCTGTCCACCGGCACCTACGTGCGCTCGCGCCAACCGGACGCCGAGGACCGCCGCGCGTACCTGTGGCGCAATCGCACCTTCACCGAGGCGGAGCGCGCGGATCCCGCGAATTGGATCCGATTCCTCGAAAGCGTGGCCAGTCGCGAGGGCCCGACCGGTTCGCTGCTGCTGAGCGCGGGATCCGGGGCGCGCGCGCTGATCGATCGGCCTTTGGAGAGCGCGCTTTGGCAAATGGAGGTCGAGCGCGAGGGGCCCCGCACCCTCGGGGTGGTTTGGCGCTATGCGCCGGGCACGGGGGTGCTCTTCACCAAACGCCTGCGTCCGGTGCCGGGCACGTGGAATCTGGACCTGACCTTGGCCATCGAACACCTGGCCGACGCGCCGCCGGGGTTGCCGACGGGCTTGCAGACCTTCCGCCTGCGCCCGGCGGGGGTGGTGCCCGAAGAACTCGGCGATACGTTCTACCCCGAGCCGCGCGCCGTGGCGGCCGGGCCCTTCGGCAGCGACAGCCCGCGCCTGGCGGTCGCCACCCGCAAGGACAACGCGCGCGACCTCTCGGGGCCCCTGGCCACGCGTGCGCCCCTGGCGATGGTGGGCGCCCACAACAAGTACTTCGCGGTGCTGCTCTACGGGGCGGATGCGGCGGCCGCCGGGACCTTGCAAGCGGCGGCGTACCACCGCCACGCGGACACGGCCCGTCCGGGGGCCGATGGGATGGCCCTGCGGTTCGTGGAGCCCGAGGTGCAGCTCGATCTGTACCTGCCGGAGCGCGGGCAGGCCCGCCAGTGGAGTTACCGGCTCTACGCGGGGCCGAAGGACAGCGAGGCCTTCGACGCCTCGGATCCCGCCAACCGCGCGCTGCTCGACTCGGACCTGGCCTGGTTCTCGACCATCGGCAGTTTCCTGGTGACCGTGCTCGCGCTGCTCGAGCGTGTGGTCGGCAACTGGGGCGTGGCAATCATCCTGCTGACGTTCCTGGTGCGTTTGCTGTTGTTCCCGCTCAATCGCCGCTCCCAGACGGCGATGGCGCGCTACGCGAACAAGATGAAGCGCATCCAGCCCAAGCTGGAGGAGATCAAGAAGCGCTACGAGAAGGAACCCCAGAAGCTGCGCCAGGAGC
>JBJHAV010000151.1:0-9532 GCA_050480685.1 Planctomycetaceae bacterium | reverse complement strand
GGCCGGTTCCGTCGGCCAGGGATCCAGGTGTTCGACCAGCTCCGCCGGCCAATCCCAGCCGGCGGCGGCCAGGAAGGGTCCGGCGCCCAGGGCCCGTTCCTGGGCGATGCCCCGGGGCCACAGCAGGTGGTCCAAGCGGCGTCGGTGCCGGCGGTCCTTGCCCCGTCGGTTTTGCGCCAAACGGTCCCCCTTTAGGAGGATTTTGTGGATCAAATCCGCCCCATGGGCACCCGCCCGGCGAAGCTGCAGGGAGAGCCCCCGGTCCAGGTCCGAGAGCAAAAACCGGCACTGTTCGAGGGCCTCCCGGTGTCGCCGGACCTCTTCCCGCAGGGCCGTAAGGGCGGGGTGGGATTCCAGGGGCGGTTCGGGCCCTTCGGAAGCGGACCCCTGCGGGTTTGGATCGAGCAGCAGGGCGCGCAGTTCGATGGGCACCCGGGCGGCCGCTTCCCTGGCCTGGGGTGTGCTCAGGAAAGCGGAGAAACGTGGCACAAAAGGGGTTCTTTGGCACCCAGTAGAACTCCTTAGCTCCCCTAGTTCGACCCAGTAGGAGAGCTCGCCCCAGCCGCCCACATAGGCCGCGACGGGTAGGCAAAGGTCCTGGACCAAAACCCTCAGGTGGGCTCCGGCGGACCAGGCGTCGGGCTCGGCGCGGACGGCTGCGGCGGCCTCCTCGGGGGTGCGCGCCGCTCCGGCTTCTTCCCCGTCGAAGCACAAGCCGGCTCCCCGGACCCGCAGGGCCAGGCGGCGGCCTTCGGCGTCCAGGCGGAAGGCCAGGGCGGTCGGTGGGTCCTCCGCCGGGGACGGTTCCGGGGTGCCGAGGGCCGCGGCAACCCGCCTCCGGCCCGCTTCGAGCGCCCCGGGTGCGTCGCACAGCAGCACGTGGGAGAGGGCCCGGGAGAGGGCCGGCCGGATCCACTGGGGATCGAGCACCACCAGCCCCTGTGCCCCCAGGGTCTCCAGCAACAGCCTGGCCTGGGGTTCGACGAGGGATTCGCCGTCCCGCGGGGCGAGGCAGTGAACCACCCGCTCGCGCCAGGGGGTGCGGGGCAACAACTCCTCGAAGGCCGCGCGCAGATCGTTCAGGCGGTGGGTCGCCCCGTCGAGCGGCCGCCGCGAGAGCATGCGGCGGGAGGGGCCGAACCCGGGGATGCCCAGGCGCGCCACATCCAGGTGGGGGTTCAGGAAGAGCTGGCAGCCCGCCTCCGCGGCGTCGTGGTCGTCCCCATGGATCCAGAAAATTGGCACCACGGGCCGGCTCCAGACACTCTCCAGGTGGCGCGCGAGGCGCACGGCGTGGGCGGCCTTGAAGAGGTTCAGGAGCGGGCCGCCAAAGAGGCCGGGTTGCTGGCCGACCAGCACCGCGCAGGCGTCCGGCTGGGCCAGGCGCCGCGCGGCGGCTCGGGAAGCATCGGGGGCCCCCAGGGGGGTCAAATGGCCCTCGAGTGCGGAAACGAGCTCGGTCCGCTCCAGCAGGGACGGGTCGGGTGTGGCGGGTGGCGCGAGATCCTCGGCCCGGCGCGCGATGACCTGAGCGAGCCCGGGCGGTCTGGGACGACCGACCAGGGCGTGGCGCGCGAGTGGCGACAGGCCGAGGGCGTCGGCGGGCAAAAACTCGAGGCGCACGGGGCTTCGGTCAGGCCCGCGCGGCGAGCACCGCTCCCAGGTCCTCGGACATGCGCGCGAGGGCCAGGTCCGCGGCCTCGCGCCAGTGGGCCGGTGCTCCCTTTTCGCGGTAGGCGAAGGCGACGGCCCGCGAGGAAGCCACCAGGGCTCCGCTGCCACCGGCCAGGAAGGCTTCAGCCACATCCGCGGCCGTGGCCCCCTGGGCGCCGTAGCCCGGCAGCAACAACCAGGCCTTCGGCAGCGCAGCGCGCCAGCGCGCCAGCTCCCCGGCGTGGGTGGCGCCGACGACCGCGCCGATGGACGAGAGGCCGCAGCGCCCCAGGACACTTTCCCCCAGGCGCGTCACGTCGTCCGCCACCCGGGCGGCCAAACCCGGCTCGCCCTCCGCCTGATAACGGCCGCTGCCGGGATTCGATGTGCGCACGAGCACGAACAGGCCGGCGTGTTGTTCGCGCGCCACCTCGACGAAGGGTTCGAGTGTGTCGCTGCCCAAATACGGCGAGAGGGTCATGGCATCCACACGGCCGCGGCCGTCGCGCCCGGAATCCGCCAGGTGCGCGAGGGCGTAGGCCTTGGCCGTGCTGGCGATGTCGCCGCGCTTGAGGTCGCCCACGACGAGCAGTCCGCGGCTGCGGGCGTGTTCGACGACCTGCTCCCAGGCCAGGGCTCCATCGGCGCCGAAGAGTTCGAAGAAGGCGGACTGGGGTTTGACCGCCGGAACGCGGCCCGCGGCCAGGTCGACCAGTTCGCAGCAGAAGTCGGCGATGGCACGCGCCCGGGTGGCGCGCGGCGCGGACCGATCGCGCGCCACGGCGAAGGCCTCGGGCAGCAGGTCGAGGTGCGGATCGAGCCCGAGCAGGCAGACGCTGCTTGTTTGGCGCACCGCGGCGTCCAGGCGGTCGGAGAAGGGGGTGGTTGCGCTCATGGTGGAAAGGGTTGGGCGGGTGGGCTTGGGGCCAGGGCGCCGAGCAGCATGGTGCGCGGTCGGAGCGGCCGTGCCAAGCGCTCCCGCGCGGGAAAGTCCGGCGTCACGTTCGCTGCGCGGGGCCGGCCTTTGCCGCCAGCTCGATGAAGCAGCGCCCGACCCCGTCGGCGAGGGGCAGTCCGCGCTCGCTCAGGCGAAAGCGAGCCCCCGCGCGTTCGAGCAAGCCGAGTTGCTCCAGCCGGCGGGCTTCGCCCACGGCGGGGTCGTCGCCGGTTGCCGTGTAGCCGCTGGTCGCGCGCGCCTCGTCGGGATCGACCCCATCGTTCAGCCGCAGGCCGAGCCACCAGGTTTCGCCCAGGCGAGCCAGCGGGCTCGAACGTTCACACCAGGCGGTTGCGTCGCGGCGCGCTTCGGCCGCGGCACGCCAGGGTCCGAGGGCGCGTGGATTGCCGAAGCGCAGTTCGCCGATGCGGCTCACGGCTCCCGGTCCGACCCCCACGTAGGGTTGGTTCCGCCAATAGCCGATGTTGTGCAGGCAGGCCTGTCCGGGCCGCGCGAAGTTCGAAATTTCGTAGGCCGAAAGGCCCGCGTCGGCGCACAGGCGGTGCGTGTCCCAGAACATTTCCAGCTCCGCTTCTTCACCCGCGGAGGCGAGTTCGCCGCGTTCGAAGCGCGTGCCCAGGGCCGTACCGTCCTCGAAGGTCAAGTTGTAGGCGGAGAGATGGTCGGGACCCAAGGCGAGCACCTCTTCCAGCTCACGGCGCCAGTCCGCGGGCGTTTGACCGGGCGCGGCGTAGATCAGGTCCACGGACAAACGTTCGAAGCCGGCGGCGCGGGCGGCGGCGAAAGCGGCGAAGCTTTGGCGGCGATCGTGCACACGGCCGAAGAGCGCGAGCCGAGATTCGTCGAGGCTCTGGAAGCCGATCGAGAGGCGTGTGACCCCGGCTGCGCGCAGGGCTTCGGCCTTCGTCGGGTCCAAGCTCTCTGGGTTGCACTCGACGGTGACTTCCTCGGCGGAGGTGCGCCAGCCGGTGTGCGCATCGAGGGCATCGAGGAAGGCGACCAGCTCAGCGGTCGGATGGATCGAGGGTGTGCCTCCGCCGATGAACACCGTGCGCGGAGAGACCGGTGCGCGGCGCTCCAGCTCGAGCAAGACGACTTGCAACACGCCGGAGAGGTCTTGGCCTTCGGCGGGCAGCGAATAGAAATCGCAGTAGCTGCACTTGGCCGCGCAGAACGGGAGGTGCACGTAGAGCGCGGTTCCGCTGGGGGCGCGGAGTTTTGCAGCTTCTCGTAGCAGCTCGGCGGGTGTGGTCTCTCCGCCGCCGTCGCGCAGGGCCCGGTTCATCATTGGGCAGTTTAGCCCGCGGGCGCCCGCGCTTGTGTTCGGCGGTCTGGATCGGAGGAGCCTGGGGCTCAGGAGCCTCGGCCCTACTCCCCCTCGATCACCCGCTGCAGTTTTTGCAGCGCCTCGCGTTCGATCTGGCGCACACGCTCGCGCGTCAGCCCGACGACCTTGCCGATTTCCTTGAGGGTCATCGGTTCACTGTGGCCATCCAGTCCGTAGCGCAGGCGCAGGATGGTGCCTTCCCGTTCGTCGATGTTGCTCAGCAGCGAGGAGAGGCGCGCCAAAAGATCGTTGTGGGCGATCTTGTCCTCGGGATTCTCCACGCGCGGATCCTCGACCACGTCCTGGTGCACGCTCATCGCGTCGAGGGAGACTTGGGGTCCCATGCTCGAAGTCTCGATGGTTTGGCGCAGAACGCCCCAACTGTCCTCTGGGATGCCGAGTTCGTTGGCGACCTCGGAGATGTTCGGCGTGCGCCCGAGGCGGTAGCCGAGTTCGGCGCTTACCTGGCGCCACTTCGAGATCATCTCATTCATGTACCCGGGCACCCGCACGGACTGAACGGAGTTGGTCAGGGCGCGTCGGATCGATTGTTTGATCCACCAGGAGCCGTAGGTGGAGAAGCGGCAACCCGCTTTGGGGTCGAACTTCTCCGCTGCTTTCATCAACCCGATGTTGCCCTCGGCGATCAGGTCCTGGAGGGACAGCCCGCGGTCGGAGTACATCTTGGCGATCGACACCACGAGCCGCAGATTGGCGCGGATCATGTGTTCGCGCGCCTGGAGGTCGCCGTTCTGGATGCGGCGCCCCAACTCGAGCTCTTGGTCCGCGGTCAGAAGCGGAACTTCGTTGATTTCCTGGAGGTAGGTTTCCAGGCAGCGGTCACTGCTCATCGCCATGGGCCCGAATCCTGATCGGGTAGTTCGAAGCGGGGTGGGCCGGCGACGGGGGGTCGCGGACCGGCGCCGACGGCACTCGGGAGGGCCCATCGGTCCCCGGCCGAGGGCTTCTTGAAGGCTTCCCGGGTTCCTGGCCGGGCCGCCGATCGCGCGGTCCGTTCCGATCGGGTAGTGTTGGAACGAAGAGGTCCTCTCCGCCCCAGATGCCCGACTCACCCCCCATAGAGCTGGTCGTGCGTGAACAGGAGTTCGCGCAGCAGTTGCAGGCGCATCTCGAACCTTTCCTGCAACTGTGCAACCGCCTGCGGTCGGACCGGGCCGGGCCAGGCCTGCCCGGGGAAGAGTGGCTGGGGGGGCTGGCCGCCCGGGCCGGCCTGCACAAGCGGCACTACTTCCACCTCTTCCAGGCGGCCAACGAGCTGGAGTCGTACCTCGACGACCACGGGGCCCGCTACAACCGCTCCTTCCGCTTTCTGACGGAGCTGGTCGCAGCCTTGCGGGGGTTTGCCCAGGCGGGGTTTCGGCTGGCGCACATGTTCTCGCGCTTCGAGTCCTACGGGTCGCGCCACTGGGCCCCCGAACTGCTCGACTTTGTGGTCCCGCGGGCCGGCAGGGCTGCGGATCAGGTCTCCGAGTCAGTAATGGCTCTGTTTGAAGCCCTCTTCGCCGAGCTGGAGTCCCTGGGCATCCGGCGGACCGACGAGATGCTCGACGAGCAGCTTTTCCTGCCGCCGGTGGCGCACCAGAAGTTGCCCCGCAACGTGGGCCAGGACGACCTGGTCGACGAAGAGCAGAAGATCGCGGAGGTGGCCTCCAAGTTCCAACAGGCCGCGGACCTGATGGATGCCATCGGGATCGCCCACATGGAGGATCCCGCACGTCGCTCGGCCCTGCTGCGCAAGATCTGCACGGAGGAGCAGGCCCGCGTCTACGAGGCGACGGTTCACAACCTGCAGTCGACCTACGACACCTACATCAAGAACACGGTTCTCGAGGCCAGGGACCCCCGTCTACCTGCCCTCCGGGGTTATGCCTCGGCCGTTCTGCACCTCCTGGAGGCGGTCACGGAGCTGACCCACTTCCACGAGAGGCACGAAAGCGAGGCTCGCGCCTCGCGGAGCCGCGATCGCCTGGCGGAGGTGATCGAGCCCCATCGGGTGCAGGGCTGCATCCTCAATGACCTCCTGGTGCCGGCCCTGGAGGTCTTGCGCGCCGGACGTGTGGTCGCCGAGGATTTGCTTCCGTCATACACGACACTTCAGGAGATGGAGGTCGAGTTGGTCGACGGGCTCCAGATCCACGCGCGCCCGGCGGCCCTGATTGTCGGCATCGTCAATCACCATGGGACGCCCGTGGAGGTGGAGATCGGGAACCGGCGCTGCAACGCGGGCTCGATCCTGGAGATTCTCGTGGCTGTGGGCTCCCAGCCGGATGTGCGGCGGTACGTGTTCCGGGGGGACCAGCACCCGCTTCGGGACATTGCGACCCTGTTCGAGAACGGGTTAGGGGAGGCCGGCATCGACTCCCTACCGTCGGAACTGGCCTACCTGAGGCACCGCTGACGACCGCTCCCGGTCGTCACCCCGGCCTCGCTCAGACCCCGAGCCAGAGGCGGTCCGCCAGCATCCCCGGAAGGCCGGCGGCTCGAATGCGCAGGGCCTCCCGCTCCACGTCGTAGGCGCGGCGGTGGAGCCAGATCTTTCTGGCATCGCTGTCGTACACCGCCACAGCTAGGCGAGGGTCCTCATCCCGGGGTTGCCCTACGGAGCCGACGTTGACGATCGCCCGATCGATTTCGGAGAGATCCAGGGTGGAGTCCGGGGAATAGGCCAAGCGATGGGGGGCATCCCTGTGGCGCAGAACCGAAATGGGGATGTGGCTGTGCCCCACGAAGCAGACAGGACTGCTGAGAGCTTCGATCGACGCGGCAGCCTCGCGGATGCCCATCAAGTAGTCGTAGTTCTCGGGACGGTCCAATGTGCCGTGGGCCACCTCGCAGTCGCCCAGGTGGAGGGTCATCGGCAGGGCCCTCAACCAGTCCAGGTCGTCCTGGGAGAGGATCCCGCGGGTCCATTGGACGGCGAAGCGGGCGTACTGATTGAAGTAGGTGGTGTCGATTTCGTCGACGCAGGCGGCATCGTGGTTTCCCTTGACCACCAGGGCGCTCAGCTCCTGGAGCAGGCGAATGCACTCCCGGGGAGCGGCCCCGTAACCAACCACGTCCCCCACGCTCACGATGCGATCGACACGCTCCTCCTCGAGCAAGTCAAGGGCGGTCTCCAGGGCCGAGAGATTGGCGTGGATGTCGCCGAGAATGCCGTATCTCATCGGGTGGATCGCGGGCGAAGCAGTGCCCAGGCCCCGGCTGTCCAGCCGATGGCGGCCAGCCAAGGGCTGGGGTTCCACGTGGAACGTCCAAGATGGGCCAAACTGGCCTCCCAGGGCACAGGTAGGGTAGCCAACCAGGGTTGATTCGGCCAAAGACCCGGGCCCAACCAGGTGGCGATCCAGAAAATCAGCACCCCCACCAGGCCCGATACCGGGAGGCAGCTCAGGAAGAGCGCAAAACCCGCGATGTGTACGGCCCAAGTGGCCAGTTGTAGGAGGTCTTGAGCCGGAAGCAGCAGCCAACCCCAGCTCAGCGGAAAGGCGATCACCAGGGCCATGGAGAGCACGCAGGCCGCCCCCAGCAGGGCAAGTCGGGCGAGGAGTCGCTCCCGGTGGCTGAGCCCGGACTCCAGGCTGGCGGCGGCCGGCAGCCAAAGCAGCGCCAGGGAGGTACTGAATGCCGCTCCGAGCCAGGCAAGTTCAAGCAACCACGGGGCCGGATCACGGTCATCCTTGGCAGGAACGAGCCCCACCGCCACGGTCAGCGCCCACCAGCCCCCGAGCAGCAGTCCAACGTAGAGCCAGAGGGCGGGTCGACGCCAGGCTACCCGGGCCGCGGTACGGCAGAGAAAGCCCCAGGGCACACGAACGGACGGTTCCTGGGATGTCTGGGTGCCCTTGGGGGCAGTGATGCTCGACACGCGCACAGCTTAGCCCTAGGCTCCGCTCCCGTTCCACGTGGAACCTCCCCCTCTACCCCCCCTCGCCCCATGGAAAGACGACTCGGCCGCGGCCTCGGCTCCCTCCTCTCGGACCGTGACACTCCCAAGGAGACCTCTGCCAGCAGCTTGGATCTCCCGGTTTCGTCGATCCGCCCCAACCCCTTCCAGCCCCGCAAGCACTTCGATGCCGAGGGGCTCGACGAGCTGAAGGAGAGCATTCGGGTCCACGGGGTCATGCAGCCTGTCGTGGTGCGCAAGGTGGGGGCGATCCACGAGCTGATCGCCGGAGAGCGGCGCTGGCGGGCGAGCCAACTCCTCGGGTTGACCAAGGTCCCCGCCGTGGTCCGTGAAGGGGTCAGCGACGACCAGATGTTGGAGCTGGCTCTGGTGGAAAACCTCCAGCGCCGGGACCTGGACCCGATCGAGCGCGCCCGGGGTTTCCGGCTCCTCCTGGAGCGCCTGGGTTCGACCCAGGACGAGGTTGCGGAACGGGTGGGTCTGAAGCGGACCACCGTGACCAACCACCTGCGACTCCTGGAGCTGCCCACCCCGGTGCAAGAGGCCCTGATCCGCGGGAGCCTCTCCATGGGCCACGCGCGGGCGATCCTTGGCCTCGCGGACGCCACCGAGCGGGTTTCAATGGCCTCCAGGGCCGTGGAGCAGGGCCTGAGCGTGAGGGACGTGGAGCGCCTGGTCCGGGAACGGGTCCAGGGGGTGTCGCAGGCGGGGCCGAGTGTGTCGGAAGCGGCGTCCGATGCGCCCCAGGACTCTGCCATCATCCCGCGGCCCGTCAGCGAGCCGCCCCCCTGGGTTGCGACCCTGGAAGCAAGGCTCCAAGAGTCCCTGGGAACCCGCGTGGAACTGCAGGTGCGCGGGGACTGCCGCGGCCAGGTCCAGATCCACTTCTACGATCGGGACGACCTGGACCGCCTCCTGGAACGCTTGGCTCCGGCGGAGACCCTCTGAACCTCCAGGGGCGCCCATCTTGACGGGCGTTCAAGCAATCCCAGCCTTCCCGGCGCCGCGGCGCCACGCCGCCCTTCAGGCGGTGGGGAGCGGGAGGCCGGGCATCGCGGCCTATCTGAGGAGGCTCTTCTACCCCTCAAGGGAATCAGCGCGGGTCCTTCGCCTCCCCGTTGGGTCGCGGGTCTCGAGCCGCGCTGGGTGCTCCCGGGCTGGGAGCACCCTACTGCTCCCCGAGTACCTTGGCGGAAACGATGCGCACGGCTTCCTTCGGACGGTCCGTGCCGGGCTCGACCTCGCCGGCGGCGATGCGCTGTAGGGTCGATTCGCCTGCGATCAGGCGCCCGAAGACGGTGTGCTCCCCATCCAGGTGGTGGGGGGTACCGACCGTGATGTAAAACTGGCTGCCGCTACTTTCCAGGTCCCCGGGCATCTTCGCCGCCGCGACGGCCAGGCGGAAGTGACGTAGGTTGTTGGGCTCAGCGGGAATTTTGTAGTCCGGCCCGCCCTGGCCCCAGGTAGTGGGATCGCCCTCGCGGGTGTTGGGGTCTCCGCCCTGGACCACGAACCCGGGGATCACCCGGTGAAAGCGGGTCCCGTCGTAGAAGCCCTCCCGCACGAGGCGCAGGAAGTTTTCCACGTGGGCCGGCGCCCGGTCCTGATAGAGCGCCAGGTCCATTCGACCCGCGCTGGTCTCCAGGATCACCTTGGGAGCGTCGGCCGG
>JBJHAV010000150.1:0-9545 GCA_050480685.1 Planctomycetaceae bacterium | reverse complement strand
GGAAGGGGGTGGGAGGGCTTAGGATGGGGGCGCATGGAGGTTGCGAGTGAGGGGGCGGGGGGTGGGGCGCTGGTGGAGGGGCTCGTTTTGCGGGGCGATGCTCGGGTGTTGCATGTGGAGATGGAGGGGCAGGTGCGGGCTTGTGCGCCGGGGGGGCGGTTGTTTGCGGATCTGGAGAAGGTCAAGACGGCGGTGGCGGTTGGGGATCGGGTGCTCGTGACGCGGGTGGGTGATCCGCCGCGGATCGAGGAGGTTTTGCCGCGGCGCAATTGGCTCAGCAAGGTGGCCTCCAGCCACGATCCGCGAGAGCAGATTTTGTTTGCCAATGTGGACCACGTGTTTGTGGTCAGCTCACTGCGCCAGCCGAAGTTTTCCTCGAACCGCGCGGATCGCATTCTGGTTGGCTGTCGTTGGAGCGAGATCGAGGCGTCGGTGGTGCTCAACAAGATCGACCTCGACCGGGATGGCGACGCCGAGCACGTGCGCGCCACGTACGAAACCGCCGGTTATGAGGTGCTCGAAACCAGCGCTGCGGACGGAACCGGCGTTGAAGAACTGCGCGGCCGGTTGGCCGGGCGCACGAGCGTTTTCTACGGCGCTTCGGGGGTCGGCAAGTCCAGTCTGCTCAATGCGCTCGAGCCCGGTCTGGGGCTTGCCATCGGCAAGGTCAGCAAGTATTGGGACGCGGGCAAACACACCACGACCTTTTCGCGCATGATCCCGCTCGCCTCGGGAGGCCACGTGATCGACACGCCGGGCATTCGCGTCTTTCGGCCCTTCGGCATGAGCAAAGCCGACCTGCGGCACCTTTTCCCCGAGTTTGCCCCCTACGCGGGTTGCTGCCGTTTTCCCGATTGCAGCCACGATCACGAACCGGGCTGCGCCATCGTCGATGCGGTGGAAGCGGGCGCGATCGGCGCTTCGCGGTTTTTGTCCTACGTGGAGATCCTCGACGAGCTGGAACCCCCGCCCGAGGAAATCGAGACGGTCTCGGGGGAGTTCGGACCGTGAAGCGCCCGTCGCGGCGCCGGTTTCTGCTTGCCGCGCTGGTGTTGCCGCCGCTGCTGCTCGCGGTCTGGCTGTGGAGCCTTGGGGGCGAAGTGGATGAACACGTGCTGGCCCGGGCCGGTCCGCCGGTGGTGGTCGAGCGCGGGCCCTTGGAGGAGCTCCGAGCTGGGCTCGTCACCCAGGCCGTGCGGCTCGAAGCCGCCAGCGGTTTGGCCTTCGATCTGAGGCTGCTGCGGCCCGACCCCCTGCCCGCCGAACCGGTGCCCCTGGTGGTGATCCTGGGGGGGCACCGCACCGGGCGGGACGCGGTCGAACTGATCGGCGACCCCCACGGCACCCTGCTCGCGGCCCTCGATTACCCCTACACGGGGCCGGAACGTCCCCGCGGGGTCCGCCAGGGGATCGCGGCCGCGCGCTCCCTGCGGCCGGCGCTGCGGGACACCCCGGCGGCCGTGCTGACGGCGATTCACTTCCTGCTCGGGGAGGCGGACGTCGACCCCCAGCGGATCGAGCTGATGGGTGTCTCCCTGGGCGTGCCCTTCGCGGCCACCGCGGGGGCCCTGGATCCGCGTGTGTCGCGCCTGTGGTTGGTGCACGGCGGCGGCGACAACCGGCGCTGGCTGGAGCACGCCCTCGAAAGCCGCCTGCCCCGCAGCTTTTGGCGCAAGCGCGCGGCGGGGCTCCTGAACCACCTGGCCATGGGCGACTCCCTGGACGCCGCACGGCGGGTGCAGCAACTCGAAGGGCGGCCCCTGGTGCTGGTGGCCGCCCGGGAAGACCAGCGCTTGCCGGCGGAAAGCCTGCAAGCCCTGAAACTGGCTGGCAGTCCCTCGATCCAGGTGCTGTGGACCGCCGGACCCCATGTGGACCCCAGAAGACCGGAACTCGTCAGGTCTTTGGTGTCCGAGGTGCTCGCGCACATGGGGTTGGCGCCGAGCCCACCTTGAGGGTCTTTCCCGATTCCGACGCGCGGCCCCCAAATGCGGACAGGGGCGGTCAACCCGGGAGCCGGGTTCCGTCGATGTTCGCTGGATGGACACGCGCCGAGTCACCCCTCGTGTGCAGCGCAGGGCCTCCAGCCTGCTTCCCCACACCGAATCCGCCGTGCGGGAAGCCCTCGGGGCCCTGCGCGGGGTCGAAGGTTCGCTGGGTCTGTGTTTCGCCAGCCCGGGCCACGACCTGGACGTGCTCGCCGCCGAGTTGGGCCGCGAGCGGCCGGATCTGACCTGGCTCGGATGCAGCACGGCGGGCGAAGTCGGTCCCATGGGCTGCTCCACCTCCGGCCTGGTCTTGGCGGTCCTGCCCGGCGGGGGAACCACGGTCGAAGTCGAGGCCCTGGACGGCCTGGAGGGCCTGAGCCTGGGTCGGGTGCAGCGGGCCGTACAGACCCTGATCGAGCGCACGGCCCTGCGGGCAGGGGCGCCGGATGCGAGCAATAGCTTCGCCCTCTTGCTCGTGGATGGGCTGGCCAAACGGGAAGAGTTGCTCGCCAGCGCCGCCCAGGGCGCCCTGGGCGCCATCCGACTGCTCGGGGGGTCGGCCGGCGACGATTTAGCCTTCGAACGCACACGCATCCTGGTGAACGGCCACTTCGGGGCCGATCGCGCCGCCCTGGCGCTGGTGCGCACCGACCGACCGTTCCGCGTCTTCCGCACCCAGCATTTCACCCGCGGCAAGGAGCGCATGGTGGTCACCGAAGCCCAGGCGGACATCCGGCGGGTGCTGGAGCTGAACGGCGACGTGGCTGCCCACGAATACGCACGCCTGGTCGGCATCGCCCCGGACGCGCTGGGCCCGGAGGTCTTCTCGCGCCATCCGGTCGTGTTCTCGATCGGCGGCGAGGACTATGTGCGCTCGATCCAACGGGTCGGGCCCGGGGGCAGCCTCGACTTCTACTGCGCGATCGAAACCGGAGTCGTGCTCTCGCTCGCCCAAAGGGGCGATCTGATCTGCGACTTGGCCGCCACCGCGAGCAGCCTGCGCAAGGACTTCGGTGAGCCGGAGCTGACGATCGCCTTCGACTGCATCCTGCGCCAACTGGAGATCCGCAGCACGGAGTCGCAACAGGTCGTTCAGCGCCACTTCGAGGAATTGAACGCGATTGGCTTCGCAACTTACGGCGAACAACTGGGCGGTTTGCACATGAATCAGACGCTGACCGCCGTCGCCCTCGGCGCTCCGGAGGCCCCATGAAGCCCGACGGGGGCTCTTCGGGAAACGAAGCGGGTCGCGAAAGCTTGGACCCCGCTGCCCGTATCGCGGAACTCGAACGCGCCCTGACGCGGATGGAGAAGGTCAACCGCGTGCTGATGGATCGGGCGGAAGAGCACTCGGCCGCCCAGGGTAACGCCTTCGAGGTCTTCCAGGCCGCCATCTTGCTCGAGCAGCGGGTCGCCGAGCGCACCGCGGAACTGGACTCCGCGCGCGCATCCTTGGAGCGCTCGAACCTTGAACTGAAGGCCGCACTGGAACGCGCCGATCACGCCAACCGGGCCAAGAGCCGCTTCCTCGCCAACGTCAGTCACGAGCTGCGCACCCCCTTGAACGGCATCCTGGGCATGACCCAGACGTTGCTCGCCGGCGACGGGGTCGCCGAAGTGGATCGCAGCGAGGCCATCGAGTTGATCCACGACTCGGCTCGCACGCTGCTCGAGTTGATGAGCGACCTGCTCGACTTGGCTCGGGTCGAAGCCGACCGCATCGAACTGGTTTCCGAAGTGGTCGATCCTTGCCGCATCGGGCGCCAGGTCGCCAATCTCTTCCGAGGTGAACTGGAAGGCCGCGGGGTGGCCTTGCAAGTCGAATGCAGCGCCGCGGCGCCCGCGGTGCTGCTCGGCGATTCGCTGCGCCTGCGCCAGATCTTCACCAACCTGATCGGCAACGCCGCCAAGTTCACGGAAGCAGGCCGGGTACGGGTCGCGATTGCCCTCGACGCGCCCGAAGGGTCCCGCGTGAAGCTGACCTGCCGGGTCTCGGACACCGGCATCGGGATACCTACCGGTGCCCTGCCGCGCCTGTTCGACCCCTTCTACCAGGTGGACGACACGGACTCGCGCAAACACCAGGGAACGGGTTTGGGCTTGCCGATCGCCAAACGGCTCGCGGAGTTGATGGGCGGCGGAATCCAGGTGGAAAGCGAACTCGGCGTCGGCAGCACCTTCACCTTCGAAGCCCAGCTCGCCGTGCGCGAAAAAGACCGAGCCGATGCGGATCGCTCTGCTGAGCCGCTCGCCGCCTTGCCCGCCGAACGGGTTGCGCAGGGAGTGAAGCCGGCGCTGAACAAGTACGAGGCCCGCGTCTTGGTCGTCGATGACATCCCGACCAACAGACGCGTGGCGCGGGTTCTGCTCCAGCGGCTCGGCCTGGAAGTGGTCGAAGCGGAAAGCGGTGAAGCCGCACTGGAATGCTTCCGCAGCAAGGCATTCGACCTGGTCCTGATGGACTGCCAGATGCCCGGTATGGATGGCTTCGAGACCACGGCCGCCCTGCGCGATCTGGGGTTCGACGGCCCGATCGCAGCGCTGACCGCGGGCGCGATGGAAGGCGACCGGGAGCGCTGCCTGGCGGGTGGAATGGACGACTACCTGTCGAAGCCCGTGTTGATGCCGGCCCTGGAGGCGCTTTTGCAGCGCACTCTGTCGGGCCGCACCGCGGGTTGAGCGCGGCTGCAAGGGGAGCGGCTTCGGTGAAGGGGCCGCCGACGCGGCGGACGCCGCCTATGCGCCTCGTCCCGCGCTCCGCCCCTACGAAAAGTCGTAGAGGTACGAGAGTCGCGTCTTGTTCAGGACCACGTAGTCCATGCGCTTGAGCGTCTCGAGGTCCTTGTCGCCGTCCAGGTTCATGCCGCGCACCTCGGGCTTCGTCATGACGAAGAAGCGGCGCGTGCTGCGGTCATCGGCTTCGTAGCTTCCCGGACGCACCAGGCCGGCCACCTCGACGTTCAGGTTCCCGGTGTAGAAAACCCGCACCCGGTTGTAGCTGAGCGCCTTTTCCTTGGCCAGCCTGGCCAGATTGGGATCGACCGTCGAATCGAGGAACTCGTGCGCCATCAGGATCTCGTCGAGATTGACGTGCACCAGCGGCGTCTGGATACGGTCGCGGGTACCGAGATCGATCAGGGTCGCGTCGCGGACCTTGATGAAGTACCGGCGGTACTCGTCGAGCATTTGGCTCAAACGGGCGTACTTGTTCTCGACTTGTCCCTTGATCAGGAACGCGTCGGTCAAGAGGAGGTCCGATACGATCGTCAACATGGGGACGGGCGCGCGGCCACGGGCAAGCCGGCGCGCACGGCGCCGCAGAGGTGGAGGGAACCGGTGACGAGCACCCAGCGGCCTTGGGCCACGGCGAGTGCACGCTGTACGGCCATCCGAGGGTCGGGGACGTTTTCCGCCCCCAGGCCGAACTCCCTGGCCTTGGCGGCCAAGACCTCAGGAGAGAGGTAGGGCCCGGCCCCCGCGGATGAGCACAGGACCCTATCGGCCCACCCGACGAACACCTTGAGCAGGCCGGCCAGGTCCTTGTCGAGCCCGGCTCCGAAGACCACCACCGGGGAGCCGAGAAGGCTCCCGTCCGCTTCCAGCCGTCGCCGCAGGAGCGCCAGACTCGCGGGCACATGGGCGCCGTCGAGCACCACCGGGACGCCGTCCACCTCGAAACGCTCCCAGCGGCCCGGCAGGGCGATCGCCCGATCGCTGAGCCCGAGCGCCAAGCCGCCGCGAAGGGGCGCCCCGTCCGCGCCCGTGCGGCCCCGGGCGCCCAGGGCTTCGAAGACCCCCGCCGCCAGGGCGCGCGCCCGGTCCTCGAAAGAATCCCCGGGAACGGGCGGGCGCCAGTCCACCGCGAGCCCGAGGGCGCGCGCGCGCTCCTCCAGCACCCGGGACGCCGGATCGTCCCCCGAGGCCGCGGATCCCGGGCGCGTGAGCCCGGTGACCACGGCCGCGCCGGGCTTCAAGATGCCCGCCTTCTCGGCCGCGATCGCCGCGCGGGTGTCGCCCAGGATCGCCGTGTGCTCCAGTTCGATGCCCGTGACCACACACACGTCGCCGTCGAGCACGTTGGTGGAATCGAGCCGGCCGCCGAGGCCGACCTCGACCACCCAAAGGTCCAGATCCGCGCGCTCGAACACGTCGAAGGCCGCCAGGCTGAGCACATCGAACCAGGTGGCCTCGGCCCCCGGTCCGCCGGCGGCGCGCTCACCGTCGAGGGCGGCCAGCGCGGCCTCCAGACCCGCGGCCAGGTCGTCGTCCAAGACGTCGCGGCCGTTCACCTGGACCCGCTCGTGGATGCGCTCCACGTGGGGCGAACCGTAGCGCCCCACGCGCAGCCCCGCCGCCAGGCCAGCCGCTTCCACCGCCTTGGCCGCCGTGCCCTTGCCCTTGCTGCCGGCGATGTGCACCACGGCGGCACGGCGCCCGAGGGCCCCCCCGCGCGCCGTTTCGAGCCGCCCGAGCAGGGCCCGCGCGGCTCCCAGGTCCACGCGCATGGACTGCAGCGCCGCCGCCGAACGATCGCGGCGCTCCCAATCCACGAGCCGATCCAGGCGCGCCAGCGCCGCCGCCAGCCTGGCCGAAATGCCGCCGTGCTGGAGCGCGCCCATGGGCGCGGCATCCTCGCGCGGGGCCCCGCCGCGGCGCAAGGCCCCCCTTGCGCCCCACGCGGAAGAGGCCATGCTGGCGCTCGATGTCCGGCCTGCAATACCACTTCCGGCCCAGCGCCTACGACCCTCCGATGGCCCTGACCCTGGAGGAGGACAAGCTCCGGGTGCGCCAAGGCGACCGTTCGGAACGGGCGCTCTCCTACGCCGACATCGCCCGCGTGCGCCTGTGGTGGAAACGCGAGCGCGGCGGCGGCGACCAGTACCTGTGCGCCATCGACTTCCTGCTGCCGGACGGCCGCACCGGCCCCTTCGCGCTCTTCGGCTCGCGCACGCACCTCTCCGGCCAGCACTACGAAGAACGCCCCACCGAGTACCGCGTCTTCGTGGAAGAGCTCCACCGCCGCCTGTTGGCCGCGGGCACCCGCGCCGAGTTCGTCACCGGCCTGCCCGACAGCAGTCCTTGGGGCATCTTCCTGCGGCCCGCCGGATTGCGATTCCTGGGGACTTTCCTGGTCAGCCGCCTCGTGCGCCTGCCCCTGCCGATCGGCCTGGCCCTGGCCGCGCTGGTGGCTTCGATCGGCGTGCCCGGCCTCGTGCAGGGCCTGGAGCGCAACCGCAAGGGCCCCTACGAACCCGATCGTTTGCCCGACTGGGTGCTGCCCCCGGTGCCGTAGAGCCGGCGCGCATGGGCCCGGCGCCCCCCGGCGTCGATGGCCACGAGCATGGCCGCGACCAGCGGGAAGACCAGCAGGTAGAGGAAAATGAACCCGGGGAGCTCCAGAGCGGGGCTGGCCATGGTGACCCCGAAGGCCAGGGCCGCCGCGGCGGCGAGCACCAGGACCAACCACAGGTGGCCGGCCAGGGCGGCGCGGCGGCGCCGCAGGATCCACAGGCGCCAGCCGACCAGGTTGGCGACCGCGAAGACCAGCACCACGGCCGCCGCAGCCTGGGGGTCGCCGCGCATGGCGAGCAGCCCCGCGAGGAGCAGGATCCAGACGGATCCGCCGACCTGACTGCCGAACCATCCGAAACGGTTCCAGACCATCCCCACCGCCGCAGCCGCCGGGGGCGGGGTCGTGGGTCGCTCGCGGGCGGACATCGGGCCGAGCCTAACCGGGCCCAGGAGCCGGAGCGAGTCGGCTTGGCAGCCAGCGAGTAGGCTCAACGCCCATGTCCTTGGGTCGAGCGACAAGGGGCGGCGCCGCGATCCGCCCGGCTGGGGCAGGCTGGGCGCTCGTCGCCTTCGTTTTCGCCTTCGCCGATTCCGCCGCGGGCCAGGGGGAACGCCGGGCCGCACCCGGACCGGGAGCCGCGCGCACCGCCCCGGCGGCGCAGGCTGAACGGACCGAAGAGCCGGCCTTGGACCTCGGCTTGGACCTCGGCCCGCCCCGGCGCCCGGACCTGGACGGACTGGCGGAGGACTACGCCCGGCTCCTGGCCGCCGTCGAACCCTGGCGCCGGCCGCCGGGTTCGCCCCGCGCCCAGGCCGCCCTGGTGGGGCTGCCCAGCCGCATGGAAACCCTGGGTTGGCGGGCGGAGGTGGACGGACTTTTGCGCCGGGCGAGGCTGATGCCCGAACTGGGCCTCTCCCCGGAGGAACGCGCCGAGCGCCGCTGGCTGATCGCCCGCCTGGAGGCCGAGGCGCTCCTGGCCGAACTGCGGCCCTGGGCCAACGCCCCGGACTGGTACCTGCGCCGGGCGTGGATGGCGCTGGACGAGCTGCCCGCTAAGGACGCGGACCTCGCCCTTTGGCTGCTCTATTTGGAGCGGCTGCGGGGTATTTCGGCGCTCTTCGATGAGGGGCGAGCCCGCCTGCTGCGGGTGTCGGAGCCGGCCATCCGCCACGCCGCCGGCGAGTTCGAGGCCCTGCGGGCCGCCCTGGCCGGGCCGATCCTGCAAGCGGTCCTGGCGGCGCGCCTCGACCCCGGTCCGCGCCAATGGCTCGTGACCGCGGTCCGCTCGGCGGTCGAAGCGACCTCGGAGTTCGAACGCCACGCCCTTGCCCGTCCCGGGCGCAATGAGTCCCCCCAGGCCCTGGGCCGGGCGAAGTTCGAGCGGCTGGCAGCCCTGCGCACCGGAGTCGAGCGGGACCACTGGGCGATCCAGCGGGCGGCCCTCTCCTGGCTGGAGGGGACGCCGCCGCCCCGGGCCGACGCCGACCCGACCGAGCTGAAACTCGGGACCCTGGCCCAGGACATGCGCGCGGCCCTGGCCGAAGCCCCCGGCCTGGCCCGGCGACTGGGTTTTCCGGCCCGCGCCGCCGGGGCGCCGCGGCTGTCGGCGCGGGTGGCCCTGGGCCCCTGGGATCCGCCCATCGTGCGCCCCACCGGCCGGCGACCCGACCGCGAGCACCTGGAACTGGTGCTCCCGCCCCTGGGCGCCGAGGATGCGATGGCCCGGGAGCGGGCCGGCCGCCTGGACCGGCCCAGCCTGAGGGCCGGCGCACTGCTGCTCTTCGATCCCGGGGAAGCGCGCCAGTCGTCCAGGGAAGCCTACGACCCGCTGGCCGATGGTCTGCGGGCCCGGGCAGCCTCCCTGGCCGTGGCCCGGGCGATCCTAGACCTGGGCCCCTTCGAGCGGGCGGCCGTCGGCGAGGTCGCCGACGACCCCGAGGCGCGGGCGGCCCTCGAACGGGAGCTGCGGCGCGCGGCCGGCCGGCTGCTGGCCGCCACCCGCCTGCACGCCCAGGGCCTGGACATCGAGCAGGTCGTTGAGGAATTCATCCTGTTGACGGGATTCGGTCCGGAGGTTGCCCGGGGCGAGGTGGAGCGGGCCTGGCTGCGCCCGGACGATGCCTGGCCGGCCCTGATCGCCGTGGACCTGAGCGAACGGGCCGGCTCCCTGGGAGGGGGCATCGCCCGCGGTTCGGCCCTGCTCTCCCTGGTGCGACTCTGGGCGCGGCACCCGCGCACACTTCCGGCGGAAGCGGGTCGCTCAA
>JBJHAV010000149.1:0-9672 GCA_050480685.1 Planctomycetaceae bacterium | reverse complement strand
GGTCGCTTCAGCGCAATATCGCCGAGCAGGTGCTGCGCTTCCATGAGAGCGCGGTGAACGCCGTGGCGTTCCTGCCGGACGGCCGCCCCGTCACCGGCGACCGCGCACCCGCCCCCAGCCCCCCCTCACTTCGCCCCCCCGGGCCCGGAGTGTGTGTACGGAGTCGCGTACTTTCTACCCACTTGGCAAGCAGTGACCTTGCTGGTTTTTTCGGACACCGGGGTTATGTCGGTCAGAGACTGTAGCAGTACGGGATGGGGCATGGGGAAGGTACCCCTTCCCTCTCGACTAGCGCTCTCTCGGCGCCACCGTCCCGGTCGTTCTCGCGTCGACGCTTAGATCGGCCAGGATCGCAGCAACGCGTTCGCAAGCACCTCGCAGGATGCTGCGATTGTTTCGGGGTCTTCGATGCCGATGGTTGCCTAGATCGCCATCGATGTGCCGAGTCCGTTGCGACCACCGAAGAGTCGCGTGAGGTGGTCGCGCGCCTCCAACGTGACACTTCGCGACAAGGGCGCGACGCACAGCGCATGCAACTTGGATCCCAGCTCCTCCTCCTCCGCTGCCTGCAAGATCCGCAGGACGTCGAGAGCGTCCTTCGCCGACGTGCGCTTGGGGTCCGCCTCGCGCTCGGCCAGTTTGTGCAACTTGGCCACGAGCAGGGCGCCGATGCCGGCGACGTTGACCGCGATGGAGCGGCGGTCTTTGGGATTGAGCGCGCGAATCTCGAGCGGGCTTCGATCGACCATCGCCGCCTCGAGGCCCTTCGTCTTGCGCGCTAGGTCCGAACCGTGTGTCCCTAGCCGCGCCCCGCGCCGGCCGGGGCCACCGAGCGAGTCGGCGACCATGAGGTCGAGCTGCCCATCGCGACGCGTCCACGTGCCCGGACGGATCGTCAGCACGAAGCCTGCGGCCGTCAGCCCCTCCGCCAAGAGCGGCTCGTCCGCGAGCAGTTCGGGATCGATCGCGAGGTCGCTGTCCTTCGTGTACGGCGCGACACGCATCGGCCCCTCGCCCACCCGCAGATAGATGGCCTGCGCTCCGACAAGGACCACTGCGCGTCGCTGGGCGCCGAGCACTTCAAGAACGTCCAAGAGGTCGCGCCGCGCGTCGACGTATTCGGGATCGGGGTCACTCGCCATCGGTGCGCTCCCTGCCGTCCTTCGTCCAGCGTTTGAGGAGTTCCTCGCCTTCCGCCGGACCCCGTCCCGGGCTGGTCAGAAGATCGACTGCGGCTTGGGCAGGGGCCACGGTGATGACCGGGGTTTCGACATCGCCCGAGCGCACGGACCGTTGGCCCGTGCGCGCGAACACGACGTCGTCGTACGGCCCTAGCAGCCACACGTTCGCCCCGGCTTCCGCGGGCACGAGCCCGAGTGCTTGCGCCACAGCCTCGGGATCGTCGACGTAGATCGCGGCGATCCGCGGTGGCGCGATCCCGGGCCCTGCGATCGAACCCGTCGCGGCGTAGCGGTTGAGACGCCCCAGCTTTGGCCAGAGCGCGTCGAGTCCCCTCGGTTCGAGGAACGCCTGCAGCTCATTGGAACGCGTCAGCTCGTAGTCCTCGGCCCAACGTTTGACCAGCGCCCGTCGATTGACGGCAATCACCTGTTGGCGAGCGTCGCGTTCGAGGAGGGCCTCACTTTCGAGGAAGCTCACCACACGCGAAACCGTCCCGAGCGGCGTCGCCGAAGCCTCGGCGAGCCCGCGTACACCGAGCGGCAGTTCAAACTCCAGCAGCCCCCTCACCACCCGCCCAGCCGCGGCGCCCCTCAGGCTCTGCAACGGACGCGGCGTCCGCCCGGGGTCGCGCTGGGCCCCCGCGGCCTCCAGGAACACCGCCGGACGCGCGGTCACGAGGCGCAGGTTGCCCGTCGCATCCGCATAGCTGGAGCCAGCCTCGGCGATGAGCTGGCGCGCGCGCGCCCCCAAGAAGGGCGCCACCACGAGCACGGGTCCGTCCGCTTCCGCCAAGAGCGCCGCCACGTCGCGGGGCACGAGGCCGCGCCGCACGACAATAGGAAGCACCGCGACCTTGCGGTCGGGCGCTCGCAGGCGCAGAGTCGGGGACGCCCGGCCCCCGACCGCGACGGTCCATCCCGGCGGCAACCGGGTGCGGAGCGCCGGCAGCACTCGCGCCAGCAGCGTTCCGTTTTTGGCACCGTTCCGCATACCGCGGAACATAGATCGGAACAGAACGCCGCGCAAGTGAAGGCCCGTGTATCGAATCCCAGCGGGACCGGCCCGGGAGCGACTGGCCGCCAGAATCAGCTATTGGACCGACGGAGCCTCTGGTCCACCTCTCGAGAGAATCCAGGCCAAGCCCCCTGCTCGCCCGCCCCCTGGCTCCAGCACCTCCGGCCCGGCGACCCACGGGCCTACGGGCTTGCGCCAGCGGGCGGGCGTCACTTACGCCGGGCTAGGGCACGAGAACTGGGGCGAGCACAACCCGGAACCCGAGGCTGTTGCTGAGGCTGCCGGGACCGAAGTTGCTCCGGACCGCGGAGCGGCAGCTGCTCGAGGCGCTGCCCAAACTGCCGCCGCGGAAGACCCGGTGCGGGCCGCCAGAGACGTAAGGGTCCGTCTTGGCCGAGGCCGTGTAGCTGCTCCAGCTGTCCATGCACCACTCCCAAACGTTGCCGTGCATGTCATAAAGGCCCCAGGCGTTCGGCGCGTAGCTGCCCACGGGCACAGTGCCTTGTGGGTTGTTGCAGGACGCTGCAGGCGTCGAGTGGTAGGAGTACGAAAACCTCGCCTGGTTGCACAGCAAGCTAGGCCCGTAGTGGAACTCCGTCGTGGTTCCCGCGCGGGCGGCATACTCCCATTCCGCTTCCGTGGGCAGGCGGTACTGGTAGCCCGCTGGCACCTTGCCAAGGGCCATCTGTTGGGCATTCAAAGCGTTGCAGTACGCCACCGCATCGAACCAGGTCACATTCTCCACCGGTCGGTCAGCGCCCAGAAACTGCGACGGATTCGTACCCATCAGGGCCTGGTACTCCGCTTGGGTCACCTCGTACCGACCCATCCAGAAGGGTTTGCTGATCGTGACTTGGTGGACGGGCTGCTGGTTCGCGTCGTTGAAGTACCGCGCCCCACTCGCCGCGTCCGATCCCATCTGGAACGTGCCCGGCGGGATCAGCACGAGCCCGGGAAAATCAGGGATTTGTGCCAGGCGAATCCTGAGTCCGCTCGTGAAGCCCACCGAGGGCCCTGAGAAGGGGTCGAACAGCAGGCCTTGGGCGTAGAGATTGGCCCCTGCGAACGGAACCTCGAAGGGAATCGGCAACGGGAACGGCGCCGGGGGCGCTCCGGCGCCGGCCCAGGCGTTTGGGCCGAGGGTGAAGGCGGGGTTGGGGGGAACGACGCTGAGCAAGAGTTCGCCGATGGCGCCGGGGGCGGAGAGTCCGAAACCTGCCAGGGGAGTGCCCGCCGGGAAGGACGGGTCCGGGGCCGTCGCCAGGCTGAGGAAAGCGAAGTTGGGCGTCGATGTGGTCGCCAGCGGGTTGGAAACGCCAAGGGTCAAGGTCCCGCCCAGCGCCCCCGTCCCACCGAGCACGGTCAAACTGCCCGGCGGATTGATGCCGGAGCCGTAGGGCGTCAACTGGAACGCGCTCGCTTGGGCGCTGAACCAAGCGGAGCACAAAACGGCGAGGGCAGCAGCGCGGGGAAGAGCAGCGAACATTCGAGTCATGGGGGCGGGGCGAAGGAGAAAGCCAGACGAGAGGAAAGCGACGGCGCTGGATTGTATCCCCGCCTAGGGATTGCGGGCGGTGACGCCTTCTCGACGGGTTCGCGGGTCGGTCCGCGCTATGGCCGGCATCTTCGAGGAGGAGGAAGAAAAGCGGACCGCAGGCCTGCGCACTGTGGCGCGCACTCTGGTACGCACCGGAAGGCGAATCGGAGCGCGAAGGGGCAGATCCGAGTGCGCGGCGAAGGATGGCTGGGCGACCTTTGGGGCGGGCTGCGCCGACCTCGGTGTTCGGCGTGCACGCTGCTGTCGCCGGTGGTCTAGCGGATGTACGCGAACAGCAGCTAGTGGGCTGCGGCGTAGCTGACTCCCAGGTAGGCGGCGACCAACAGCAGGTGCAGGACCGAGACGAACCGCAACTCGCCCAGTGGGCTTTTGCTGAGTGCGTAGAGCAGCCACAAGGACTGGACGGCCATGAGCACACCCACCAGCGCGCCGACGATGAACCAGGGGAATAGGAATGACAGTGCGAAGTAGGACATCGCGACCAGGAGCGCGAGCCAGAACGAGAGCTGGAGCGACACCCGCAAGAGGCCCAATGGCCAGTCTTCGGCCCAAGTCCGCCTCCCGCCGGCAGGATCATCACCCCCGGTTGCGTGGATCGACCCCACGGGGGGGATCGGAGGGCGATCTGCGAGCTTTTCCCCCATGGGGGTATCGTAGGGGTGGCGCCCGAATCGTGCCAGGCTTCGGCCCATGGGGCCCACCCCGAGGGGCGGCGCGAATCGAGAGCCCGAAAGACACACACGGCGGGAGCCCTTTCCATGCGCACTTCGGCACTGCTCTGCATTTCGCTCTGCTTCGCCTACCAGGGGCCGGCTCCGGTCCCGGCCTCCGATGGGGCGGGCGAGGGTGGGCAGGTGCGGGACCCGAGCGCACTCACTTTGGACGAGTTGATCGCGCGGCTGCCCGACACCTACTTCGAGTACCAGCTCGACGCCGAGGGCAACATCGAACTGAACCCGTATGCCGTCGAGTTCGAGCGGCGCCTCCAGGGCGGTGCGGAGCTCGAGGACGATCAGTGGGTGCGCGCGCTGGAAGCGGCGGGTGTGCTCCGATCGCGGTCACTGTGGCCGGCCGAAGTGCCTTTCACTGTGGGCGTCGGCTTGCCCAGCTGGCTGCACGACACCTCGATCTCGATCTTCCCCATGGACCGTGAGTGGGCCCGGGTGGAACTCGGCGCCCTAGATCATCAAGGGTGCGGACACACCAGCATTCCGCTACTCATGGCGGCAAGCGCTCGGGTCCTCGGCCCCATCGAGGAGGGAGAACACGAATTGGCCTTTCGCGTCGTCCTGTCCGATGGGAAGAACTGGAGCGGGATGCTGACCCGCCGGGTGGCGGTCGTCGCACGCGCGGAGGAGGCTCTGCGGTCCGACGATGCGCCAGCCATCGGCGAGGCGCTGCGTTCTGCCCTGCGAGTCGAATTCCACTGGTTCGGGCAACAACGACCCTTCATGGATGTCTCCTGGAACTTCGAGCCCATGCCCGCCGAGATTCCGGAGGATTTGGCCTTCGGCCTCGCCGTCGAGGTGCTGCAGCACGGCGAGGTTCGCGAGGAGGCTTCCGGGCTGGTTTCCATCGACGACCCACTTAGGCCCTTCTCCCTGATTCTGGAAGGCAGCCGCATCCTCGCGGGCGGCGCGTACATCCCCATGACAAGGCCCGCGGACCTGGACGGGTGGACGATCCGGGTGCGCGGGGATGCGCGTGCGTCCCTCACAGAGTGGCACACCAACTCCTATTGGTCGGGGGCCTTTGAAATTCCCCTCGCTGAGGCTTTCCAACGCTCCAATCAGCACCGCTAACCGGCGGCGCCGGGGACCTGGGTACGCCGCCGCTCGGCACTCCCCCACTCTCCCGCAAACCGCGAGCCGCTCTCCCCCACGCCCCTTGCCCACGGAAATCGATGCTGCCTGTTCGCCCGGTCGTTTGGTTTTCCGCCCTGTGGGTTTCCCTCCTTACCGCCGGACACGTTCCCGGACAGGACTCGCCGCATCCGGAGGGGAAGCGACTGCGCAGTGAGGTCTTGGTGCGATCGGATCTGTTCGATCCGCTGCCCGGGGTGACGCTGCGGGTTCGTTCGGCGGACGGGCTGGACACGATTCGGGTCACGGACAAGCACGGGATCAGCGAGACCTTCGAGACTTCGGAGGAAACGTGGCTGGAGTTTGCCTTTCAAGAAACGCGGGTGCCCGGCGGTCTGGCGATCGGGCAGTTGGAGAGCCGGCTTTCGCCGTTACCCGCGCAGGCGCCAGCGAACATGACCGGCGCGACCCGGCACAAGTGGCGGCTGGAACGCACCCAGCCCGTCGCGCTGCCGGTGGTGTTGGAGGCCGGCCGGGGCGGCACACGGGAAATCGGGCCCGACGGTTTGCACACGCGCTGGTCAATCCTCACACCGCGCAGCGGAAATCGCAGGATCCACGCCCACGTCGGCATGCTGATGCACAACGTCGACGTGCAGGCGGTGCTCGCTTACTACGGCGCGTCGGCGATCCGCGACGACTATCGCACGGGTTGGGCCCTGCACAGCGCGCCCGCGGATCTGGAGTCACCTGACCAGCCCGCGGGTTTCCTGGTGCGCCTCGACACCTCCGGGCGGCTGCGTGCTTCCCTGCGCTACCCCATCGTCGACGCCTTCTACTTCGCGAGCGACACCCAGGCAACGCATGAAGACGGCGAGCCTTCCCCTGAGGGCAAAGCGCCCGTGGTGCAGCTCCTGCGCTGGGAACAGGAACAAGCGCTGATCCACGTGCGCGGGCACCTGCCCGGCGGTTGGCTGGTGCTCGCCCTGCGGCCGGCCGGCGGCCCGCCCGGATCCGTGTTCGTCCAGGCCGCCTCGCCCCCGGACTTTGCGGCTCCCCCCTCGGGATCGGGCTCCGACGAGGCCGAGCACCTGCGCGTCGGACATGCGGGGCAGCCTTTCCAAGACGTGGCGACCGTGGGGCTCGCGGGGGTGCCTTCAGCCCACGCCCTCGCATCGATTCAAGACTGTGTGCCGTCCGCACCCAGGCCGCCGGATTGGAGTTTGGATCCCGTGTGGCCCATGACCGCCTGTGGCATCGAGTCAAAGGGTGAGGTCGCCTGCCACTCTGTGACCTTCCCGATCCGCGCGGTTCACTGCGCTTCGCCCGGGGTCAACCTATTGAGCGGTCGAACCACGACGCGCCAGCTTTCGGTCTCCAACGGGGCGCAGTTCAACTTCGAACCGAGTGCTTCCGATTCGTCCACGACCACCGATACGGTGCACTTTTCGTATCCGGTGCAACCGGGAGAACACGGCCTGGGTCAGTGCGTCGGGTGGTTCGAAACGCAACTGGTGTGCGTCCGCACATTCGCCGTGTGGGCTCCCTCCTTCGATTGTGCATTCGAGGGGACGGGTAGGGAAACGTCCGTGGTCCGAAGGGGCTTCGATCCTTGTGGCCGTGCGGTCGAGGTGCAGTCCGTCCTGGTGGACGTGATCCTCTCCAGCACGCTCTGCAGCCGAACGCCCTAGGGGAGGCCGCTCCAGGCCCCCAGGTCACGGGTTCGTCACAGAACAGAGACCCTTGCCTTCCTAAAACCAGACTGTGGCACAATCCGGGGCAGGCCCCCCCGGCCTTCCCCACTAGGCACCAGCCAGGAGCTGCCATGGACCCCCGCTTCCTCTTCCGGTCCTCCCCGTCCCTTGCCCTGCTCGCGCCCGGTGTGCTCGCGGCTTGCCTCGCGGCGGGCCTGGCGCTGCACGCGGCGCCCCTCGCCGGTGAGGACCCGGATGCGATCCGGCTCGCCGCGCCGGTGCGTTTGGCCGCCGTCGACGGGCCGATCGCCGTGGACGAACACGTCGGGCACGCCGGTCCGCTCTTCGCGGACGTCTTCGGGCGCGGCACGGCCGACCTTTTGGTCGGCACCTTCCGCGGTCACATCGCGGTCTGGCGCAATGAAGCCGAAGCCGGCGAGTTCCCGCGGTTTGTCGCCGACGGCCTGCTCGAAGCCGAAGGCGAACCGATCCGCGTGCACAACTGGTGATGCATCGGCATCGGTCCGCAGTTGGCGGACCTCGATGGTGACGGACGGCTCGACCTGGTGACCGGCAGCTTCGACGGAGGCGCCTGGTGGATGCGAGGACTGCCCGAGGGCGGCTTCGCCAAACCCGAAGCGATCCTCGACTTGCAGGGACAAGTGCTGCGCGTCGGACAGTTTTGGCAGCGGGGCGAGCCCGGCAAGCAGGGCAGTTGGGAGCGCACCAACCAACCCCACGGCATCGCCGCCGCGCCCATGGATTGGAACGGCAACGGCCGCGCCGACCTCTTGCTCGGCACCTCCTGCGGGCGCATCTTCGTCGCGCGCAACTTGGGCAGCGAAAAGGGCCTGCGTTTCGATACGGAGCTGGTGCCCCTGGATGTCGGGGGCAAACCCCTGGAGCTGAAGGAGCAGTACGCGATGCCCTTCGCCGTGGATTGGGACGGCGACGGCCTGATGGACATCCTCGTGGGCACCGCCGCTGGAACCGTTTTTTGGCTGCGCGGCACGGGAGAAGCGGGCTCGGGCCGCTTCGGGCCGCCCCGCACCCTGGTGGGTCCCTCGAGCGGCGAGTGGGACGCCCCCGGCAGACGGGTGCAGGTCTCGGCCGCAGACGTGGACGGGGACGGGCACCTGGATCTGTTGATCGGCGACTACCTGGGCTACCGGGAGGACGGGCAACACAGGTACCGGGGCCACGTCTGGTGGCTGCGCCGTTTGCCGCCGGAGTAGGGGTACGGAGTCGCGCACTTTCTACCCACTTCGCGGGCGGCGCGGTTTGGGGCGGCTCGTGGGTTCAGCGACGGTGGGATCGGCGGGCCAGGAGTGACGCGGATAACGCCGCTTCAGTTCCTTCGCCACGTCGTGGTACGCGCCGCGCCAAAAACTCGCCAGGTCGTCGGTTACCTGCTGGGGACGGCCGTTCGGGGCGAGCAGGTGCACCACCAGCCGCACGCGCCCGCGGGCCAGGCGCGGGCTCTCCGACAGACCGAAGAGCTCTTGGATGCGCGCGGCGAGCACCGGCGGCCGGCCGGGTGGATAATCGAGTTGCACACGCCGGCCGGCGGGCACGGTCCAGTGTTCGGGGGCTTCCCGGTCGAGGGCCCGGCGCTGCTCCGGGGAGAGCTGCGCGAGAAGCAGGTCCGCGACCGGCAAACGGGCCAGTTCTTCCAGGGAAACCGCGTCGGGCGCCCATTCGCGCGCCCAGCCCTCGGCCCACCGGGCCAGGAGCTCCGGGCCCGGATTTGGCCAGTCGTCCTCGGGACAGTGGTGCGACAAAAACTCGAGCCGCGCCAACAGCGAACGCACCTCGGGCCGATCGAGGGCCAGCGCGCGCACCGGATCCTTGGCCACCGCGCGGGCGAGCAGGGCCGCGGCCGCCTCCCGCGGCGCGGCGACGCTGCGCTCTTCCAAGGGCAGGTCCAGGTAGAGGGTGCGCGCCACCCCCACCGCGCGGCCGCGGGCGGCGTCCCACTCGGCGTCCACGGCCGTGCGCAGGTGGCGTGTTTCGAGCCACTCGCGCTCGACCGCCGACGCGCGCTCGACTAGGCCGTCGGCCCCGCGGTCGGTCACTTCCAGGGCCACGAAGAGTTCGGCCTCGCGCACACGACTGCCGCGCGCGAGTTCGACCCCACGGCCGCCCACCAGGCGCGCCCGCGGGCTGCCCGGCTCCCGGCGGCGCGCCACCCGGTCGGGAAAGGCCGCCAACACCGCGCGGCCGAGGGCTTCTTCCCAATCCGCTGCGCCCGCCGCCGGGCCCGGCTTCGGGTGCGAAGCCAGTCGCTCGATCTGCGCGGCACCGCGGCGGACTGCTTCCAAGGCTCCGCGGTCCGCATCCAAGCGCCGGCCCGACTCGTGGGCCAAGAGCCCGCGGATGGCCTCGACCAGATCCGAGTGCGCATCGTCCGGCGCCATCGGGC
>JBJHAV010000148.1:0-9692 GCA_050480685.1 Planctomycetaceae bacterium | reverse complement strand
GTCCGGAGCTGGTCCATCTGGGCCTGCGTCTCGGGGGTGATCTCCGGTCGCCCGCGTCCGCCCCGTTCATTGTTCCCGCCTTCCCGATCCTGGTTGTTGCCGCCGGCACCCGGACGCTGGCCGGGCTGGGGCGGCTGACCGGGCTGGGGCGGCTGGCCGGGCCGCTGTAGGCGTACTCGGCCAACTCCCGCGACCAACGCGGCAACCGCCCGACCCAGGCCCAGCGTTTGCGCGCGGATTCGCGGTTGCCGGCGGCTTCGCCCTCCCCTTGGGAGACCAGGCCCACTTCGCGCACGATGTGCCCCTCGGCCCGCAGGGCGGCCTGGAGCGCGCGGATGTGCACGGCCTGGCCGTCCTCGGCCTGGGTGCGGTGGTGGTAGAGGAACTTCACGGGGTCCTTGCCGCCAGGGCAGCGGTGATGCGGGCCTCCAGGGTGCGCGCGGAGGCTTCCCAGGTGAAGGGGGAAGCCGCCGCTCTGCATCGTTCGGCGGACGGCGGCGTTTCGAGCAGCGAGGCGATCCGACGGCCCAAGCCCCCCGGATCCCGACCTTCGGCCAGGCATTCGGGCAAGTCCCCGAGCCACTCCGAGGTGCCTCCCGCGTCCGTGGCCAGGACCGCTAGGCCGCTGCTGAGGGCTTCGAGCACCACGTTCGGGCGACCCTCGCTGCGACTGGTCAAAACCAAAAGGTCCGCCGCCCGGTACCAATGGGCCAGGTGTTTGGGATCCACGGGAGAGACGAGCCGGACCCTCCCGCCCAACTCGGGCGCGAGCGCGCGCCGCTGCACGGCCTCAGCCAGGGGGCCGGCTCCGATCCAGACAAGGCGGGCCGTGGGGTGGCTCGAGCGCGCGAAGGCATCGAGGGTCAAGAGAGGGTCCTTGCGTTCGATCAGGTGGCCCACCGCGAGCACGAGCGGATGGCCTGCGAGCCAGTCTCGCCACCCGGCGCCGAAAAGCCGCGCGAGGTGCTCGCGCGCGTCGCCCCGGGGCCCGGGCCGAAACAACTCGCCGTCGACCCCGTTCGGCACCACCGCCGTACCCCCATCGCCGGCCAGTTCATCCATGGCCCGGGCCAGGTGTGCACTGACCGCCAGGCGGCCGTGGGCCGCGGCCAAGGCCGCGCGCAGATGGGGTTCGATACGCGGATCGCGGCGGCCGAGCAAAATGTCGTTGCCGCGGCCGGAAATCAGAAACGCCGAGCCCAGCCGCTCGGCCACCTGCGCACAGGCCGCCGCGGGCCAAGCGTAGTCGGCCACGATCGCATCCGGCGCCGCGCCCCACTCGCGGCTCAAGGCCAAAACGGCGCGCTCGGCCGCGCGCGCGAAGGCCCGGGCACTCGCCAGCGCAGCACCAGGCAGGTGCGCGTACCTGGGCCGCAGCACGGGCAAACCGTTGCGCTGCTCCCGGCGCGGCATGGCGCGGAACTCGCCCCGTTCGCCGCCCAGGGGCCAAGGCGCGAAGGGCACCGGCCGCACGATCCCCACCCGCGCGCCGCGGGCCGCGTACGCCAACCAGCGCCGCTCCGCGAAGACCCCTTCCCGGGGTCTGGGCGGCGAAGGATAGAGGGAAGTGACCACGGCGACGGTCACGCTCGCGCGCGCGGCGCCGCTCGCGGAACCGGCGGCGGAATCCAAACTTGAGTCCGCGGCGTTCATGCGGCCAATCCGCGCGCCTTCCACCGGCGCCGCCAGTGTTCGAGCACCAACAGGCTCCAAAGCAGACGTCCGTGATCGCGCGCCCCGGCCAGGTGTTCGGCGAGACGCTGCTGCAGTGCGTCGCGCCGGAACCAATCCGCGGGTAGGCTGGCCAGGGCCTCTTCGACTCCACCGCGCAAGGGACCGGAAATCCAGGTCTTGAGCGGCGTGTCGAAGCCGCGCTTGCGGCCGTCGAGAATGTCGGAAGGCAGGCGCGAGCGCAGCGCTTCTCGGAAAGCGACCTTGCCCCGCCCGCCGCGCACCTTCGAGGCGCTCGGCATGGGGGCAAAACGCTCGACGAAGCGGTGGTCGAGCAAGGGCACTCGCACCTCCAGGGAGACACCCATGGATGCCCGGTCGGCTTTGGCCAGGATTTGATCCGGCAGGTAGGTGTGGAAGTCGGCGTACTGGGCCCGGTAGAGCGGATCGCCCAGGGCCGGACGGCGGTAGTGCTCGGCAAAGGCCTCGAACGGATCGTGTGCGCCGATTCGATGCGCCAAGTCCGGGTGCAAAAGATCCAGGGCCTCTGCGCGCTCCATCTGGCTCACGCTGCGGAAGTAGGCCCTGGCCGGATCGCTGCCCAGGTTGGTCAAGAAGGTGCGCCCGCGCAGGAAACGCGGCGCCCAGGCCAAGTGCGGATAAATCGAGCCGAGTGCGCCTGCCGCCCGTGTGAGGGCTCCGCCCAAACGGGCGCGCAGGCGGTTCTCGGCCAGGTCGTGCACGTAGCGCCGGTAACCGGCGAAGGTTTCGTCGCCGCCGTCACCCGACAGGGCGACGGTGACGTGTTCGCGCGCGACCTTGCAGACCTGGTAGGTCGGCAGACACGAGGGGTCGGCCAGGGGTTCGCACCAAAGCTCCGCAAGTGCTCCAGCGGCGCCCGTGGGGTCGGGTGTCAGCACCCGCGTGTGGTGCACGAGCCCCAGGCGCTGGGCCGTTTGGCGGGCTAGGTCCAACTCGTCGTGGGTGCGTTCGGCAAAGCCGATCGAGCAGGCGACCACGGGCTCACCGCTCTGGCGCGCCATGCTGTCGACCACGGCGCTGCTGTCGATTCCGCCGGAGAGGAAGGCTCCCAGGGGCACGTCGGCGAGCATGTGTTCGCGCACGACCCGGTCCAGGAACTCGAGCACTTCGCCGGGCTCCGCGGAGGGCGTGTGACGCTCGCCGGGCAGGTCCCAATAGGTATCAAGCTGCGGCGATCCGCCGGCGGCCAGTTCCAGGATGCCGGCCGGCGCCAAGCGCCGTATCGGATCCCAAAGGCTGCGCGGGCCGCCGCTGTATCCCTGCACCAGGTAGTCGAGCAAACCCTCCGGATGCACCTCGGCGGGCACCACACCCGGCGCCACCAGAGCCTTGGGTTCGCTCGCAAACGCCAGCCCGCCGGGGATCTCTGCCCAGTAGAGGGGTTTGATGCCGAGCCGATCGCGCCCCAGCAGGAGCTTCGACGTGGGGCCACGTTGATCCACCAACGCGAAGGCGTACATGCCCACCAGGCGCTCGGCGAAGCCGGCCCCGTAGATCGCGTAGAGGTGCGGGATAACCTCACAATCGCTGTCGGTGGTGAAGTGCCGTCCGGCGGCCTCCAACTCGGCGCGCAGGGCCCGCCAGTTGTAGATCTCGCCGTTCACCACCGCGACGATGCCCCCGCCTTCGGCGGTGAACGGTTGGTGGCCCCCGGCCAGGTCGATGATCGCGAGCCGGCGGAAGCCCAGGCCGAAACCGGGCCCCAGCTCGATGCGCTGTTCGTCCGGCCCGCGCTTGGACAACTCCACGGCCATGGCTTCGATGCGCTCGCGCTGCGGCACCGCGCTTCGATCGTGCAGAAACAATCCCGCGAAACCGCACATAGTCAGGCCTCTCCCCCACGGGCTGCGAAGGTGCCGCCCAGGCGCGCGCCGGGCCGTGCCAAGGGCGAAAAGCCGCGCTCCAGTCCGAGGCGCAGTTCCCCTCGGCCGCGGGTCTGCTGTACCCCGGCGCCGGGGTCTTCCATGTCCTTGCGGGCGAAGTGCGAGAACACGATGATCATCGCGAACAGGTGGTAAAGCAGGTCGAAGTCGGCCCGGTTCAAGAACGTACTGCCGACCATGAAGGTCAAGAGTGCCGCCTCGAACATCGTGCACCAGGTCAGGATCCAACTGGAGTGGTAGATCTGGGCCGCGCGCCGGCGGATCGACCACAAGGTCCAGAAGGAACCCGCGTAGAGCGACAGGTAGATCAGCAGCGCGATGGTGCCGTACTCGGCCCAAATCTGCAGGTAGGTGTTGTGCGCCACGTAGATCCCATCCCCCGCCAGTTGGTCCGGGGTCGGGTTGGGTTCGTAGCGCATGTAGTTGGCGCGGAACTTTTGCAGGCCAACCCCCAGCACGGGGTTGTCGATGGCCATGCGATAGGCCACCGCCCAGGACTTGATGCGCGACTGGGCCGACCCTTCGGTTTCGTACTCGGCGATCGTCTGGAAACGCGACTTCATGCCCTCGGGCATGAAGGTCACCACACCCAAGGCGAGCACCGCCCCCACGGCAGCCGCGGTCCAGCGGTGCTTGGAACGGAAGATCAGCACCCCCACTGCCATGATCAGGGAGAGCAAACCGCCCCGGGATTGGGTCAAGAGCACGTTGAAGGCCACCAGCGGGACCATCATCAGGAACGCTCGCCGCAGCACCGGACGGCGCTCGGACTGCCCCAGGCACCACAGGATCGGCAGGCTCATGGCGAGCGCCAGGGCGAAGTTGTTGCGGTCGTGCAGCAGTCCGCCGGGACCTTGAATGATCGGCACCTGTCCGAGGGTGCGCAGGCCCCAAATGCTGTTTTTGATGCCGTAGAAGGCAAAACACAGGGCCACGACCCAGAGCAGCAGGCGCAGGTGCTCGCGCGTGCGACAGATCGCTGTCGTGAAAAGCGCGATGCCGATGATCTTGTAGAAGTCCATCACCCGGCTGATCTGGGCCTGGCGCACGTAGGGCCCGAAGTCCTCCGAGAAAATCGCGCTGATTGTCACCAGCACGACCAGGGCGATCATCGCCCAACACTTCCAGTCGGGCAGAAACCAGCGCTCGCGCTTCGAGACCAAAAAACCAGCGAACATGACCAGGGCCACGTAGTAGGACCAGCGCATGTCCCGCGCGAAGCCCCAGCACAGGTCCTGAACCCGCATGTACCCCAGCCAACTGAACACCAAGAGCCCGATGTACGGCCTGCGGAAGCAGACCGGCATCAGGCCGAGGATGATCAGGCTGATGATGAGGTCGCGCACGGCGGTTCGGGGCGGCACCCGGGGAGGCCCCCGAGGTCAAACACGAGGTCAAACACAGAAGTGGGCAGCGGCCGGAGCCGGTGCGCGGGCCCCCGGCCGGCCGTACCGGAGCCCGAAGGATCCTTCGGCCGGGCCCTGGTGAGTTCGACAGGGTTCAGCGCATCTGCGTGCGCAGGTCCTCGATGGCTTGCACCACGTCCGTTCCCAGGCGCTCGGGGTGGTTCTGCCAGGTGAACACGAACCAGTGGATGCCGCCGAGCAGCAACACGCTGGCGGCGGTCACGAGGGAACGCTGAACCAGGCGCGCCCGGCGCGAGGCCCGGGTGGGGACCTCCTCCACGACTCCCAGCACCGGCACGGTCAGGGCCCGGGCGGCGTCCGAGGGCAGACGGAAACCCGGCTGGAGGAACTCAAAGAGCAACGCCAGGGCCAGCCCCAAGGCCAACCCAACGCCCGCGCCGATGCCGATCACCACCGGAACGTTGGGCTCCACAGGGGTGCGTTCCGCGCGCGCTTCCTGGGTGATTTCGTAGAGCTGGGTGGCCCGATCCAGAATGTCGATGATGTTGCCTTGATCCGTGTACTTGCGCTCCAGCGCCGACAGGTTCTCGTAGCGCCGCTCCAGGCCCGACAGCATCTCATTGAGCTCCAGGCGCGCATCGGTGCGTCGGCGAAGGTCGGCACGGTCCGAATCCAGGCGCACTCCGATGGCGTTCCGCGCGGCGCGCAAACTCGCCTGGCGCACTTCCAAAGCCTGGATATCGCCCACGAGCTGCACCCGGCGCGGGTTCGGCTGGGCCATCTCCATGGGGCTGCCCTGGCGCTCCACCCCGCGCAGTTGTTGGATGCGATCCTCGAGCAGTCGGATCTGCTCCTCCTTGCGCGACCAACGGGGGGTCTCCGAGCGGAACCGTTCCTGGTCGATGCGCAGGGCTTGGATCTGCAGGGTGATGCCCGCGATCTGCTCCCCCAGGTTGACCTCTCCGCCCAGCACATCCCCGCTCAAAAACTCGGGCTCGCGGTCGCGCGCCTCGCGCAGGAAGCGGATTTCCTCTTCGACGCCGGCCAACTCAGCCTCGGTGCGCTCAAGTGCGCGCTCGCTTTCGCTGATTCGCTGCACCAGCGGATTGACCGGAGGAGCTCCCCGGGAACCCGTACCGGTCAGCTCGGCGAAGTCGATGCCGCTCTCCAGCAACCGCGCCCCGAACTGGGCCTGTTCGGCGCGGTAGTCCTCGCGCACCCTGTCGAGCTGCTGCTTGATGACCTCCATCTCACGGCGGCGATTCTCAAGGTCCCGCTGGTAGACCTCGAAGACCCAGCGGTGCGAGAGTTCGCGCAAGAAGCGCTCGGCCCGGCCCGGATCGGAATCCACGAAGGTGATGTCGATGAAGGTCGAGCCTTCATTGCGTGCCTTGGGCAGCACATACACCCCGAGGTTGCGGCGAATCCGCTCGCGGAAATCCCACTTCTCGTAGTCCGTGAGCTGCAGGTACTCCGGCCAGGCCAGGTCCTCAAGGATGCGCCGGATGCGGTTGTCCTGCCGCAACTGGTAGTTGGCGTTTTGCACCTCGCGGGCGCCCGACGCCGCCTGGGGATCCGCCCGGAAGGGACTGGCCTCGACGCGGGTCTCGAAGACATTCACCTGGGCGACGGCCTTGTACTTGCGCGGCAGAAAGGCGGCCACGGCCATGCCGATGGTGAGCCCGTAGAGCAGCGGCAGAAGAATCTGCCACTTGCGCTTCCAGAGGATCCGCAGGACCTCCTGGACTTGATTCGGACTCTCGAACTGCGCCGCCATCGAAAAGGCGATCTAGAAGATGTTGAAGGCGTTGCCCTGGTTGCCGAACTGGCGGTCCAGGTTGTTGAGCTGGAACAACCCGACGATGACCTGTTGGAACACGGTCGTGAAGGGCGTGATCAAGGCAGCCAGGAAGTTGCCGATCTGCGCCAGCAGGGTCGGCGGGATGATGATGATGTCCCGTTCCTGGATCAGGATGTTGTAGGTCGAATCCCCGTAGCGCGTCATGTCGCGCACGTCGAAGACGATGATCAAGGGATCGCGGGGATCGGCTCGAATGACCTTCACCCGACCCAGATTGGCCCTCACCCGATCCGGATTGGAGAGCATCACGGCCTCGAAGACCGTCAGGTTGCCCGGGAACGGCCGGGGGCCCGTGAGCGCGGTTTCCCCGTAGATGTAAAACACCTTGCTGCCCGTTCCGATGCGCGACACCCGCACGTCCGTGCGCGTGTAGTAGCCGGAAAACTTCTGGGTCAGGAAGGCTTCGAGCTCCGTGCGGGTCATGCCCGCCACCGGCACCGTGCCCACCTCGGGCAACACCACGGTGCCGTCGATGTCCACCACCAAGGCCCCGGCCAGCTCCGGGTTGTACTCGTCCGCGTAGACGATCTGGTCGCCGATCGAGACGTAGTTTTCCTGCTCGGCGTTGCCCGTATAGCGCGAGCCGAAACCCTGGGTGTTGAGGTACTGGAGCAGCCGTTTGTCCGGCTGGGTGCTGCACCCCGCCAGGAACGGGCCAAACATCATGCCCACCAGGCTGAGGGCAAGCAGCGCCATGCGCGACAGCCCGCGGGCCCCCGCCCCGACGCGGTGATCCGCGCAGGACACACTGCCCGCCGCGGTCGCGTTCAAGCGCCCGCCGCCGGGGATCCAGGTCTCGCTGTGCGCGCCGTTCACTCTCCGTATTGCCTCGCGTAGTAATCGCGGTAGGCGCCGCTGCGCACGCTCTGCAACCAGGCGTCGTTCTCCTGGTACCAGCGCACGGTCAGCGGCAGGGCCTGTTCGAAGTGGAAACGCGGCTGCCAACCCAGCTCGCCGGCGATCTTGGACGCATCGATCGCGTAGCGCCGGTCATGGCCCGGCCGGTCGCGCACGTAGGTGATCAAACTCTCGGGTTTGCCCAGTTCGGCTAGGACCCGCTTGACGATCTCGATGTTCGGGTACTCGTTGTTGCCGCCGATGTTGTAGACATCGCCGAGCGTGCCCCGCTCCAGTACGGCGAGCAGCGCTTCGCAGTGGTCCTCCACGTAAAGCCAATCGCGCACGTTCATCCCATCGCCGTACACGGGCAAGGGTTTGTCCTCGCGCGCGTTGGCGATCATCAGCGGAATCAACTTCTCGGGGAACTGATAGGGCCCGTAGTTGTTGGAGCAGCGCGTGGTCAGCGCCGGAAAGCCGTGGGTGTGAAAAGCCGCCCGCACGAGCAGGTCGCTGGCCGCCTTGCTCGCGGAGTAGGGCGAGTTGGCCTGCAGCGGAGTCTCTTCGGTGAAGAGACCTTCGGCCCCCAGGGAGCCGTAGACCTCGTCGGTGGAGACGTGCAGGAAACGCTCGACCCCGTGGCCCCTGGCCACGTCGAGCAGGTGCTGGGTGCCGACCACGTTGGTCTCGACGAAGGGCACTCCGGACTGGATCGAACGATCCACGTGGCTCTCGGCCGCCAGGTGCATGACCAGGGTCCGATGCCCGGCCGGCACCAGCTCGAAGGCGCGTTCTACGTCCTCCCGGCGGCAAATGTCGCCGTGCACGAAGCGGTAGCCCGCGCGACCCTCCAAGGCGTGCAGGTTCTCCAGATTCCCGGCGTAGGTCAGGGCATCCAGGTTGATCAGGCCCCAATCCGGGCGCTGATCGGCGAGCAGGTGCAGGAGGTTCGAGCCGATGAATCCGGCCCCTCCCGTGACGAGTACCGTGGTGGGCTTCATGGGGCGGTCGGGGGCATGGGCAGCGCGGCTCCTAGGAAGTCTGCCAAGGCCTGACGCCAGGGTGCCAGGCTGCGCCCGCGCAGGGCCGTCAGTCGTGCGCAATCCAGGACACTGTAGGCCGGGCGGCGGGCCGGCCTCGGGAACTCCTCGGTGGTGCAGGGGTCCACGCGCACCCCGCTCACGCCGGCGATTTCCAGGGTGGCCACGGCGAGCTCATGCCAACTGGCGCTGCCCTCGCAGGCGGCGTGGAAGTGCCCCCGGGCGCGGGCCCGCCACACATCCCACAGGGCCGGCGCCAGTTCCAGGGTGGAGGTCGGCGAGCCGATCTGGTCGGACACCACCCGCAGGGAGTCGCGCTCCGCGGCCAGCCGCAGCATCGTGCCCGGGAAATGCTGCCCCCGGGGGCCGTAGAGCCACTGGGTGCGCACGATCGCCGTGCCGCCGGGATGGGCCTCCAGGGCGGCCTCTTCCCCTTCCCACTTGGTGCGCCCGTAGACCCCCAAGGGGGCGACGGGGTCGTCCTCGCGGTACGGGCGCCGGCCCGTGCCGTCGAACACGAAGTCGGTGCTGACCACCACCAGGAAGAGCCCGGCCCGGGCCGCGGCTTCGGCCAGGTGCCGGGTGGCGTCGCGATTGACAGCCGCCGCGGCTTCGGGCTCTTCCTCGGCCCGGTCCACGGCGGTGTACGCGGCCGCGTGCAAGATGCCGTCCAGGGGACCGACGGCGTCCAGGAGCGCCGCGACCGCATGCGGATCGCACAGGTCGAAGCCGGGCGCTGCCACCGGCGGATCGCCCGAGTCCGCGGCCCGGCGGTCCGTACCCAGGGCGGTGATGCCGGGCGGCGCATCCAGAAGCAATTGGCTACCGAGCATGCCGCGGGCTCCGGTCACCAGGACGCGCCCGCCGGGACGCGGGGTCGCCGCTGCGTTGGAGGCGTTCAACAGGCACCTCCCAACTCTTCCCGGTACCAGGCCACGAAACGCTCCAGGCCGTCGCGCACGGTGGTGTGCGGATCGTAGCCCAGCCGCTC
>JBJHAV010000147.1:0-9736 GCA_050480685.1 Planctomycetaceae bacterium | reverse complement strand
GTTCGGCGCCGAGGGCCCTGGCCGCGCCGACCCGGGCCCACTCGCTGGTTCCGAGGGGCCGCAGGAGCACCCCGGTGGCCAGGTGCCGGCGGGTGTGGGCGTGGCCCTCCTCGGTGAGCATGGCGGCCAGGAGGCCCTGGGCGGTCTCCGCCAGGTGCTGTTCGGCCTCCGACTCCGGGCGCAGGCCGGCGCCGCCGAGCAGCGCGGCGAGGGCCGTCGCCGCGCGCTCGCGCCGCGACCCGTCCTGGCCCGGTTGGGCCCGGAGCCGGGCCCACTCGGCCGCGACCTCCCTGGCTTCGGGGCGATCCCGGCGGCTCGGGTCGAGCTCCGCCCAGCGCTCCAGGACCCGCAGCGGATCCCGTGCGCCCTGGGCCGAAGACGGAAGTCCGGAGGGCACGGCGAGCAGCAGCGCCGCCGCCAGTCCGAGCGCGGTCCGTCCCCGAACCCGCCCGTTCACTCGCCGGCTCCGGCGAGTTCCAACTCGACCGCCAGGAAGTGCACCGGCGCCAGGAACCCCGGCGCGTCGTGCCATGCATCCAGCGCCACCCGCGCGCCCGCGAGCCGCGCGCGCGCGGACTCTTCGACGGGCACGGCGAAGCGCGTGGGCCGATCGACGAGCAGCGGATGTTCGTGGTCGATTTGTCCCTCGCCCCGCGCGATGGTTTCGCCGGCGGCATCGCGCAGTTCGAACTCGAAGCGCAGCACCCGCCCGATGAGACCGGGCACACGGTGGGCGGCGCGGTTTTCGAGCTCGACGATCCACTGCTCACCTTCGACCACGGCCCGCGGCGCGAAGGCCTGGGCCAAAAAGTGCGGATCGCGCGGTCCGAGCAGGTGGTGGCTGCGTCCGGCGCGCGTGGGACCGCCGTAGACCGACGGGCGCTCGACCGGCCCCATGTGGCAATCGATGCAGCGTTTTTCGTGGCCGAAGCGCTCGTAGTCGCGCGCGATGCCGATCACCGGGCCCACGTCGCTGCGGTGACAGTCGATGCACAGCCGGTTGGCGTTCGCGCCCAAAAAACTCTCGCCCACGGCGGTCGGGTGCACACGCGCATCCGAACCCCGCGGTCCGAGCCAAGTGACGCCGTCGGCGTCCAAATGGCAGGTAGCGCAGGAGATCCCGAAGTGCCAGGCCTGCTGCTCGGCCTCGCGCACGTAGGGGCTGCTCCCGAAACGGTGCCCGTCACCGTGCAGGTTCTCCGGCGCATGGCAGCCGTAGCAGGATTGGGGCCGGCGCAAATCCGCCAAGGACGCTTGGAAGTGCTCGTCGATCCAAGCCAATCCGTGTTGGCTGTGGGCCCACTCCTCGGCGATTTGTGTGTGGCAGGCGTGGCAGGCGCCGTCCATATCACCCACGTGCGGGTTGCGCTCGGTGCGTTCGTCGACACCCCCGCGCTGGGCCACACGGCCTTCGAAATCGAGGCCTTCGAAGGAGTACGGCGTGTCGGGCGCGAGCACCCGCGTGAAGGGGCCAGCGGAGCCGGGCAGCGGCTCGGTGTCGCTCTCCTCGCCGATCCCGTTCGAATCCGCGGTCAGCGAGCGGTCTTCGGCGGCGCCCTCACTCCCGTCGCGGCCGCAGGCGCCTGTCATCAGGAAGGCGAACAGCAACAGCAGGAGCACGGCTCCCGCGGCGTTTCGCCCGCGCGCGGGCCGGGCGGTGCCGCTCACTTGTCGAAGACGTTCGTCTCGCCGGGGCTAATGCGTTCTTCCACGGGCTCGATGGACAGATCCATGGCGGAGAGATCCATGGGGGCTTCGGCTTCGGCCGATCCGGTCGGGCGCGGAGCCTGGGCGCCGGCTTGCGAAGAGGCGTCCGAGCGCGCGCCGCTGGCGGCACCGCGCTCCCGTTCGTCGTCGTGCTGCATGGGCACATTCTAGTGCCCCAAGCGCCCCGACCTACGCGGTTCCCACCCCCCAACCGCGGCCGACCAAGTGCGGCGGACCAGGCGCGGTCGATTAGGCGCGTCGGCGTTCGCGGAAGGCTTCGAAGTCGCAGGGCACCTGACCGCGCTCCACGGCCCGCCGGCCGCTCTCGACCCGTTCGAGCCGGGCGCGCGCCTCGGGCGCCGCCGCCCCCGCGTCCAGAACCGGGGCCAAACCGCGCGCCCCGCGGGCCGCGTTGACCCGCTCGCGCGGCAGGTGCGCGACGAGGGCCAGGGCCAAGTCCGCCAGTTCCCTGTAGTCAGGGGCCCGTGGACGCCCGTGGCGGGCGAGCAGGATGCGGGGCCCGCTGCACTCGACCGACCAACCCGGGCGCGCACCCAAAAGGCGCATCCAGGCGCTGCCGACCACGCCGTAGGCCGCGGCGGAGTCGGAGGCTTGCACCTCGTAGTGTTTGCTGAAGTCCACGTCCTCGAAGGACAGGTTCGACGCGCGCTGCGCGCCGAAAAGGCTGCGTCCCCGACCCTTGGGCCGGATGCGCAGCCACGGCAGGTCCACGCCCGTTTGGGCGATCGCCACCGTGTACTCGTAGGTCGTCGAGGAGGACTTGTCGTTCGGGCTGGGGTCCGTGCGGTAGCCGAACTCCATCATCAACAGCTCCACGTCCCCGAGGCCCGGAACCCCATCGGACACGCGCTTTTCCAGGTGATAGCGCGTCCAGCGGCGCTGGGCCCGGCCGAACAACTCGAAGGGGTAGTCGACCACGTGCCGGCGATTGGGACGCCAGCGGCAACCCAGGCCGGGGGCGATGAGCTCCAGCTCCCGCGCCCTTTTGCGCTCGCCAAGGGTGTCCTTGTAGATCTCCCAACCCATGGCGGCCAGCACCAGGCCCGCGATCGGCCAGGCGATGAAGGCGGTCGCCGGGTCCGTGAGCAGCGCCCACAGGGCGGCCAACCCTTCCGGCTCCGAACGGGCGAGCCATCCCGGAGGCAGGGCGAGAGGGGAAACCGAAGTCAGCACCACCACGGTGCGATCGGCTCGGTGGGCTCAGCGCCTTGAATTCAGGGCCCCTACGGGGCGGGGACCACCCTCACGCTGCCGTTGGTGGTCGTCACCCGAGAATCCTGCCCCGGGCCGAAGTCCAGCTCCGCGCGGCGCCGCTCCTGGCGGCGCAGATGGCCCAGGAATTCGTCGTCCACCCGGATCGTGCCGTTCGTGGTGCGGACTTCGAGGTTTCCCCGGAACGCGGGGCCGACCTGGATGCGGGCGGAGCCGTTGCTGGTCGTGGCGGTCAGCGGCCCGGGGTTTTGGGGAGTGAGGGCCAGCTCCAAGCGGCCGTTCGTGCTCTGGGCGTCCACCGTTCCGCGGGCCCCGCGCACCACCACCCGGGCGTTGCTCGTGCGGACCTTCACGTTCCCGGCCCCGTGCACCTCGATGCGGCCGTTGCGGGTCATGGCGTCCACGTCGCCGTCCACGTCGCGCACGGTGATGCGTCCGTTGGTGGTCGAGAGGTTGGCATGACTGCCGAGGCCCGTGAGATCCACGTTTCCGTTGGTGGTGCGCACCTTGACCCGGCCGGCGTGGGGGGCCTGGATCGTGAAGGACGCGCGGTCCCCGTGCCGGGCGGAGCCGCCCGGCCAACGCACACCCAGGGTCAAGGCGCCCTCCGGGCCGACCCGGGCCTCCAGCTCCGCTTGCTCCACGCGCGAACGCCGCGAGGAAGAGAGCCGCGCGCTGACCCGCAGGTGGTCCTGCGTCCCGCGCGACACCTGCACCGCCCCGTGGGTCGCATTCACCTCTAGGTCCGCGCCGGCGGGGAACTCCAGGTCCACCTCGCGCGCTTCCTGGGCCCCGCAGGCACACAGCAAGGTGCCGCCGAGGAGCGCGAGGGCCGCGGGTCCGACGCGGAGCCTCAAAGCCCCGCCTCCGGGGCCGGCTCCAACACACGCAAGGTGACGTTGCCGTTGCTGGTGCGCAGTCGCGAGGGGCTGCGGCCGGAGCCGAAGCTGAGCTCCGCGCGTGTGCGCGCCAGGGATTCGAGTCGCGCGCTGGTCGCCCCTTCCAGGTTCAGGCGACCGTTGTTCGTGCCCAGGTCGAGACGCCCTTCGAAAGCCGGACCGACCACGAGCAGCACGGGGCCGTTCGACGTGTTCGCCTGCACCGGGCCCGCATTGGATGGATCCAGTTCGATCTCAACCGGACCGTTGCTGCTGCGCGCATCCACGGGACCCCGGGCGCCGATGGCGCGCACGCGGCCGTTGGAGCTCTCCAGGTCCAAGCGTTCGCCGCCCGCCACTTCGATCGAGCCGTTCGAAGTGCGCGCGCGCACCTGGCCGGGAACGTCGCGCACCTGGATGCCGCCGTTGCTGCCGACCAAGTCGACCTCCGTGCCCACACCCTGCACGGCGATGGAGCCGTTCGCAGTACGCACGCGCACGAGCCCGGCGTCGGGCAAACGCACGGTCAACTCGGCGCTCTCGTGGCTGCGTCGACCTCCCTCCGGCCAACGCACGCCGACTTCGAGGGTGCCGTCCGCACGCCGCTCGGCGTAGGGCTCGGCGCGCATCAGGCGCTCGGAGGTGCGGCTCGACAGGCGCGCTTCGAACTCCACCTCAGGGCGTCCCGAGGCTTCGATGCGCACACCCCCGCCGGGGTTGTGCACCACCAGATCGGAGCTCTCCAGGTGCGCCACCCGCAGGTGACGGGATTCGTGCACCCGCCCCGATCCGCCACGCTCACCGTCCGAGATGACGATCAAACACGCGGGCAAACACAATGCCGGCAAGAGCGCCAGGCCGGGCAGGAATGCACGGCGAGTGCGCGAACGGGGACCGGGGTGTTCAACGGGCGGACGGGGTGCGGGGGCAGGGAGCATGGGGGACTCCGGGGGGAACTCGGGGTGGGGGGCGGAGGCAGCGGTCGGCGGGACGACCCGCAGGTCGCGCGCCGGGCGCGGGCAACTGCTCCTTGGGAAAGGGGCCGGGCCCCTTGCGCTCCCGAGGGCGGGCGCTGTCCGCCCGCTCTTCCTACTCCCAGGGCCGGGCCGGAAACAAGAGCTCCAAGGCGACGTGGGGTTCGGCGGGCAGTTCGCGCCCCAGCAGGCGTTCCGCCAAGACCAAGCGCGCGGCGGCCGCTTCCGGCGACAGACGTTCGGCTTGGCGCAGCAGGGGCTCCACGGCTCGCCGCGAACCGAGTTGCACCAGGGCCGCGCCCAGCCCCGGCACCAGGGATTCGCGGGCGCTCCCGAGCAACTCGACCAAATCCGCGGCGGTCGCGTGTCGGAACAGGGGGTGCGCCAGGGCTTCGCGCAGCACCTCCGCCGCTTGCGCGGGATCTCCGTTGGCGAGGCGCTCCAGCTTCTCGGGCCAGGTCCGATGGAACCAATCCCACTGGCGCTCGAACCAGGCGGCCAGGCGTGCGGGGTCGCGCTCTGGGGCGCGGCCGATCAGGCGTGTCAGGGCCCAGCGCGCGGCCTCGCGGATGCCGGCGTTGGGGTCCGCTGCGAGCGGCACCAACAGTTCGGCGGCTTCCCAATCCTCCATGTGGCCGAGGGCCATGGCAGCCGCCTGCACCAACTCCGGGGCGGCGATGCCAGCGTGGCGGAGGATGTCGCGCACGCGCCTGGCCAGGCCGGCTCCGGCGCCGGGGCGGTCCGGGGGAGGCAGGCGCCGGATCTGCGAGAGGACCAGCGCTTCGTGTTCGCGGTGCTCGAAGAGGGCCCGTTCGAGCAGTTCGAAGGCGCGTTCGTCACCGCCTTCGCCGAGGGCGGAGAGATACACCGGGATCAGGGCCGGGTCGAGGCGCGGGGCCAGGGCGGCTAGGCGCGGTAGGGCGCGGGGGTCGCGCCGCAGCATGGCTCCCAGGGAGCGCACCAGGGCGGCTTCGATGCGGACTTCGAGCTCCGACCCGGGCCGGGGACGGGCCCACTCGAAGCCGGTCGCCACGTCTTCCGCGCCGCCGACCGCGCCCAGGGCCAAGAGCTGCGCGCGACGTGCGATCGGATCGGCCCGGCGCCCGCGGGAGCGTTCGATTTCCGCCAGCACACGCGCGCGTGGCATTTCGGCGAGCAGGGCCAAAAGCAGTTCCTCTTGGGGTTCGCCCAGCATCTGCAATTCCTGCTCGGGCAGGACGGCGGGCACCCTCGCCGTGGTCAGGATCTCGACCATGGGTCCGAGCGCGGCCTGGCCCAGTCGGGCGATTGCTTCGCGCACCTCGGACTCGGAGGCGGGCGGCGAGGCGCGCAGGCTGCGCAGGTCCAGGGCCACCTGATCGCTCGCGCTGACGCTCGGCCGCTGGCTCTGGGGGGCGCGGCGCGCTTCCTGCCCAGTAGGCGTGGATGCGGCCGCGAACGGATCGGCGCCGAGCAGGAGCCACAGCAACCCGAAAAGTGTCAGGCGGCCAATCCCGGGGGGGGCGACGGGTCGGTTCGCGGCAGCCATGGGCGTCTCAGGGTCGGAAGGAGCGCACCGACCAGGAGGCGACCTGGAAAGCGAAGTCCCCGTCCTCCGATGACTGCATCAGCGCCTCGTCGAAGTGGATCTTGGAGTTCGAGTCCAGGTGCACACGCTTCGCGATCAGTGCGCCGAAGAGCTCGAAGTTGCTCTTGATTTCGACGAAGGCGTTCGGCGCGTAGAGCGTCCCGTAGAGCTTCGCGTTCGAGTCCATGCTCAGCTCGTCGAGTTCCACTTTCGTGCCGGGATCGACGATGTTGTTCGTCTGCAACTGGACCGAGAGTTGGGTTGGGTCGAGATCCGTGGTGGCCAGCCGCGTGTTGCTGTTCATGATGAAATCTTTTTTCACGAAGAAGGTCACCGGACCCGCGGTCGCATCCACCTCGATGCTCGAATTGGATTTGAGCTCCAGGGAGTCGACCACCACGATGGCCGGCCCGACCACGGTCAGCTTGGCCGAGCTGTTGAGCTCCAGATCGCCGTAGGCCAGGTTGCCCGGCCCGATGACCGAACCCGTGCCCGCAACCTTCCAGTTGCCGCTGGAGGGAAACTCCGGGATGTCGAGGGGGGGGAGTTCGACGGGTATCTCCGCGGGCGTGGTCGTGCCGGTCACGATGGCTTTGCCCAGGATCGTGACGACCCCTTCGGGGCCGGGTGTGGCCGAGCCGTGGATCTTGGTGTTCGAGCGCAGACCGATGTTCTTGTTCGAGCCGGCGTTGCCGCTGGAGCTGGCGTATTTGTTGCTGCCCGAGCCGTGAATGTCCTGGGAGTCGTAGCTCCCCAGGCTCGAGTCGTAGCTGTCGATGAAGGCGTTGCTGTCCATCGTCAGACCCTCGTCCCCGAAGGCCGCCCAGATGGAGAGTGGGTCGATCTGCCGACGCAACACCAGCTCGACCTGGGCGCCGCCGCGCCCGTCGATGCCGCTGGCGGTCAACACCACGGTCCCGCTCACCGGTTCCGCGCGTTCGACCCAATACCGCGCGCCTCCGAATTCGAGGGGCTCCTCGGGGGAACCCAGGGCGCCGCCCTGGGCCGCGGCCGGATCGCGGTTGAAGTCCAGGAAGGCCGCGCTCATGCCGGCCTCGGCGGCGTAGAGGGCCACCGTCCTGCGTTCCGCGGCGCTCTGTTCGCGTTCGAGGGAAAGCCCGACGGACCACAGGGCGTAGGAGACCGAGAACATCGCGGTCACGCCCACCAAAACGATCACCAGGGAGGCGCCGCGGCGTGAGCCGTGGCTCGGATTGGAAAGTCGCTTCATGTGGTTAGTTCCTGAGTCGCAGGGCGGTCTCGAAGCTGCGCACGTGGGTGCTGCCGCGCGCATCCACTCCCTCCAGGGAGAGCCGCAGCGTCAGGAGATCGCCCTCGCGGTGGATGTTGAAACCGCGCTCGTCGATCAGGCCGTTGCCGTTGTCGTCGGCCAGGTTCAGGGTTTCTCCCGCGAGCAGCGGGCGCACCGATCCGGTCAACACCTCGCTGCGTTCGCCGGGACCATCCGGATCGTGGATGAGCAGCAACTGGCCCGTGTCGGTGTCGAGTTCCAAGCGCAGCCGCGGAGCAGGCCCCGGCACGCCGAAGGGCAGGGCTTGGGTGAACTCCAGCACGTGGGTGCCGAAGACCCCGGCCGGGTCCGGTTCGAGGGAATCGCGCAGGGCGCCCTGGAGCTGGGCCACGGCGCGCTCCAGGGCGCGTCGGCCCTTGGCGTCCAAATCGACCCGCGAACTGCTGGTTTGGAACGCCCCATGGCCAGCGTTGCCCGCGAGTGTCACGCCCAAAAGCACCAGCGCGAAGAGCCCGACGGCCACGGCCAGTTCCACCAGGGTGAAGCCGGCCGCGGGGCCGGAGCGCGCTTGCATGCGCATGTCACGGCCCTCCCAGGATGGTGCCCAGTTCGATCTGCGTAGGTCCCGAAGCTCCGCGCCACTCGATGCGCACGCGCACGGGCAGGATGCGGTAGTCCTCGGAGCGGTCTTCGTCGTCGACGACACCGTCGCCGTTCAGGTCACGCGGCAGTCCGAACTGCGGCCAGTCCGTGTCCTCGCGCAATGCGCCGTCGACTTGGGGGAACAGGATCCGCCCGACGGCTCCCCCTGGCGCTCCGGGCAAGGCATCCAGACCGGGGACATCGAAGAAGGGCCCGGGGGCGGTCCCCGGCCCCTCGGGATCGTTTTCCTCGTCCTCGTCAAAGCGCGCCAAAACTTCCGCGATCGGCACCGCCTTGAGGCGTTCCAGTTGCGCGCGCGCCGCATCCAGGGCGCGCGTCCGTTCGCGGTGCACGTCCGCTCCCTGGACCGAGCCCACGATCACGTGCAGATAACCGAGCACGCCGATCACGAGCAGGGTGAGGCCCACCACGACCTCCACCAAGGTCATGCCCCGCCGCATGCGGCCGCGGACGGCCGGCATCGGCCCCGCGCCGCGGGTCTTCCATCCCATGTTCCCCATGGTTTACAGACCAGGGGATCCCGCCCGAGGTCTGAACACAGACCCTTTCGAGCGCACGGCCGGCGTGACCGGAATCAAAAAGGGAAATCCTTGGCCGGCCGGCCGCGGGGACACCGGCCCAGGGATCACCGTCGCGGGATCACCGGCCAGGGCGGCGGCCGGGCAGGGCTACAGCCTCTTACTTGCTCGGCTCAGCCGTCGAAGTGCTGGCGGGCCGCCTGGCTGGCTTCGAACAGGCCGAGTCGGGCTTGCTGGAACTGGGCGCGCAGTTCGGGCATCCGGCTCAGCTCGGCGTCGAGGAAAGCGCCCAGGTGCTGTTCGATGCGCTGCATTTGCTCGCGCAGGGCGTCGAGGGCAGCCGCGGCTTCGGCGGAGGCTTGGTCGCGGCGGGCGAACCAGGGCTCGACTTCGCGCTTGAGCGTGCCGTAGTTCAGGCGCTGCTGCTTGACGAATTCCTGGCGCAGGTCCTCGGTCCACTGGGTGACCGCGTTCCAGTCGATCTGCCGCGGCGGGGCGGGGGCGCCGCCGGCCGGGGCGCCGGTCAAGCCGGGGGGCGGACCCTGGGGTCCGGAGCCACCGCCGCAGGCGGCGACCAGGGCCAGGGCAGCGGCGCCGAGCAGCGGCCAGCCCAGGCGGGGGCGGGTGTCGAGGGGGGAACGCCGGCTGGAGAGCATGTTCATGTGCGGGGGCGGAGAGAGGAACGAAGTGCTTTTCAGCCTCCCACGAAAGCGCGGCGCGGGCAAGCCGAGGCGCGCTTCGCCTAGGCCGCCCGCGCCTCGGGGATCAGCCCAGGAGGTCCTTGACGACGGCCTTTTCGGCCTCCAGTTCGGCCACGAAAGCCGCCAGGCGTTCTTTCAGGAACGGCGTCAGTTCGAGCCCCTGGACGATGTTCCAGCCGCCCCGGCCGTCGCTCGCGACGGGGAAGCTGGAAATCAGGCCTTCGGGCACCCCGTAGCTGCCGT
>JBJHAV010000146.1:0-9788 GCA_050480685.1 Planctomycetaceae bacterium | reverse complement strand
ATGCGCGTGGTCGGCGACCTGTTCGGCGCGGGCAAGATGTTCCTGCCGCAGGTCGTCAAGAGCGCGCGCGCCATGAAAAAGGCCGTGGCCTATTTGGAACCCTTCATGGAAGCCGAGCGCGCCGCGGGCGAGAGCGCTTCCCAGGGCAAGCTCGTGCTCGCCACGGTCAAGGGCGACGTACACGACATCGGCAAGAACATCGTGGGTGTCGTGCTGGGCTGCAACAGCTACGAGGTGATCGACCTGGGTGTGATGGTGCCCCTGGACAAGATCCTCGAAGCCGCCGTGCGCGAAGGCGCGGACATGGTCGGGCTCTCGGGCCTGATCACGCCTTCGCTCGACGAAATGGTCGCGGTCGCGGCTGAAATGCAGCGCCGCAAGATGAAGATGCCGCTGCTGATCGGCGGCGCGACCACCTCCAAGCAGCACACCGCCGTCAAGATCGCCCCGGTCTACGACGGGCCGGTGGTGCACGTGCACGACGCTTCGCGGGCCGTGGGGGTCGTCTCGGATCTCTTGGACACAGAGCGCCGCAAGGAACTCGACCGGGCCAACCGCGCCGACCAGGAACGCGTGCGCGATCTCTACAGCGGTCGCAGCGAAAAGCCGTTGCTCAGCCTGGAAGCCGCCCGCGCCAACGCGCCGCGCAGCCCCTGGCGCGCCGAGGACTTGCCGCGCCCGGCTTTCCTGGGCACACGCGAAGTCACCGAAGTGACCATCGGCGACCTGGTGCCCTACATCGACTGGACCTTCTTCTTCTCCGCCTGGGAGCTGAAGATGAAGTTCCCGAAGATCCTCGACGACCCCAAACTCGGCCCGGCCGCGCGCGAGCTCTTCGAACACGCACAGGCGATGCTCGAGCGGCTCGAACGGGAAGGCAGTTTGAGCATGCGCGGGATCTACGGTTTCTGGCCGGCGGTCAGTGAGGGCGACGACATCGTGCTCCTGGACGAAGCCCGGCGCGGCGAACTTTTGCGCCTGCCCATGCTGCGCCAACAGACGCCGGTGGCGGACGGCAAACCGAACCGCTCCCTGGCCGATTTCATCGCACCCCGCACGAGCGGCCTCGAAGACCACCTGGGGGCCTTCGCGGTCACCGCCGGCCTGGGCGCCGACGAGCTGGCGGCCGCCTTCGAACGGGACCTGGACGACTACTCGTCGATCCTCATCAAAGCCCTGGCCGACCGTTTGGCGGAAGCCTTCGCCGAATACCTGCACGAGCGCGTGCGGCGCGAGTGGGGCCACGGGGAGGAGCAGCGCCTGGACGCCGAGGCCCTGATCCAGGAGCGCTACCGGGGCATCCGGCCGGCGTTCGGCTACCCCGCCTGCCCGGACCACGGCCCCAAGCGCCAGGTCTTCGACCTGCTCGGTGCCGAGGGTTTGGGCATGCGCCTGACCGAGAGCCTGGCGATCTGGCCCGCGGCCAGCGTCAGCGGGCTTTACTTCGCCCACCCGACGGCCCGCTACTTCTCGATCGGCCGCATCGGTCGGGACCAGGTCGAGGACTACGCCCGGCGCCGGGGCGCCTCCCTGGGCCAGATGGAGCGCTGGCTCGCCCCCAGCCTGGCCTACGACCCGGCCTGAGCCGCCGCCCGGGGGGCCACCCACGGGCGGCCCGCGTGCACGGCGGGGTCCCTGGCTGGCCCTCTGCCCCCGCTGGGCCGCCCGGCTCGAAAGGGCGTCCGACGGCGATCGCTCGGAAGATTTTTCCGGCTTCTCCAGCTTTCGGGCCTCCCGAAACGCGTTCTATACGGCAGAGAACAGGACTTCCCCCCTTGGCAAGCCGGGCGAGGCAGCTATGCTTTTTCGCCGAAAGGCCGCGCTTGGGGGGGAAGGGGAGCGGCGCCGGTGGGGATTCCAGTCCCCCCCACGGCACCCGGTCTCCCTCACGCCCGTCTCCTGCGAACGCCCGATTGTTTCAGCCAAGACCCAGCCCCGCCCGATCCGCACCCTTGCCATGTCTTCCGTCCCCCGACCCTGGCGCAGAAGCCTCTTCGCTCGCCTTCTCCCCGGCGAGCGCTTGCCCGGCGTTCTGAGCCAAAGCGAGTTCCAGCAGGCTTTCCTGCGGGAGCGCTCCCTCGTCGACAGGCGCCAGCGGGCCTTCTCGCTCGTGGTGTTCCTGCCCGATGGTGACGAGCCCCGCGCCCTGCCTCGCCTGGCGAGGCTGCTCCGCGAACGCCTGCGCACGGCCGACCAGATCGGCCGCTTGGACGACCGTCACCTGGCCGCACTGCTCCCCGCCACCGATGGCCAAGGGGCCTGGGCGGTGGCCGAGGCGGTGATCGACGCCCTGGCCCGCGGGGGGCTGCGTTTCGACTGCAAGGTCTACTCGTATCCCTGCGACAGCGATCCCCAGGATCCCTTCCAGGCGGCCGAGACACCCAGGTCGGCCGGCTCTCCCGGCCTCAGCTCCGCCGAGGGAGAGGCTTCGGACGGCCGCGAGGGCCATTCGGCCAAGGCCGAGCAAGAGCACGCCCCCGAGGTCGCCCGCGGCCGCGGAGCGCAGTCGGGCCCGCGCGGCGCGGCCCCCCCGGACGGAGGGTCGCCGGTGGCTTCCTTGCCCTGGACCGGCTCCGGCCAGTCCATGCAGTCCGCCCCCTCCCCGAAGATGGTGCGCGAGAGTTCGAGCAGCCTGCGCGAAACGGCCGTGGTTCGCAGGGAAAGCCTGGAGCCCCGCCGGGCCGCCGCCCTCTTCCCCGAGGAGATCTGGCCCGCGACCAGCCCTTCGGAGGAGTTTTCGCGCATCCGCCGGGACAGCTCCGCCCGCCGCGTGGAGGACCTCCGCCCGCTGCTGCGCATGCCGCTGCCCTTCTGGAAGCGCGCCATGGACGTGGCCCTGGCCGGAGGAGCCCTGCTGGCCCTCTCGCCCCTGTTCCTCTTCATCGCCCTGGCGATCAAGCTGGACTCCCGCGGTCCGGTGATTTTCCGCCAGCGCCGGGCAGGTGTGGGCGGGCGCCCCTTCAACTTCTACAAGTTCCGCTCGATGTACCCGGACGCCGAAGCGCGCCGGGCACAGCTCGAAGCGCTCAACGAGAAGGACGGCCCGATCTTCAAGATCAAGAACGACCCGCGCATCACCCGCGTGGGCGGCTTCCTGCGCCGGTACAGCCTCGACGAGCTGCCGCAGCTCTGGAACGTGGTGAAGGGCGACATGAGCCTGGTGGGCCCTCGCCCCCCGACCATGAACGAGCTGCCCGGGTACGAGCCCTGGCAGCGCCGTCGCCTGGACCTGACCGGAGGTTTGACCTGCATTTGGCAGGTCAGCGGGCGCAGTGACGTCAGCTTCAAGGATTGGATGCGCATGGACCTGCGCTACGCGGAAAAACGCACCCTGCGCCGCGACGTGTCGCTGCTGCTCAAGACCTTCGGCGCGGTTTTCCGGGGCAAGGGCGCCTACTGAGCTGGCCCATGGCCGCTCGGTTTCCGGCCGAGTCGAGCCCGTCGGGCCGTCCCCGGCTGCCGCGGAGTCTGTGAGAGAGCACCAAGGGGCCCGGTGCGCGGCGATCGCCGCCTGCCGGGCCCTCGGATTTTCCCGGTGTCCATCAAGAGCGCTCGTGCGAGGTCCCGATAGCCCGCCCACGGCGACCTTTGGGCTCCGGAGGCCATCCGGAAGGGGTCCCGATGGAACGGCGCGGGCCAACGCGGCTCCAGACGCTTCGGCGGCGACTGGAGTGGCGGGACCCGGTCGGGTACAGGGAGTGGGCACGATGGGATCGGGAAGGGAAACCATCCGGCGGGCGTTCAGCCCGGCGCGCGACGGGGGAACCTGGGATTGGGCAGGCAAGGTCGGCGGAGCGCTGCTGGCGCTTGCGCTGGTGGGCTGCAGCGCGGGCACGGGCCTGGAAGCCGCCCTGGAAGACCCGTTTGGGGGTGGTTCCGGCGCGTCGGCACCGCTTTCGATCAGCCCCGAGGACGAGATCGAGTTCAGCGCCGAGGGCGGATCGATCCTGTTCGGCGGCCCCTACGTGCTGACCCTGCAAAACCCCGGGACGGCTGCCCTCGACTGGAGCGCGTCCTGTGATGCGTCCTGGGTGGCGCTTTCCAAAACCGCCGGCCTGCTGGACGCGGGGGGCGAGGACACGCTGCTGGTCTCCCTCGATCCCGACGGTTTGGCCGGTCTGACCGCCGGGGTGCACGAGGCCCTGCTGGCCTTCACGGACGGTGCGGGCGGCGACGCCCAGCGCCTGGTGCGGCTCGATTGGGCCCCCTCCCAGGTGCCGCTCCTGACCCTCGATCCGCTCTCGGCCTTCACGCCGTCGGGCCCCGTGGGCGGCCCCTTCGCGCCGGCGGAGAAGGTCTTCACGATCCGCAACATCGGCGAGGTTTCGGCCGGTTGGAGCCTGACGCCCCAGGGCCCGTGGCTCGCCGTCGACGGGGCGAGCTCCGGCACCCTGGCGCCGGGCACCCAGGCGGCGGTCACCGTGCGCGTCGAAGCGGCCCAGGCCGCCCTGCTGGGCCCCGGGCAGCACACCGCGTCCCTGGTCTTTCAAAACACCACGAGCGGCCAGAGCCTGCCCCTGCCCGCGATCCTGACGGCCGAAGCCCTGCCCGGGCTGCTGGCGATCGCCGGCGGGCCCCTGTCCTTCCAGGCCCAACTGGAGGGATCCGCGGGCGGCCCCCAGGGTTTGACCCTGCGCAACGACGGCGGTCAGGTCCTTTCCTGGAGCGCCGGTTCCAACGCCCCCTGGGTCTCGACCAGCCCCTCCAGCGGCAGCCTGGCGCCCGGAGCCCAAACCCAGGTTTCCGTGGCCCTGGTGCCGGGGCAGGTCGCCTCCCTGGCCCCCGGTCTGCACCTGGCCCAACTGAGCTTCGCCCCCCAGGCGGGCAACGGCGGCGGCAACGTGCAGGTGGCCCTCGACCTGGCCGCGGCGCCGCTGGCCCAACTGGCGGTCGGTCCGTCCGGCCCGGCCCAGTTCAGCGGCTTCCCGGGTGGCAGCGCCGCCCCGGCCTACGTCCAGTACACGGTCAGCAACGTCGGCACCGCGCCGCTCTCCTGGAGCGCCAACGCCAACCAGCCCTGGATCGGGCTGTCGAGCTCGGGGGGCACCTTGCCCCCGGGCAGCCAGACGCAACTCTCCCTGACCGTGCTGGCCGGCGAAACCGGGCCCCTGGGCCCGGGCGGCCACCAGGGCAACGTGCAACTCACCAACCTCTCCGGCGGTCCGGGCAGCACCCAAATCCCGGTCCAACTGGGTCTGGGTTCGAACGCGTCGATGGCCACGAACCTGGCCTACGTCGCCTACTGGGCGGCGGAGATCAAGTGGGTCGACCTCTTCCGTATGTCCGCGCCTTGGATCCCCCAGGAAGCCAACGGCTGGACATGGAACACCGGGCTCCCCATCGCCAAGGACGAGTTCGGCTGGGTCCAAAGCCTGACCCCCGGCCAAGCGGCCGGAACGCTGATGGCCCGCGACATCAAGGGCCACTATCCCGGCGGGCTCTACACCCTGCTGTTCGACGGCAAGGGCACCTTCACCTTCCACCTGGACGCCCAGGTCGCGAAGGTCGAGCCGGGCCGCATCGAAGTGCAGGTCAACCCGACCGGGGCGGGCATCCACATGAAGCTGACGAGCACCGATCCCGCCGATCCGGTGCGCAACATCCGCTTCATCATGCCCGGGCACGAAGCCACCTACCAAAGCCAGCCCTGGTACCCGCCGTTCCTGGAGATGCTGCAGCCCTATCAGGCCCTGCGCTTCATGGACATGCAGGAGACCAACAACTCGCCCCTGGTGCACTGGTCCGAGCGCACGACGCCCCAGCATTCGACCCAAATGTCCCCGCGGGGCACGGCGCTGGAGCACATGATCGATCTCTGCAACGTGACCCAGAAGGACGCCTGGTTCTGCATGCCTCACCAGGCCAGCGACGACTACGTGGTGCAATTCGCCACGATGGTGCGCGACCAGCTCGACCCGCACCTCAAGGTCTACGTCGAGTACTCGAATGAGGTCTGGAACGGCATCTTCAGCCAGTTCCACTACGCCTCCCAACAGGCCCAGGCACTGGGCTTGGGGGGATCCGCCTTCGAATCCACCTTGCGGTTCTATTCGCGCCGTTCGGTCGAGGTCTTCGACCTGTGGACAAACGTCTTCGGCGACCAAGCCCACCGCTTGGTGCGCACCCTGGCCGGACACGCCCACAATCCCTGGACGGGCCTGGTCATCATGGATTGGCAGAACGCGCACCAAAAGTCCGACGCCTACGCGATCGCCCCGTACTTCGCGGGCAGCCTGGGCGATCCGGGCATGCAGGCCCAGGTCCAAGCCATGACCGTGGATCAGATCCTGGACTACTGCGAAGCCAACCTGCCGACGCAGCTCGCCCACGTGGCGAACAACGCGCAAAACACCCAAAGCCGCGGCCTGCAGCTCCTGGCCTACGAAGGCGGCCAGCACCTCAGCGGCCATGGCGGCGTCGAGAACAACGACGCCATCACGGCCAAGTTCCTGGCCGCCAATCGGCATGCGCGCATGCGGGACATCTACCTGGCCTACCTGGAGGGCTGGAAAAACGCCGGCGGCGGCCTCTTCTTCCACTTCAACTCGGTGGAGACCTACTCCAAGTGGGGTTCCTGGGGCGCGCTCGAAACCCTCGGCGGCGACTGGAACGCGGCGCCGAAGTACGCCGCCCTGGTCGAGTTCGCGGCGACCCACGCCCCCTGGTGGTGATCGCCCCGGGGAATGGCCGCGGAGGCGGCTGCGGGGAAGCCCGCGGCGCGGATCGCTCCCACCCGGAGGGCGGGTAGGATCCGCGCCGTGGCGCTCCTGGTTTCGATCGTCCACTACCGGACCCCCGACGACGTGCTGCGCTGTTTGGCATCGCTGGTGCCCGAGCTGCGCGCGCTCGGGTCCGCTGCCCAGGCGATCGTGGTCGACAACCTCTCGGGCGACGGTTCGGCCGAACGCATCGAAGCAGCCCTGGCCGAAACCGACTGGGGGACTTGTGTGCGCTTCGAACGCTTGGCGGAGAACGGCGGGTTCTCCTACGGCAACAACCGCGCCGTCGAGCTGTGGCGAAAGGTGCACGAGCCGGTGCCGGGTGACTTCGTGCTGCTCTTGAATCCGGACACCGAGCTGCGTCCGGGGGCCCTGGGCGCCCTGCTCGACTTCATGGCCGAACATCCGCGCGTGGGCATCGCGGGCAGCCGCTTGGAGTACGAGGACGGTCGCCCCCAGGAGAGCCACTTCCGCGTGCTCGGCCCCTGGAGCGAACTCACCGACGCGGCCCGGTTCGGCCCGCTCACGCGGCTGCTCGCACCCTGGGCCAGCCTGGCGCCCTTTTCGGAAACGCCGGTGCCGACGGGCTGGGTGGCGGGCGCCGCGATGCTCGTGCGCTGGGAGGTCTTCGCCGAGATCGGGCCCATGGACGAGGGTTACTTTCTCTACTTCGAAGAACTCGACTTCACTCGCCGCGCCGCCGATGCCGGGTGGGAGTGCTGGTACGTGCCCGCGAGCCGCGTGGTGCACTTCGTGGGGCGCTCGACCGGTGTGACCGGCGCAGAGGCCGCCGCCGCCCGTTTGCCCGGCTACTGGTTCGACTCGCGCAAGCGCTACTACGCCAAGCACTACGGGGTGCTGGGCGCCCTTGGAATCGATTTGCTCTGGATCACCGGACACCTGATCGGGCGCCTGGTGGACCCCGTGCGATCTCAGCCGCTGGTGCGGCCGAAGGCGGTGCTCTCCGATTTGGTGCGCCGCAACCTGCTGCGCCCGCGCAGCGCCCTGCGGGCTCCCGCCCGGCGGCCGGACCCGATTGCGAACTGAACGACAACCCCGGTGAGTGAACCGGGAATCCTCAGGGGCGCAGGTCGACCGAGCCCTGCCGTCGGGAGCGCGGCCCAAGGGCACCCAGTCGGCGCCCGTGCTGCGCGGGCGCCTCGGCCCCGTTGCGCTCCCCGTGCTTCCCGCGCTCCCTGGCGCGCCGGCGACGGCGCGGAGCCGTGGCGACCGAGGTCAGCGCGCCGGCCGCCAACAGGTAGAGCGGACTGACCATCGCATTCATCAGGCTGTCGATGGCGAACAGGGAAAGGGTCAGCGCCAAGAAACCCGCCGGTGCGTGTTCGGGCGTGAACCAGTGCTTGAGCCGCACCCTCCGCGCAAGCAGGAACCAGGGCACGGAGAAGACCAACAGCAGCGAACCCAGGCCGAAGGCTCCGTTGATGTTGAAGGCGATGATCCAGAGCCCGTCCGGAACGATCACACCGCCGGGTCCGCGGCTCCAGGGCGGGAAGCCCCGGTTGTATCCGCCCCAGCCGAAAATCGGCTGTTCCATGGCCTTGGCCGCCAGAAGGGTCTCCGCTTCCAAGCGGTAGTCCAAGGAGTCCGCCCGTTCCGGCTGGAAGCCATGGATGAAGCGGACCAGGTTCTCCCCGGTCCAAATCCCCGGCGCACGCACGGAGCAGTAGAGCCACGGAATCAGCGCCAGGGCCAGCAGCGGCAAGCCGGTCCGAAAACGGCGCGTGGCAAAGACCGCCGCACCCCCGGCCACACCGAGCGCCATGGCGCCCATGGAACGCAGCAGGAGCGAGGTGACGAACAACAGGCCGAAGAGCGCGATCGCGGGCAGGCGCTGGACCCGACGGCGCACACGCGAGAACCACAGCACGAAGGCGGCCAGGCAACCGACCACCATGAAGAGGCCCAGCATCAGCCCGTGGTGCTGGAACACCAGTGGCCGAAAGCCCCCTCCGCGCATGGCCTGGGCGAAACCGCCGGAGTGCTGGTAGAAGCCGTAGAGTTTGGTGTGCAACTGGGGGCTCATGCGCACCTCCCAGAGCACGAAGGGCATGTAGACCAGCGCGCCCACGGCGAAGGCGGTGAGCAGCTCGACCAGCGCACGGCGATCCCGGAAGTAGATGCGCCCGAGCACATAGGGAACAGCCCAGGGCCAAAGGCGCGTGATCGTGTTCGAAACCCCGTCGTAGAGGCCCAGACCGTTGAACAGGGACGTGGGAATCGGCGACAGGCACCAGGCCAGCATGGCCAGATCCGCCCAGCCGGGCCGGAAGGAGAGCAGCCTGGCGGAATCGCGCAGGACCACCCCCAGCAGCGCCCCCAGGGCGACGGCGGTTTCCTTGCCGTAGGTCGGCAGACCCGAGAACTCGTAACTCGCGACCGGCAGGAAAAGCCAGCCGCCGAAGAGGGTCAGCAGCAGGGCGCGCCGCGGGGGCACGGAGAGGAAAAGCGCCGCGGCGACAAAGGGAAAGCCGAACAGTGCCAAGGGGACGAGGGCGTTCACGGTCCGCCCTCCCTACGGGGCGCACCGGCCGCCTGCCAGTTCGGAGCATCGCAAGGCGCACGCCGCCCTCGCTCCCGTTTTTGCCGCTCCCAACACATCCGGCTTTCCATCGACTGTCCGCGCCTCGCTCCCGCCCGTCGCTCCCGCTCCCCTCCCGTTCGGGAGCGGGTGCCGGGAGCGCGGGTCGCTCGTCGCCCTGGAAGGCTAGACTCTGGCACGCGCGCGGCACACCGGCCGGCCGGGCGCGAGCCGCTCCAGAGCCCGACACCCGGCCCGTTCCCGGCATGATCCGCGCCCCCGCCGGCCCCGAGGGCCCCCAAGACCGCAGCCGACCGCAGACCAGCCGCTCGGACACCGACTCGATCGGCGCGGTGGCGATCGGCCGCAACGAAGGGGAACGCCTGGAGCGCTGCCTGACCTCGCTCCTGGCCGCGAACCTGCTGCCGGTGTACGTGGACTCGGGTTCGACCGACGGCAGTCAGGCCCTGGCCGAGCGCCTCGGGGTACCGGTGGTCGCCCTCGACCTGAGCCGGCCGTTCACGGCCGCC
>JBJHAV010000145.1:0-9812 GCA_050480685.1 Planctomycetaceae bacterium | reverse complement strand
GTCTCGATGCTGCTGCCCATGCTGCTGGTGCTGATGGCGTTGATGGGCGCCTTTTATCCGGCCGTGGATCTGACGGCGGGCGAATGGGAGCGCCGCAGCCACGAAACGACGCTGCTTTTGCCCGTGCCGCGGCGCGCGGTGCAACTGGGAAAACTCGCGGCCGTGTGCGCACTTTCGAGCCTGGCCGCGCTGCTCAACCTTTTTGGTGTGGCCCTGGCCGCCAACCACCTCTTCGCCATGCTCGGCGCCGAGGACCTGCGCGTGGCGATCGGCGCGCCGGCGCTGCTCTTGGCGCTGCCCCTGGCCCTGGTGCTGGTGGTGTTGACCTCCGCCGCGCTCTTGGGCCTGGCGTCGCTCACACGCACCTTCAAACAGGGCCAGTCCCTGCTCGGCGGTGTGCAGATGGTGTTCCTGCTGCCCGCGGCCGCTTCGGTGCTGCCCGGCCTCGGCCTCGGCACGGGCTTGGCGGCGACCCCGGTGGTCGGGCTCGCCTTGGCCCTGCGCGCGGCCCTACGCGCGGAAACACTCGCGGGTTTCGCCTACGGACCCTGGGCCGTGGCGCTGGCCGCCCACGCGGTCTACGCCCTGGCCGCCGTGATTTTGGCACTGCGCCTTTTGGACCTCGAGTTCTCCGACCAGCCACCCCGTCCCCTGGCGCGCCTTTGGTCCGCCCTCGGGCGCAGCGCCCCGCCCCAAACCCAACCATGAGTGTGTCCCCTGCCGAGCCGTCCGCCGCCGGACTCGCGGTCGAAACCCGCGGCCTGACCAAACGCTACGCCAGCCCCGGCGGCGAACCCGTGCAGGCCTTGGCCGGCCTCGACCTGTCCTGCCGCTACGGCGAGATCTACGGGCTGCTCGGGCCGAATGGCGCGGGCAAGTCCACGGCCCTGCGCATCCTGGCCACGATGCTGGCGCCCAGTTCGGGCCAGGCGCGTGTCGACGGCATCGACGCCCTGACCCAGCCCCTCGAAGTGCGCCGCCGCATCGGCTTCCTCTCCGCCACCACCGGGCTCTATCCGCGCCTGACGCCGATCGAGACCCTGCGCTACTTCGGGCGCCTGCACGGACTCGAAGGCCGCGCGCTGGAAGCGCGGGTCGAGGAGCTGGTCGCTGCTTTCCGCATGGAATCCTTCGCCGGCCGGCGCTGCGAACACCTCTCCAGCGGCCAGAAGCAGCGCACTTCGATCGCCCGCGCCGTGCTGCACGACCCGGCGGTGCTGATCCTCGATGAACCGACCACGGGCCTCGACATCCTGGCCACCAGCGACATGATCGAGTTCATCGAATCGCGCCGGGACGAACGCCGCTGCGTGCTGCTCAGCACCCACATCCTGTCCGAGGCCGAACGCCTGTGCGATCGCATCGGCATCCTGTACCGCGGCCGGCTTTTGGGCGTCGGCAGCCTGGACGAGCTGCGCGACGCCACCGGCGAACGTTGGCTCGACGGCGTTTTCCGCGCCTACGTGGCGCGCGCGGGCGAAGGGATCCCGGCCGAAGGGAGCAGCGCGCGGTGAAACCCGCCGTCTCCGCCCTTTCCGGTTGGCGCGCGACGTGGATCGTGGCGCGCTGCGAACTCCGGCGCCTGCTGCGCGATCAAAAGGCGATTCTGTTCGCCGTGGCGCTGCCGGTGCTCGCGTACCCGCTGCTGTTTTGGGGCTCGCGCCAATTGGGCGAAGTCGGCGAGCGCCAGATGGCGGAACGGCGCGTGACCGTGGCCGCCGACCTGACCGCGTTGCCGGACGACTTGGCTGCGCGCGTGGCGGAACTGCTCGCGCGGCGCGCGCCGGCGCTGAGCATCGAAAGCGCGGAACTGGCCGCCGAAGCCGAGGTCCTCTTTGCCGCGGAGCCTGCCGCCCAGGGGGCCCGGCGGGCCCAGGCCGGCGAGGCCTTGGGCGCGTGGGCGCGATCCCAACTCGCCGCGGACCGCGCGGCGCTGCTCCTGGCGCGGCCGCCGCCGGGCGCCGCGGCCGACGGCGGACCGGCGCGACTCGTGTTCCTCTTCGAAGGCTCCAGCGAGGACGGGATCGCGGCCGCCGGCCACATTCTGCCGGGCATCGAATCCTTGGGCGAAGTGCTGCTCAGCGAACGACTCGTGGCCGAGTTGGGCGCGGACCCGGCGGTCGACTTGGCCTTCGAACCGGTGGACCTGGTGCGGCGCGAGGACGCGGCCGGCCTCGCCCTGGGGCGATTCCTGCCGCTGATCGCCGTGCTCGTGCTGCTCTCCGGGGGAGCCTTCGCGGCGCTCGATGCCTTTGCCGGCGAACGCGAGCAGGGCACCCTCGAAACGCTGCTTTCCCAGCCGGTGCCGACCTGGGCCCTGGCCTGGGGCAAGTTTTTCGTGGTGCTCGCCACGTCCCTGGCCGCCTGGTGCGGCAACGCCGCCAGCTTGGCTTTGACCAGCGAACTCGGGCTGCTCGCCCTGCCGGGGGGTGACGGTCTGCCCGTGGAAGCCGCCGGGGTGGAACTCGGACGCATCCTGCTGGCGAGCGCGGTTTTCTTGCCCACCGTGGTGCTGCTCGCCGCGGTGCTGTCCCTGCTCTCGGCGCGGGCGCGCAGTTTTCGCGAAGGCCAGCACTACCTGCTGCCCCTGACGCTCTTGGCGGCGGCGGGCACCGCGCCGGCCCTGGCGCCGGACGTGCGCCTCGACACACTCGTCGCCCTGGTGCCCCTGGCCGGTCCGAGCCTGGCCCTGCGCGACGCCCTGACCGGCTCCCTGGCCACAGGCCCGGCTCTGGTCGCGGTGGCGGCTTCACTGCTCTACGCGGTGTTGGCCCTCTCGCGCCTGGCGACGACCCTCGACGGCGAGCGCCTCTTCGCGGGTGCGTCCCTCGCCGAAGGAACCGGCGGACCCGACGCGAGCCGCGACCAGGCCCTGGCGCGCCGCGCCTTGACCTTCGGCCTGGTGGTGGTGCTCGCCGTCTACGTGCTCGGGGGTTGGCTGCAATCGCTCTCCCTGGTGCCCGGGCTGCTCGCCACCCTGTGGGGCTTGGTGCTCGGCTCCGCGCTCCTGCTCGCCTACCTGCAAAACAAGGCGCGCGGCACGGGGCTGCTCGCCGAACTCGGCCTCGCCGCCGCGGACAGAAAGGGCACCCGCCAATGGGCCCTGCCCTTCGCGCCGGCCGCCGCCGCGGCCCTCCTCGCCGGGCCCGGCCTGGCCCAACTGGGGCGGCGCTTTTTTGAACTGCAAGAGCGTGTGTTGCCCCTGCCCGCGGGAATGGACGCGGGCGCCCTCGGCGAGCGCATCGCGGCCATGGATGCCACCACCCTGGTGCTGCTCTTCGCCGTCAGTCCCGGCGTGACCGAAGAGCTGTTCTTTAGGGGCGCACTGCTCACGGGCCTGCTCGCCGCCGGCACACGCACACGAGCCGTGCTCTGGCAAGCACTGCTCTTCGCCCTGGTGCACGCCTCCCTCTACCGCTTCGGCGTGACCTTCCTGCTCGGCCTCCTGTTCGGCGCCCTAGCCCTGCGCCGAGGCGGCCTCCTACTGGCCGTACTCGCTCACACCGCCTACAACGCCAGCCAACTCCTCACGGAACGCGAAGCCACCACCTGGCTCGCCCACCCCCTCTGGCTCGCCCTCCTCGTGCCCTGCGCCCTCACCATCTGCCTCCCCCGCCGCCGCACCCCCGCCGCGTAACCCCACCCGCCCCGCCCCCCCCCCCAACTCTCCAGCCCCCCCTCTCGCCACCCCCGCCCCCAAGAGCCGGCCCGCACCAACCGGCAAGCACTACGCATCAACCAATCAATGCGGGCCCCCCGCGAGTCGGGTTCCGAGGCACCGGAGGGGAGACCAGCTCGCTCCCCCCTCCGGGCACACGACCGTCAGCGGAACTCCACCAGGGTGGAGGCGGGCCCGAGCGAATACCCGCGGTCGATGCCCACGAAGCTCAGCGCGAGCATGGGATCCGACGACTGACTCTTGGGCGCCGTCCAGTTGAGAGGATCGAGCGCGCTCGCCAGACTGGTGCCTTCGAAATTCAGGATCAATCCGTTGTTACCCGCAATCACGATGCGCAGGTTGCTTCCGGATTGCTGGATGGCGACATCGTTAAGGATCGAAACGCCGGCCAATGCGCTCAAATCGACGACCTCGAACCGCGCTGAGTTTCGGACCAGCACGAGTGCGCCAGTTCCCACCGCGACAGCTTTGCTTCCATCCCCGTAGGTGGCAATGGCTTTGATATTTTGCGTTCCAGGAGGGCTGACGATGGAGATTTCACTCCACTGGACACCCCCGTCGGTGGTATGCCACAACGTCATCCCCTCAGTTGCGGCATATCCAACGGAGTCATCCACGAAGGCAAAGTCGGTGACGGCATCGCTGCTCGGCAGGTCCCGAGACTGCCATACCACCGTTCCGCCGCTGCCCAACGAACCCAAGTCGCTACGCCAAACCGTTCCAGTGGCGCCACTTGCGTAGACAATGTCCGTCTCGCCGGCCATGGCCATGCCAATGAGCGGGCTGGCCGGCGGTGTTTGGGCCGTCCAGGTCTCGCCCTGGTCTTGCGTGAGCCTAAGGACACCGTTGTCTCCGTGGGCCAGCCCTAGGCTGCTGTTCGACTTGCGCGATAGGACGACTCGGCGCATCGCGTAGGTGTTGTCGTTGGCTCCGCCAATGTGGACCAGAGCCCAGGTGAGACCTCCGTCCTCCGTGCGCACGATCTTGTACCCCTGGCCGGCGATCACGCCGACATCCTCGTCAGCGAAGGCAAAGTGCGCGTGCCGGAATCGGTGCGTGGTGCCTACATCCGTCCAGTTCGCGGGGCCGGTTTCCGTGCGTTGGATCACCCCGAATGTGCCGCAAAGCCAGAGTTGCGAGCTGTCGAGCGCCGTCACCGACCGCAGGGGCGGCCTCCCCGGGCTCATACCACTCCCCGTGTAGGAGTCGGGAGCCCTTTGTAGCCAGGTGGGATCGCCCGTGGTGTTCAATGGATTTCCAGACGAGCAGCGATGCACGCCCGGGATGCCCGAACTGTCCGGGCTAAACTCGTAAACGTTAGAGGCATAACTCACGGCGACAGCCGTGCCGTTGCCCACAGCAGCCACTCCATAGAATGTGGGCCATCCCTTCGGTTCACCGAAGAGCGGCTCAAAGGGGTCGTCAAACATAAACCCGTCAAAAGCGGGAGTGTCCTTCGGCACGACCCAGGGCACGTAGCTCCAGCCCTGGCCGCCATTGGAAGTGTAGAAGCTGTGCCCGTTGTTGTGTCCGTTTCCGCCGACGATCCAACCGTGTTGACCATCGAACGCGGCGCTCCACAGCTCCAAGTCCCCGGCCGGATCGTGGGAGCAGTAATGGAATCCCCCGCTGCCCCAGCTCTGCCCGCCGTCGTTGGTCGTCAGCACCCGCCCGTGGTCAGCGGTGATGATCCCGTCGTCCGCATTGAAGAAGTGGATCCGATAGAGATCTCCAGGGTTGGCAATCTTCCAGTCCGGATCCGGTGCTGCCGCCTCGTCCGGATCGAAGAAGGAGGTGGGCAAGGGCACGTCCGTCCAGGTCGCGCCGCCATTGGTAGTCTTAGAGAGCGCACCCCGCTCGCCGCAGGCGAAACCGATGAACTCGTCGAACATCCAGATGTCGTAGAGGTTCGCAACGCGGGGCGGATCGAGCTTGTTGAGGATCAAGTCGCCCTGGTTGAGCAGGGACCATACCTGTCCACGGTCGCCGGTCTTCAAGACAACCCCGCCCGCACCGACGGTCCAAACGTTGGACGCATCCAACACGTGGAGGTTGCGCAGCTGCCCGCGCACGCTGTCAGTGATGTCGCTCGCGGTCCAAGTTGCACCTCCGTCGTCGGAGTACAACGCGCCCCCCCCATCACGGGTGATGATCCCCTGGGTCGAGCTGACGAACGCGATGCCATAGTTTTCACCACCGTGCAGGTAGCGCCAGCGGGGACCGGTCTGGCCCTCTGCGGGAAGGCCCTGGGCCAGGACCAGGCCGGCGGCGAGGACCGCGGCCAGGTTGGTGGAAGAGCGGACGGGCAAGTGCATGGGAGTCTCCCGGGCAGGCGTTGTGGAGGTGTTGCCGATCGCAACGTGCGAGCAACAGACACGTCCCTTACGGACATTCTTCCGGGAACCTACCCCCCCCCCCTGCGCAAAGATCAAGTATGTTTCAGAAAGATCTGGGCGCGAGGCCCCGGTCTTTCACCCATGCCGGACCCAACCCATGGACTTTTTCACTGCGAGCGCCGTGTTGGCGCGCTGGGGTATTCTCGCTGCGATCCAGGCCCTGCCTCTCGAGCTGCGGGAGGAGGAGCGGCCGCAGGTCGAGCGGGCGCTTGGGGCGTTCATCGAGAACCGCGGGCAGTGGGACGAGGGGGTGCGTTTCCACGCGCGCGGTGAGGCGGTGGGGCTTACGCTTACGGCCGATGCGCTGGTGTTCGCCGACCAAGCGAACGCGCTGACCCTGCGCCTGCCCGGCACGGCGTCGGCCCTCGAAGGGCTCGAGCCCGAGGGGGCGCGTTTCCACTACTTCCTGGGCGCGAACTCCGGCTCGGGTGCGGCGGGGTACGGGCGGGTGCGGTACCGCGAGGTCGCCGCCGGTGTCGACCTGCTCGTGCGACCGGATGGTTCGAGTTTTGCCTACGACCTGATTCTCGCCCCGGGGGCGGATCTGGAGGATCTTTGGATCGGGGTGGAAGGCGCGAACTCCCTGGTGCTGGCGGAAGAGGGCGAGGCCATGGATCTCGGCATCGCGGATCGCAGCATCCGTCAACGCATCGGCGCTTGCTGGCAAGAGGACCCCGAGACTGGGGAGCGTGAAGCACTCGAAGTCATTTTCCGGCTCTGCGAGCAGCGTCCCGGCCACTTCGCCTTTTCGGCCCCCGACTGGGACCCCTCCCTGTCCCTGGTAATCGATCCCACGCTCCTGTTCGCCACCTACCTGGGCACCTCTCAGCCGGAGCTGCCGGTGGATCTGGCCCTGGACACTGCGGGCAACGTCTACGTCGTCGGCCGGACCGCGTTCCTGATGCCCACGACCCCGGGCAGCGCCTTCCCCGATGCGCCCGCCGGTATCCCGGTTTGGGTCGGCAAGCTCTCCCAACACGGTTCCACTCTCGAGTGGGCGACTTTCCTGGGGGGCTCCGACACGACGTTCGTCACAGGCATCGCCGTCGACTCTGACGGCAGCGTCGTGGTTGCTGGCACCACGTGGGCCGTCGACTTCCCCGTTAACCAAGGCGCGTTCAAGATCGAACATACGGGACTCACATGCGCCTTTGTCAGCAGGCTAGCCCCGGCGGGAGACACCCTCATTTCATCCACCTTCCTCGGCGGCGACGGCCAAGAGGAAACCCAGGCCATGGCCCTCGCACCCAATGGAGACGTCGTGCTCGGCATCCGCTCGACCTCCACCGACTTCCCCGCCACCCCCGGCGCCTTCGACACCGTCAAGGACCCCCAGGACAAGATGATCGCGCGCATCTCGGCCGATGGGACTGAATTGCTTTTCGCCACCTGGTTTCCGATCGGCCGCATCCTCGGGCTGGCGGTCGATGCGCAGTCCAACGTCTACATGGCCGGCGAGACCCTGCCCACCACCGGGCCGGTCCCGGTCACACCGGGCGCCTTCCAGACCGAACCCGCGGGACTCAGCGATGGCGTGGTCGCGAAGTTCGATCCCCTGGGTAGCCAGGTGCTGTGGTGCACCTACTTGACCGGCAACAAGGCCGACACGCCCTGGGACATCGCCGTTGATCGCACGGGCGCCGTTCTTGTGGTCGGCCAGACGATCTCCGATGACTTTCCGACGACACCCGGGGCCTTCGCCACGACCAAGTTCCCTTCGGGCAATGGTTTTGCCACCAAGCTGCTGCCCAACGGCAGCGGACTGGCTTGGTCCACCTATATCGGCGGCGCTGGAGGAGGTGGCGGGTACCTCTCCAAGGCCGCCGTTGACCCCAGCGGCAACCTGATTGCCTCCGGTTCGCAGAATCAACCGGGCTGGCCGACGACTCCGGATGCACTCTTCCCGAGCTACATCGGTGCCTTCCCAAGCGGCGATGTGGTCCTAACCAAGTTTGATGCGCTGGGGCGTGCGCTCGTCTACTCGACCTTTCTCGGGGGCACGGGAACGGACAACACCGCGTCCCTCGCTCTCGATCGCAATGGCCGTCCTCACACTCTCTTCCTGACCACGTCCTGGGACCTACCCGTCACCCCCGGCGCTTACCAATCGGCCTATCCTGGGACCACGTCCATGGCCCTGGCCGCGTTCGATCTGCCGCTCATGCCCTGGCGGCGCGTGGACACGGCTTCCAAACAGGCGGCGTTTGTCCCCGATCTCGCCGCCACCGGGGCCCTGACACCCGGCTCGGAAACCCGCTTCGCCGTGCGTGGCGGCAAGCCCGGTGGTGTGGCCTGGTTGGTCGTCGGGGCCAGCGCTTGGAACTTGCCGCTGCCCGACTACGGCTTCACCCTGCACCCGGCCCTCGATCTGCTCGTGCCCATCGCCATTGACCCCCAAGGCGGCTGGGATCTGGAAATCCCCTGGCCCTCCGGCGGCGCCAATCTGTTCTTCCAGGTCATCGGCGTCGACCCGAGCGCAGCCAACCTGATCTACGCCAGCAACGGCCTGCGAACGGCCCTCTAGCGCGCTGGCGAGCCGGCATCAGGTGAAGCGAATCACGCCGACGACTCCCGCGAAGGCGATCGCGGTGCCGAGGGCGGTGCGCAGGCCGTAGCGCTCGCCTAGGGCTAGGCCGATCGGCAGGGCGAAGAGCGGCACGGTGGCGAAGAGGATCGCCGAAACACCCGAGGGCAGATGGGCGATGCCCGTGGAGTGCAGGGGCAAGTTGAGCCACGCGCCCACCAGGCAGGCGGGCACGAGCAAAACCGCTAGGGATCCGATCAGGAACGGCCGCGCCAGGAGGCGCAGCTCCCCCGCCGGTCCGCGCACGGGACCATCGATACGTTCGGCCGCGGCGCCGCGCGCGGCCCGGGCGCGCTGCCAGAGTCCGAGCAGTACCGCGAGCAGGAGCGCGCCGAGCACGCCGCCCGAGAGCCTGGCGACGGTTCCCGGCACGATTTCCGCGCCGGCGAATCCGACTCGGCCGGTGACGATCGCGACCGATTGACAGGCGGCAGCCCCCGCGGCGAGGGCGATGCCGGCCATGCGCACCTTGGGATCCGGCGCGGGCCGGTCGTGGCGCGTGCGCGGGCGTTCGGAGACCACCAGGGCGATGCCGCCGATGGTGACGGCCATGCAAGCGAGCGCCGTGCCGCCCAGGGCTTGGCCGTAGAGCGCCCAATCGAGCAGCGCCGCGAGCGGCGGGATCAGGTTGGCGCACAGGGCGGCCAACTGCACGCCGCAGCGCGGGAAGGCGGCGAAATACATGGCGTCGCCCAGGGCGAAGCCCAAGAAGCCGCTCAACATCAGACGCAGCCAGGAGTCCAGGTCGGGCACCGGCTGGCCGAGGAAGTGCCAGGCGACGGCGAAGAGCGCGCCGGCGCTGGCGTTCTTGAAGAGGTTGGCGGCGGCCGGAGTCAAACGCGCGCGGCCGGGCACGGGCACCAGGGCGCGCTGGAAGAGGTGGCTGCCGAAGGCCCACAGGGCGGCGGCTCCGAGGGCCGCGGCGACCCCAAAGGCGTAGGCCCCTTCGGCGCCGTGGCGCGCTCCGGCCTCGAGCAGGCTCGCACTCGCAAGGGACACGGCGGTCACGGGGGCGGAGGGTGGGGCTCGATTGGGGGGAAGCGGAACTCCGCGGGGCCTTCGATGCACACGCGGGCGCCGGGAGCGGACATGCTCCCGGCGCCCGCGGTGCACACTCCGGGCCCGCGCGCGACCCGGCGAACGAAACAGCGCG
>JBJHAV010000144.1:0-9843 GCA_050480685.1 Planctomycetaceae bacterium | reverse complement strand
TTTCCCTGCCCGCCATGGCCGTCGGGGCTTCCCAGGTGGCGGTGCGCACGGTCGGCGCCTACGCCACGGTGCGCGAGCAGTTCGGCCTGCCGATCGGGCGCTTTGAAGGTGTGCAGGAGCGCATCGCGCGCATCGGCGGGCTCAACTACACCATGGACGCCGCGCGGCGCTTGACCGCCGCTTCGATCGATGCGGGCGAGCAGCCCTCGGTGGTCACGGCGATCGTCAAGTGCTACTTGACCGAAGGCATGCGCACGGTCGTCAACGACGCCATGGACGTGGTCGGCGGCGCGGGCATCTGCCGCGGGCCCCGCAACATTTTGGCCGGTGCCTACGCGGCGGTGCCGATCGGCATCACCGTCGAGGGCGCCAACATCCTGACGCGCTCGATGATCGTCTTCGGTCAGGGTGCGCTGCGCTGCCACCCCTTCGCCAAGGACGAGGTGCGCGCGGTGGAGACCAAGGACTTGGCCCTGTTCGACCGCGCCTTCTTCGGGCACGTGGGTTTTGTCTTCCAAAACGCCGCGCGGGCCTTCGTGCTGGGCGCGAGCGGCGGCCTCCTTGCGACCAACAGCCTGGGCGGCGACGCGGGCCGCTACGCGAAGAAACTCTCGCGCCTCTCGGCCACCTTCGCTTTCCTGGCGGACGTGGCCATGGGCACCCTGGGCGGCAGCTTGAAGTTCAAGGAGCGCCTGACCGCGCGCCTGGCGGACGCCCTCGCTTGGCAGTACCTGGCCTCGGCGGCCCTCAAACGCTTCGTGGACGACGGGCAGCCCGCCCGCGACCGGGTGTTCTTCCGCTGGTCCATGGAATACGCCTGCCGCGAGATCCAAAACGCCCTGGACGGCTTCCTGCGCAACCTGCCCCTGCGGCCGGTGGCCTGGCTGCTGCGTCCGCTGGTGTTCCCCCTGGGGCTGCGCCACCGGGGCCCGTCCGACCATCTGGAGGGCGAGCTGGCCAAGGCCTTGCTCGACGGAGGCGAAGCGCGCGAGGCGCACACGGCGGACGTGTTCGTGCCGCCCCCCGACGAGCTCGGACTGGGCCTCCTTGAGGAGGCCCACCGGGCGGCGGTGGAGGCCCTCGGTGTGCAGCGCAAGCTGCGCGCGGCGGTGCAGGACAAGCGGATCGAGCGCCGGCCGGCGGCGACCCTGCCCCAGCGCGCCTTCGACGCGGGGGTGCTCACCGCCCAGGACCTGGAGATCCTCAAGCAGGCGGCCCACCTGCGCGGCGAGGCCGTCGCGGTGGACAGCTTCGAGAAGCGCCACCTGGCCCGCGCCAGCGCCTGATCCGAGGCTCCGGGCCCACTCGCCCGTCCGCCGCGCTACCCTGCCGCCCGTGAGTCCCCTGCGACACGACGGGCGGTGGGCGAGCCTGGCCGGGCTCGCGGCCCTGCTGCTGACGCTGACCGCCGGCTGCGCGCCCAAGGGCGTGCGGCCCCACGCGGTGATCGTGACCGTCGCCGGGCTCGCGCCCGAGGCCCTGGAGGAAGCGCGCTTCGCCGAGCTCGCGGCGGCCTTCACCCAAATCGAGCCCGCCGGCCCGGGCGGGGCGACGCCCCAAGAGCGCATCGCGGCGCTGCTGCTCGGCCGGCCCGGTCCGCCGCCGGGCTCCGACTTCGACGTGCGGCCGAGGACTCTGTTCGAGTTGGCCCACCCGCGGGGTTTCGAAACCGCCGCGGTGGTGACCGACCGGGAGTTGGGCGAGGAAAGCGGCCTTTTGGCGGGGGTCGTGCACGCCTTCGACCTGGAACTGCTGGAAGCCCTGCGGCCCGGCGCGCCCCTGGAAGAAGGCCTGGCGCGCGCGGCCTCCCGTGTGGACGAGCGGATCGGGCGGCGGCGCGAACACGGCCTCTTGTTGTGGCTGCACTTGGAGCTGGGCGGCCTGTCGCCGGCGTCCGCGGCCGACCTGACCCACGGGGCGCTGGTGCGTCTGGCTGCCTCCCTGGGCGCGGAACCGGAAAGCCTGCTGGCGATTTGGTTCGTGCCCGACGGCCCCCAGGGCGCGGGCACCCTTTGGCTGCACGGTCCCACCCTCGATGGGCCCACCCTCGATGGGCCCACCCTCGATGGGGCCGCCGGCGAAGGGGCCGCGGGCACGCTCGAACTCGGCGAGCTGCTTCCCAGGCTGATCGGCTTGGAGGACACGCGGTGAAGCCCCGTTTCCTGCTCGGCTTCTTTGCCGCGGCGGTGCTCGTGACCGTTTTGGCCTGGCTCGCGGCGGGCGGATCCCGCCGGGTGCTGACCAGCCACTACCCCAGCGGCCTGGGACTTTCGGCGCGCGGCTTCGTGGGCGACGTGCCCGACGGCGCTTGGCTGACCTGGCACCCGGACCGCGCCTTGGCTTCGGAAGCCTTCTACCGGCGCGGGCAACGCAGCGGGCGCTGGACCACCTATTCGGCCCCCGATGTGGAAGTGCGCCGGCCCCAGGTGCTGCTCTTCGAGCGCCACTACGAAAACGACCGCCTGCACGGCCCCTTCGTGCGCCGCTGGTTGGACGGGGCGCCCATGATCGAAGGCCGCTACGAGCGCGGCCGGCGCGTCGGCACCTGGCGCCGCTTCGGCGCCGACGGCGCGCTGGAGTGGGAACGGGACTACGGGGCGGGCTGACCGAGCCATGCCGCGATCGCGGCCAGCTCCATGGCGTGGTGGCGGTGGAGCGCCACGGCCTGGGCCAAACGATCGAGTTCGTCCCCCGCGATCCAAAGCTCCCGCTCGCGCCGGAGGGCGCGCGCGAGCACCCCCCAGGAGCAGGCCTCCTCGATCCAGGCGACCTCCACCTCGTACCAGGTGGCCACCAACTCGACGCGCAGGTAGCGGCGCCCGTCGAACACGGCTTCGTTCAACTGCCACCTCCGGCGGTTTCTCTGGGCGCGCCCGCGTCGCGCAGCTTCGCCAGCCACGTTTCCTGCTCGGGCGTCAACCGGGCCGGCAGCACCAGGCGCACCACCGCGAGCACATCGCCCCGTCCGCCGCGGCCGTCGTCGAGGCCCTGGCCGCCGAGGCGCAGCACACGGCCGGCGGGTGTACGCGCCGGCACACGCACCACGGCCTTGCCGCGGCCGGTGGCGAGCTCGACCGAGGTGCCGAACCAGGCATCCCTGGGGGTGACTTCCAAGTCGGTCTCCAGGTCCGCGCCCCGCCGCCGCCAGCGGCGGTCGTCCGCGAGCCTCAGGGTCAAAAGCAGGTCACCGTTCTCGCCCCCTTCACCGCCCGGTTGCCCGAGGCCACCGAGGCGCAGCACCAGTCCGTCCCGCGGCTCGTCGGGCAGCCGCAAATCCACCGTGCGCTCTCCGCGCACCTTGCCCACGCCCAGGCAGACGGGGCACACGACCTGCCCCCGGAAACCGACGCCGCCGCAGTGCATGCAGGGGGTCGTGGTCGGCACCTGGAAACTGCGCCGGCCTCCCGCGAGGGCGTCCCCGATCGGGAGTTCGAGTTCGGCGCGCACGTCCGCGCCGCGTCGCTCGAAACGCGCGTGGCGCCGACCGCCCGCGCCCATGTCCCGCTCCAGGTCTTCCCCGAAGACGTGGGCGAAAAAATCCGAAAAGCCGCCCTGGCCGCCGAAGGCCGACCGGAAATCCTCGGCGGACATGGGCCTGCCCTTGGGCGGAGGCGTGAACTCCTGACCGTGCTCCCAGTCCTTGCCGAAGCGGTCGTACTTGGCGCGCTTCTCCGGATCGGAAAGCACCGCATAGGCTTCGCCGATGCGCTTGAAGCGCTCTTCGGCGGCAGGGCGCTCCGCCTCCGGGTGGCGGTCGGGATGCCACTGGAGAGCCAACTTGCGATAGGCCTTGCGCAGATCCTCTTCCGAGGCGTCGCGGGCCACACCGAGCACCTGGTAGTAGTCCTGGAATTCGACCACGGCTCCGGGATTTTAGCCGCTCTCTCCCTTCCCGCCATTGGGAGCACAACCTGGCCCATTCCCATAGGTGGAGACGCGATCTGCGACGCCGCCGCAATCGGGGGAATCCGCAGGCGACGCAAGCTGCCAAATCACCCGAAAGATCGCGTTCGCTTGATCTGGACGACTCGCCGCCTTCGTGTATTTTCGAGGACGTTCGAGCGGAAGCTTGCCCGCGGAATCGACCGCCGGCGGCACCGATTCTTGCCATTCGAGGCGATCCGGCCGTCTCTCCGCGATGGCCTTGTTCGCCGCCAACCTCCCACCACCGCACGCCATGAACGTCCGCGACCTGATGTCCCCCGAGGCACGCATCTGCCACCCCCACGAGAGCCTCGAACAGGCCGCCCGCGAGCTTTGGGACGGCGACGTGGGCTCCCTGCCCGTCGTCGACGGCGGACGCGTGATCGCCATGCTCACGGACCGCGATGTGTGCATGGCCGCCTACACCCGCGGCCGGGGATTGGCCGACCTGCGGGTGCACCACTGCATGTCCCGCGGCTTGGTGACGGCGGATGCGGACGAACCGGTGGAATCGGCCTTGGCGCGCATGGCGGAGTTCCGCGTGCGGCGCGTGCCGGTGGTCGACCGGGCCGGCGGGCTGCTCGGCGTGTTTTCCATCGCCGACGTGGCCCGGGCCAGCGCCAACGGCCAAGGTTCCCCCGAGCTGGCCGCGGTCCTCTCGCGCGCCTTGGCGCGCATCCAAAAGCCTTCCGAGAAAACGGCCCCGGACGAGTTGATTCCCCAGGCTCCGCCCGCGAAAAAAACCGCCTCGTCCGGCGTCGGCGCCGGCACCCGCAAGCCGGCCGCGCGCACCGCGGCGAAGAAGCCCAAACCCCGCTGATCCGCCCGGGGTCGCTCAGCCTTCGACCTTGAGCTCGCGCGGAGCCGGCATGGGCAGGGGCCGGCCGGCTTCGTCAGCCATGGGCAGCACCCAGACCGAGACGTAGCGGCCGATCCACTCCTCGGGCGGGGCAAAGGTCCGCAGGGCTCGCAGCGGCACCAGGGCTCTGCCTTCGGCGTCGAAACGCGTTTGCGCTCCGCCGCTTTCGCTGTGGAAGCGATACAGCGGGTCCGTGTTCAAGGCGATCGGTTCGGCGCCCCGCGGCGTGTCGCGCAGCCCAAAAAGCGCCACCCGCGCCCGGCCCTCGGGCGGTCCGCCGCTCAGGGACAGGTGCCACTCGTCGGGACTGCCTGGTTCGGCGGTCACCCGGCCGCGCAGCTCGATCGCGATCTGATCGCGTGGCGCGATCGAAGCGATCGGATCCGGTTCCTCGAAGAGCGCTTCACCCACGGCAGCAACATGCCCGAGCTCGGCGAGGGCCCGGTGTACCCGCCGAGCGATCACCGCGTAGCCCGGCGCCCTGGGGTGAAGGTCGGGGAAAAACACCGCGTCGAAGCCGTGCTCGCGGGCCAGGGCCGCGGCCTCCGGAGCCGTCTCGATGAAGGCCAAACCCAGATCCGCGGCGACTTCCGCCAGGGTGCGGTTGGCCACGGCATAACTGGTGGCATCCGCCGCATAACCGACCAGGAGCAGCGGGATTTCGCGCTCCCCCAGTTGCCGGGCCATGCGCTCCACGTTGGTTCGGATCGCCGCCTGGCGCTGGTCGAGCTCGATGCGCTCGCCCCGGCCGCGCAGGGGAGCTGCCCCATCCAAGGCGTCCCGGCGCTCCTCCTCGCCCACCCCCAGGCGCGAGCGGGACCCGACGATCCGCGCCAGGCGCACCAGGCGCAGGCCTTCGTACCAGGGGGGTGAGGCCACACCTGGCTCGCCGACCCAGGCCCACTGATCGTTGGTGCCGACCGTGAGCAGGACCAACCTGGGCCGCTCCGCCGCCAGCAGCGCTTCGAGCCTCAGGGCCGCGCCGCGGGAGTCGATGCCCGGCACACCGGCGTTGATCACCCGATGCCGACCGGGTTCGCGGGCGTCGAGCCGCGCCTGGAGCCGGGCCGGGTAGGACTCGGCGGGGTCCACGAAGAGGCCGTAGACGTTCGAGTCCCCCAGGCAGAGGATCGGGCGGCCTTCACCCGGCGCGCCACCCACCGAAGCCACGTCCCGCGGCGACAACCAGAGCGGCCCGGCCATGCGCAGGGCCCCCTCGATCAGCACGAGGGCCAGCAGCAGACCGGCCAGGACGGCCAAGGATCGTCGGAAGAAGGCGGACCGGATCACGAAGTGCGAGCGCTCCCGGGACACGAGCCTAACCGAACTGGCCGGTAGCGCGACCGTCCGGAAAGACCCTGCGGGTACCCTCACCGCCCGTGCGGATCCTTTTCCTCTCCCAGCGGGTGCCCTTCCCCCCCGATCGCGGCGACAAGATCACCACTTGGCGCATCGTGGAGCGCTTGGCCCGCAGGCACGAGGTGCGCGTGATCGCCTTCGCCCACGAGGAGGGGGATCTGGAGGCGGCCGCGGAGCTCTCCCGGCGGGGCATCCAAACCCAGGCGCTGCCGGTGCGAAAACGCGCGGCCCAAAACGCCCTGAGCCTGCTCAGCCTGCCGACATCCAGGCCCCTGACCCTGGTGCACTACGGCTCGCGCGCGCTCCAACGGGCCGTGGACGAGTCGATCGAGTGGGCCGACTTGGCCTACGCCTACTCCTCCTCCATGGCGGCGTTTTTGCTCGACCACGGGCTGCCGCGTGTGATGCACATGGCCGAGCTCGACTCAGACAAGTGGCGCCAATACGCGGAGCGGGAGTCCTGGCCGCTTTCGTGGATCTATGCCCGCGAAGCGCGCCTGCTGCGCAACTTCGAGACGCGTGTCGCCACGAGCTTCGACCAAAACGTCTTTTGCACGCCGCTGGAGCAGCGCCTGTTCCAAGAAACCATCCCGGGCGCCCCCAGCCTGGTGCTGCGCAACGGCGTAGATCTGACGCGTTTTCGCCCCGCGCCCGAGCGCGCCGAAGCGCGCCATCTGGTCTTCACCGGCGTCATGGACTACCTGCCGAACGTGGATGGCTGCCTGTGGTTCGCCGATGAAGTTTTCGCACCCCTGCGCGAGCGCTACCCGGACGCGCGCTTCACGATCGTCGGCTCCCACCCGGTCGAAGCAGCGCTGGCCCTCGGCGAGCGCCCCGGCATCACCGTCACCGGGCGTGTGCCCGACACGGCTGACTACCTGGCGCGGGGTTCCATTTCGGTTGCTCCCCTGCGCATCGCGCGCGGCATCCAAAACAAGGTGCTTGAAGCCTTGGCCATGGGACTCCCCGTGGTCGGCACGACGAGCGCAACCCAGGGTGTGGAGGGCACCCCGGGGGAGCACTTCCTGGTCGCCGACGACGCCGAACAACAACTGGCCGCCATCGCGCACCTGTTCGACTCCCCTGAGGACGCCGCCGCCCTGGGCCGCCGCGGGCGCGCCTTCGTGGAGCAACACTACGACTGGGAACGTGTGCTGCTCGTGCTCGACGAGCTGATCGCCGCCCTGCCCCCGCGCCGGCGCACGTGAGCCCGCGACCTAAGGCCATGGACCACCGACCGATCGCGCAACTCTTCGACGCCTGGGCCGAAGCCGGCCGCGACGAGTCCATGGAACGCGGCCACGGCGACGTGGTGCTGCAAGCCCTCGAGCGCATCGCGCCCGGCTCGGAGCGCACCCTGGACCTGGGCTGTGGCAACGGCTGGGCCACGCGCCTGTTCGCCGCCGCGCAGGGCGCGAGCGCCCTCGGCATCGACGTGGCACCCGCCATGGCGGCCCGGGCCCGCGCGCGAACCGAAGCGGACAGCCGCGCGCACTTCGCCGTCATGGTCTTCGAAGCCCTAGCCCTCAAAAGCGGCAGCTTCGACCGCGTGTTCTCCATGGAAGCGCTCTACTACGCCGTCGACCTGCCCGCCGCCCTGGCCGAAGCGCACCGCGTCCTGGCACCCGGCGGCCGCTTCGAAGCCATCGTCGACTTCCACGGCGAAAACCCCGCCTCCGAGCGCTGGCAGCCGGAGCTGGGCCTGCCCATGCACTACCAGGGCCGCACCGGCTGGCGCGCCGCCCTCGAAACCGCCGGCTTCACCGGCGTCGAATTCGAACGCCTGATCGACCGCCGCGGCCCCGAACCCGAGGCCCGCTTCCGCCCCTCCCGCTGGGCTCACACCTACGCCGACCACCTGGCCTACCACACCGCCGGCAGCCTCTGGATGCGCGCCCGGCGCCCCTAGGGACGCCTGCCCAACGCCGCCGCCAACGCCGCGAGGCTGTCGCCATTCTCGCGAAGCGTGCCGACGCCTACACAGCAGCGCTGCAAAGCTCGCCCCGAGTGCTGGGCGAACAAGACCAGCGACTGGGACCCTAACGTGGAGCATATGCCTGGCCTTCGAAGGGCTAGACCGCACGGAAAACGCCAGTTTGCCCGCGAGACTTTGCGCCTTGCCCAATCCGCTCAACTCCCTTGATCGGGTCGCTGGGGACCGACGACTGCTCCACCCTCTAACCATGAGGGGCTCGCAGACCCTGCGCCTCACGGACGTCCCCGAGGGCGACTATTGAGCCCAGGACCGGACCCAGAGTTGGGGCCTCTCTGCGCTCAAAATCGGGACTGTGGTGAGGGTCGAAGCGCAGGGGGTGGCGTCGCTGGAGGTTCAGTTCGAACTCGGCTTCGGGTTGGAGGAGATTCAAAGCTCTGGGGCGAGCCCGGGCCCCGGGCCCTTCCCTTGGCTCGCCGGGAAGATGTCCACCGGCAGGAATCCGGGGAAGCGCACCTGGTCTCTCCGATCGTGATGAGCGAGCCGCCCCACGGTCTGGTGCCGCTCGCGCCGGGGGATTGCCTCGTTCGCCCCAGGTCCAGCACCCCTTTCGAGCCCCTGAAGTGGCCTAGCTTCACCGTGCTCTCAGAGACAACGACCACGGTCGAGATCGAGTAGCGCCCTCCTCGGGCGTTCGCAGCCAATGCCGGAACGCCGGAGAGGATCCGCGCCGAGCAGAGCGCGTGTGGCTTCTTCCAAGTTGCGCAGGCCAGAGCCGATCCCCCGATGGTGCGAGAGGCCGTCGAGGGCCGCCGTGAGTTGCACGCACCCGGTATCGATTTTCCGAAACTTCGGCGGCTGTCGGGACGGTATCCCCTGTGCCCGCGCCGTTCTGACGTACGGGCTCCCCGATGAGGGGAGCCCGGTCGCGTTGCAGTACGCCGACTTGCGCCAGAAGGCCGTAGGCCGGGCAAGGCCCTTTTCCATCACCCATTCCCTCGGGAGTTGAACCATGAAACCCGGCTCACTGATATGCACCCTACTCGTTGCGGCATCCCTGCCTGCCGCCTCATACGCACAGGCAGTCGCTTGGCCGGCCTATGGGCCGCTGCCGATCGATGAGCCGGCCGCGCCCTCGCAGGCGGGAGTCCCACACGACATCGCGGTTTCACCCAACGAACTCCTGGGAGTAGCGCATGCGCCGCCCGGCAGCGGCACCACGGGTGGCGTGAGGCTCTACGAGATGGGAACGGGCAGCCCTCTCGGTGCCGCCCAGCCGAGCCCCGGCCCGGTCACCGCGCCCACGGGTGGTGTCCAGTCAACCTCCATCCTGGCGAACAACGTGAGGTGCCTCGTTGCGGGGGGCTCGCCGAGTGCGAATATCCACCTGTACCGAATGACGCGAAACGGCCTGATCGGAGTCGTGGCGCTAGATGGGAGTGGTCAGCCGGACGTTCCCAGCACGCGGGTCAAGGACATGGCCCTCAGCCCCGATGGGAAGCTCGCCGTCGTGGTCATGGACGGTGACTTCACTCGCATCTATCGACTCGGCACCCAGGCCATACCGGCCGAATTCCGAGTCATGAACGGGACCGGTGTCTGGCCCGGGGGCGGATACCCCTCCGGCGGCGGTGCGCTTCGCGCCGTGGCTGTCGGTCAGAGTCACGCCGTTGCCGTCGGCTCCACTCCGGGGTCTAGTGTTCGGCGTCAGGTCTACGAAATCACGAGCTGGCCCCCGACGGTTGCACACGACATCACCCCCCCCCAC
>JBJHAV010000143.1:0-9850 GCA_050480685.1 Planctomycetaceae bacterium | reverse complement strand
GGGGCAACCGGTATCAGCACCAGGGGCAAACCCGGGTCCACCTGCAACTCCCCCACCCAGCCCGCGGGGACCCACGCTTCGGCCGGGGAACCCAGCGCGAGGAGGCCGACCTGGTCCGCCCCGAGGTCCAGGTGCAGCCGGAAGCTGCCGCCGATCCGGGGAGTGCGAGAGAGGGCCAGGAAATCCTCGGCGGTGTCGTAGAGCCGCACTTCGCCGTGGGCGGACAACTGGTTGGCGTGGGCTGCTTTCAGCGCCACCACCAGGCGCCGGCCGTCGGGGGCCAAATCCATGGCCAGCGGGCTGCCGGGCAGGTCGATGGCGAGCAAACGCCCGGCCTCGGCGTCTAGGAGCAGCACCTCCGCTTGCCCGTCCCCAAGCCCCCACACGGCAAAGGCCGCGCGGCTGCCATCGGCCAGGATGCGCGCGGCAACGGGCAGGTTTTGGGGAGCGCCCGGGGGCCCGGTTTGGCTTTCTCCGGCGAGCACCAGGCCCTGCTCCAACTCGATCAACTGCAACCGCACGGAGCGCCCGTCGAGGGCATTCCAAAATGCCACCGCCGCCCTTGCCCCCGCGTGGTCCAGGGCCACACGCACGGCCAACTCCCCGGGATCCGCGGCGGGGCCGGCGCTCGACTGAAAGGTCCCGCCGCCGGACACGTCGCGCCAAAGGCGCACGAATCCCGGCTGGCCCATGGCCAAAACCCGCCCGTCGCCGGAAAAGGCGAGGCCGTCGCTCGCCGCGGCCAGGGGCGCGCTGAAGAGCGTCGCCAGGCCACGGTCGAGGACGAAGACGCGGTCCGACGTCGCCAGGGCCAACCGATCGCCCTGGGAGCACAGTTCGAGGCCGCGCAGGCCGTTTGCCTCGAAAACCCGCACGGCCTGCGTCTCGCCGTCGGCCCAGGCGAAGCGCTCCAAACGCACCGATCCGCCGGGATCCAGTTGGGCCACGGCCCACTCGGCCCCTCCTTCCGCGGACGCGAGGAGCGCCGGCGCCGCCTGCTGCCAGGGCAGTTCGCGGCTCCATCGCTCGCTGAGCATCCCCCGCGCGCCCGGTTCGGCCGCTCCGCACCATAGACGCGTGGCGCGCCCACCGCCCGCCAGGGGCACCTGGTAGAGGGCCACGAGGGTCTCCGGCCCGCGGGCCGCGACGGCCACGGGCCCCACGGCCCCGGTCCAGGGCGGCCCCGTGGCGAGCAGGGGGCCCTCCGTCTCCCACTGGGCCCCGAGCAGCACTAGGTGCGGATGGGCCACGGCGGGGGCGGCCAAAACCAGCTCGCCGCCGGCCGCGAAGGCCACGTCCCGCGGCACCCAAGGCAAGTCGGCGCTGGAACCGTGCTGCCAGCGCAGACCGGGGGTGAAGGGGCCCGCGGCCGTGGCCTGCAGGGCCGCCGACTTGGGGCACGGAACGGACAGGGCCGCGGCGGCGAGGACGGCAACCGTCACCGCCCCCCGGGCCCCCGCGAGGGGCGGGATCGAGGGCATGGGACGGGGCGCGAGAGTGTTCGGCCCCCAAAACCCTATCCCGGCCCGGGCCGGCGGGCGGCTGGTGAGCGCTGGCCGTCGCCGCTACATTGCTCCGCCCCGCAGCGCCATGAAACAAACCACCCTTCACGCCGAGCACGAGGCCCTGGGCGCGCGCCTGGTCCCCTTCGCGGGCTGGTCGATGCCCCTCCAGTACCGGCCGATCCTCGACGAGGTGCGCTGTGTGCGCACGCGGGTCGGCCTGTTCGATCTGGGACACATGGGGCGCCTGGAGCTCTCGGGGCCGGCCGCCGTCGCGGCCCTCGACCGGGTCGTCAGCAACCATGTGGCCAAGATCCCCGTGGGCGCGATCCGCTACGGGCTGGTCTGCCGCCCGGACGGCGATCCGATCGACGACGTGCTGGTCTACCGGGGCGAGGATCACCTGCTGGTGGTCGTCAATGCCTCCAACCGCGATGCGGTTTTGGCCTGGTGGAAAGAACACCTGGCCGAGGAATTGGCCGGCGGCGAACTGCGCATCGTCGACCGCACGGACGAGCAGGGCATGATCGCCCTGCAAGGGCCGGCTTCCCAGGCGGCGCTCGCGCCCCTGGTCGAAGGTTACGACCTCGCTTCCCTGCGCTACTACCGCTTCGCCTTCGCGCGCGTGGGCGGCATCGACGGCGTGCGCATCAGCCGCACCGGCTACACGGGCGAGGACGGCTTCGAGCTCTACCTGCCCGCGGAGCGCACCGCCGAAGTGTGGCGCTCCCTGGTGGCGGGCGATCCGGCCCACGGCCTTTTGCCCATCGGTCTGGGCGCGCGCGACACCCTGCGCCTGGAGGCCGGCATGCCGCTCTTCGGGCACGAAATCGGCCCCGGCCGCAATCCGATCGAAGCCGGTCTGGCTTTTGGTGTTTCTTTCGCCCCCGAGAAAGCCGGCACCCTCGGCCGGGAGGCCCTGGAGCGCATCGCCAAGGCTCCCACCCGGCGCCTGGTGGGTCTCGTCACCGACGGACCGCGGGTGCCCCGCCAAGGCCATTCGCTGCTGCGTGGAGATGAGGTCGTCGGCGAAGTTTGCTCGGGCACCGTCTCGCCGACCCTCGGGGCCAACATCGCCAGCGCCTACCTGCGCGTGGGCCTCGACGTGCCCGGCACCGAGGTCGAGTTGGACCTGCGCGGCAAGCGCCAGACCTGCCGCGTGCAGGAGCTGCCCTTCTATTCACGCACGCGCCGCTAAACCCTTCGGCGCTGCGCTGCTCCCTAACCCTTCCACCGATCCGCTCCCGAAAGCCCCCATGCGCCCCGACGACCGCAAGTACACCAAGTCCCACGAATGGGTGAAGACCGACGGCGAAACGGTGCTGATCGGCATCACGGACTTTGCCGTGGACGAGCTCTGCAGCGGCAACGAAGGCGACCTCGTGTACTGCGACCTGCCCGAAGCCGGCCGCACGGTCGAGGCCGGCGAAACCTTTGGCGAGATCGAGTCGGTCAAGGCCGTGGCCGACCTGAACGCCCCGGTGGGCGGCACGGTGGTCGAGGTCAACCCGGCCATCGAAGACCACCTGGAGATCCTCTCCAAGGACCCCTGGAACGAAGGCTGGATGATCCGGTTGCAGCCCAAGAGCAAACAACTGGACGGGGACCTGATGGACGCCGCCGCCTACGACGCCTACCTGGCGGCGAAACACTGATCGCAAACCGGCTCGGCCGGGGTGCCGCTGGGCTCCCGGGCGGTGCGCGCCCATGTCCCAAAGCGGTTTCCGGCTGCTGATCGGCCCGAGCGGCCCGGCTCCGGTGCAGATGGCGGCGGACGCCCTGCTGCTGGAAGGCGCCCTCGAGCAGCCGGTGCTGCGGCTTTACCGCTTCGAGCCGGCAGGTCTGACCCTGGGCTACTTCCAGTGCCTGGCCGACGTGCCGGGCAGCGCCGAGCGGCTCGCGGCCGATCCCGAGGGGGTCGCCCGCCGCCTGACCGGGGGCGGCGCCATCCACCACGATCGGGAGCTGACCTTTGCGATCGCCGCGTCGGCCGAGCATCCGCTCTACCGGGGGCCCGTGGCGGACTCCTACGCGCGGGTGCACGCCGCCCTGGCCAAAGCCCTGGCCGAGTTCGGGGTGCGCGCCGAGCTGCGCGGGGATCGGGCCCTGGCCTCGGACCGCCCGGGCACCGGCCTGTGTTTCGCCCACTCCAGCTCCTTGGACCTCGTCTGGGAGCGCGGCGCGGACGGGCGGCCGGCCAAGGGCGTGGGTTCGGCCCAGCGCCGGCGGGGCGGCCGGGTGCTGCACCACGGATCGATCAAACTCGCCCCGGACCCGGTCGAAGCCGGCGTGGCGACGGTGTTCGCTTCCGACCCGCTCGCCCGCGAACACGCACCGGCCCTGGAGGCCGCCCTGGTGCGCCACCTGGCGCCCGCCCTCGGGGGTGAGCCCCGCCGCGGCGCTCTTCCCGGGGAGCCGGACGAAGACCACTTCGCGCGCTCGGCAGCCGCGCGGGCCGCGGCGTTCACGGGCCTGGCGCACCTCTCCGCGCGCCCCGGCCGGGCGGCACGGCGGGGTCAGTCCCCCATGTAACCCAGTTGCTCCAGGAGGCGCTGGGAGCGCGCTCCCATGCGGCGCCCGGGAGCGCCCGCCTGGTGGTGCTGCTCGTACCACTCGAGCAGCAGATCGACCCGCGGCGCCCACTCACCGGCGAACTCGGCGGCCCGGTCCACGCGCTCCTCGGGATCGCCGGCGAAGCGGTAGTGTTCGACCCGCTCGCGGCGGCGTTCGTCCAACAGGTGCACGATCGTCTTCGCGCGCTGACTGCGCTCGCCGAGCTGCGGCAGGTCGGCGTTGGTGCGCAGGATCAGCCGGCGCTCCGGATCGTAGCGCGAGGGATCTTCGATCAACTCGGCCAAGGACACGCCGTCGAAGCCGTGCTCCGGCGCGGGCAAATCGAGCCACTCGCTCAAGGAAGGCGCCACATCCAGCAGGGAAACCTGGCTTTGGATCAACAGCCCCTCGGGGCCGAGCCCCAGGGGAAAGCGCACGATCAGCGGGATGCGCAACATCTCGTCGAAGAGCTGATCGTTGTGCCCCCAGCGGCCCCGCTGCCAAAGGGCTTCCCCGTGGTCGCTGGTGATGACCACCAACATCTCGCCGAACAGGCCGGCGTCGTCCAATCGCTCGAAGAGCCGCCCGAGCACATCGTCCGCGTGCCGCAGGGTGGCGTCGTAGAGCGCGCGCACCGCCCGGATGTCGTCCTCATCCGCTGCGATTCGGCCGTAGACCGAATCGATCAAGGTGCGGTTGTCCCCGCGCGCGAAGGGGCCGTCGTAGTCGAAGTCCAAAAACTGCTCGCGCCAGTGCTCGGGAGGGCTGTAGGGCGAGTGCGGTTCGAGCACGTGCAGGTAGAAGAAGGGCGGGCCGCCCAGGGGGTCCTCCTCCAGAAGCGCGAGCCATCCTTCCACGACGGGAAGGAACTTCTCCGCGTCGAGCCCCGCGAGCATCTCGTCGTCTTCATCGAGGTCCTCGTAGAGCTCGACGAAGTGATCGAACCCCCGGTCGAGCCCCCACTGGGCGCCGCCGTTGGGGTTGGCCACGGCGCCGAAGGTGCGGTATCCGCCGCGCGCCAGGGTCTCCGCCAAGAGGCGCTCCCCGTCGCGAAGCCTCGTGTGCTTGCGCACCAGGCCGTGGTGGTCGGGCAGGCGGCCCGTGAACAGCGAAGGGATGCTCGCCAGGGTGTAGGGCGCCGGCGCGAAAGCGCGCTCGAAACTGACCCCCTGGGCCGCCAGGCGATCCAGGGTGGGCGTCGTGTCGCGTTCGTACCCCAGGTGGCCGAGGTGCTCCGCGTGCAGCGCGTCGAGCACCACCAGGAGGATCGGCGGCCGGCCGATCGCATACCGGTTATCCCCTTGGCAGGAGGCCAAGGAAAAAAGACCCAGGCCAAGGATCCACAGCAGCGCCCGGGAACGGGCGATCAACGGCGCACGGACGGACATCGAGGGGGAAGGCGCGCGCCCCGGTCGACGCCGGGGCGCATCACCCTCGGATCCATCGGCTCACGTGCCGGCCCGAGTGTACCGCCCACCGCCGGTATCGTCGCGGCGCTGCGCGACAGCTCCTGCCCATGGGCTATCCACCCAATGAAGCCTGTCCCCCATAAGGGGGTGGTTACCCCGCCAGGACTCGAACCTGGAATGACAGAACCAAAATCTGCTGTGTTACCAATTACACCACGGGGTAGCGCGGGCGGGGAGCATAGCCACCCCGGGCGCCCGCGGTCAACGGGCCAGATGGAGCCTTACCGAGCCCCAGGGCCCGGGCCGCGGCCGTTCACGGCTGGAGCGGCAGGTCCTCGAGCGCTCGCCACAAGAGGTCCAAGGCCCCTTGCACGGCAAAGGCGCGCACACGCGCTCTGCCTGCCGGTGGAAAGCGCCGCTCCACGGCATCGGCCCGACCATCGCGCCAGAGACCGAACCAGACGTGGCCCTCGGGCACCTCGTCGCCACCGGCGGGCCAGCGCGCCGGCCCGGGGCCGGCCACGCCGGTGGTCGCCACCGCCAACCGTGCGCCCGAACGCTGCGCGGCCCCCGCGGCCATGCTGGCGGCCACTTCGCCGGAATAGGGCCCCACCCGCTCCAGGAGTTCGGACGGCACGCCGAGGGCCCGCGCCTTGGCGTCCGCGGCGTAGGTCACGAAACCCTCGAGGAACACATCGCTGGCTCCCGGCACGTCGGTCAAACGCCGGGCGACTCCCCCGCCGGTCAGGGACTCGGCGGTGGCGAGGGTCACCTTGCGGGCGCGGGCCGCTTCGATCACGGCGACCTCCAGGGCCAGCTCGCGCTCGGCGAAGATCCAGGCGCGGAAACGCTCGCGGAACTCGGCGGCGCGCCCATCGAGACGTGCGCTCGCCCCGGGGCCCGCGGCGGACAGCTTCACCGTGAGCACACCTTCGCGGGCGGTGACCCCCATGCGCGGTTCGCTGCCGCGGGCCATCCAATCGCCGAGCAGGTCCTGGAAACGCGATTCGGGCAGTCCGCTCAGGGAAAACACACGCCGCTCGCGCGCCGCGCTGCCCAGCAGCCGGGCCTGAACCCTCGGCACCAGTTCCTCGTGCAACACCGCCTCCAACTCCCGGGGCGGACCGGGCAAGGACACCAGTTGCGCGCCGCCCGGGTGCTCGACCCAAAACCCGGGCGCGGTCCCGCGTGAGTTGGCGAGCCACTCGGCGCCGCTCGGCAAGAGCACCTGGCGGCGGTTGCTGCGCGGCGTTTCGATGCCCCGCGATTCGAACCAAGCCTCGATGCGCTGCCAGGCGGGCTCGCAGGGCTCCAGGGGCATGCCGACCACACGGGCCACGGCGTCGCGGGTCACATCGTCGTCCGTGGGGCCCAATCCGCCGGTGGTCACCACCAGCCGGTGGCGCGCGGCCAAACGTTCGAGGGCAGCGGCGATGGGCTCCACGTCGTCGCCGACCACGACAACTTCCTCCACCGGCAAACCGAGTTCCGAGAGCGCCCGCGCCACCTGGGGGGAATCCAAATCCGGGTGGGCGCCGGCCAGCAACTCGTCGCCAACCGCGACCACCGCGGCACCCTCCCGGGTGTGTGTCACGTGGCCGCCCCCGCCGCGCTGCCGGCCGGCGCGGCCGCCCGTTTGGCCCGCCGTTCGCCCAACTTGGCCAGCAGGATGCCGACTTCGTAGAGCAGGATCATCGGCCCAGCCATCAGGGATTGGGTGAAGGGATCGGGTGGAGTCAGCAGCGCACCGATCACGAAGGCGCAGACGATGAAGTGCCCGCGATAGCGCGAGAAGTTGCGCGCTTCGACCAACCCCACACGTGCCAGGGCCGTCATCAATACGGGCAGTTGGAACACCACTCCGAGGCCCAGGCAAAGGGTCGAAAGGAAGGTGAAGTACTGGGCGATGCGAAAGTCCGGCCGCACCTGGGTCAAGTCGACCGATGCGTTCAGGAAGTACATCGCGTAGGGCACCATCAGGAAGTACCCAAAGAGGGTGCCCGCGAAGAACAGCACCATGCTGGCGGGGATGTAGGAGAGCACCGCCCGGCGTTCCTGGGCGTACAGCCCCGCGGCGATGAACTGCCAGAGCTGCCAGAGCAACAACGGCCCCCCGACGAAGAGCGCCAGGTAGAGCGCCGCCTTGAGCTCCACCAGGAACGCTTCTGCCGGACCCGTGGCCTGGGGACGGGCGTCGATGGGCATGCGCAGGCGCTCGTTCCCCGCGCGGTCCACCAGGAAAAAGAGTTCGCGGTCCAGGCTCGGGTCGGCGGCCAGGCGACGCTCATAACGCTGCGAGAGATCCTCGTTCAGCCACCCCACCGCCTGGTGCAGGGGGCGCATGATCGTCGCGGTGGTCCAATCCTTGAATCCCCAGGCGAGCGCGAAGGCCACCGCCACCCCGAGGAACCCCATCACCAGCCGCCGGCGCAGTTCGTCCAGGTGGTCACCGAGGCTCATGCGCGGCCCGCCGTCCTCCGGGTCCGAGGGTGCCCCCGGGTCCGGCCTGGGCCCCTCCTGGGAGGGCCGCTGGGGCGCCGCGCCGGGATCCTTCGGGAACGGCTGCGCGCCGGGGGATTGGGGGTTGTGCGAAGCCATGGGCAGGGCGAGGGGCGGGAGACAAGGGGCCCGCACGCCGAGCAGCATAATCCGGCCCGCGGGCGGGCCCCAGGGCCCACGCGGTAACGCGCCCGGCCCGGTCACCGCTGGGCGGCGAACCGGGCCGGGTCGAGCAATGTTTTCCCCCCAGGGCCGAGGCCTAGGGGGCACCGCCTCGCTGGATCAGAGCACGAAGTACTCGCGGACGCGCTGGATCGGCACGATCTGCACACCCATGGCTTCGGCTTCGCGGAAGACCGGCAGCTCGCTGGGCTGCAAGGGCTCTTCCAGGGGCTCGCCGAACTCGTCCGTGAAGATCTCGCCGCCGACGATCAGGAAGTCGGTGGTCAGGTCCAGGCGTTCCTGGACGCTCACGCCCATGCGGCCGAGCAGGGCGCGCAGCTCCTTCTCGCCGTAGGCACCGGAGAAACGACCCACGAGGATCGCGCGGCGCTCGCCGGTGGGATCGAAGACCGGGTTGATGACCACATCCCCGGTTTGGACCGGGTCGAAGCTGTCGGCGACGTCGAACAGCACGATGCGCGCGCGGGCCGCCTCGACTTCGACCACCTCGCCCATGGCCTTCACGCGGCGGTTGCGGTCGCCGGCGGACTCGACCCGGAAACGCATCCCGCGGGCGACCCGCTGGTTCGCACCGATGTCGATCCACGCGCTGCCGGTCAGGGCGCTGACCGCGAGCACGCGGCCGTCCGGCTGGTCCCGGCGGTCCGGCTGCATGAAGGTCAGCTTGCGGCCCATCTCGTCCACGCGGGAGCGGAAGGTCGCGACCTCCTGCCCGTGGCTGCGGCGCAGGCCTTCGATTTCCTGACGCAGGCGACGGGCGTCGGCGTCCAGGCTGCTGACTTGGTTGTTGGCGGTGGTCAGGCGCCGGCTCAGGTCGGCCTCGCGGTCGGAGGCGCTGCGTTCCTGGTCGGCCAGTTGAGAACGCAGGGCGGCGATTTGCTGATCCTTCGCGCGCACGTCGGCCTGGCGGCCTTGGCGCTCGGTCGACAGTTCGCTTTCGAGCTGGGTCACGCGGGCGCGCATCTGGCCCAGTTCGGTCACCCGGGCGTTGTACATGCGCACGGTGTGGGGCAGGGCGCGCTCCAGGTCGTTCACCCCACCGTCGATGTCGGTGAAGGTCGAGCGCAGTTCGGCCAGGGCCGCGGTGATCAGTGCGGGCGTGCTGCGCGGGACGGCCTCGCGGTCGTACCAGCCCACCACCCGGCTGAGTTCACGGACGGCGGCGGCCTCCTGCTCGAAGAGCTGGTCCGCCTCGGCCTGGGCGCGGCGGGCGGCCTCCTCCGATTGGCGCGCGTTGGCGGCCTCGTCCTGGGAGATGTAGCCGAAGGCCACGGCAACCAGGAACAAAACGATGATCGAGATGAACCAGACGACGCTGACGCGAGCGGCTCCGCGGGTTGCGCTCATCATGGAGGGTGGGGCGGGTGGGTCGGGCGGACGGGATCGCTCGGGATATCCGATGGGGATCGCGCTCGCCGGTTGGGGGGGGACTCGGACGCTGGGCCCGGCGGGAGGGAGGGGAACGTGTGCCGAGGAGAACACCCGGGTTCGGCCGTAACCGCACCCGAGAAGGGCGGTCCGGACCGCGTCCAGGCCACCTGGAGCCGACGTGGATACCAGAGCGGCCGAACGCGGGCAAGGCCTTTCAAGCCGCGCGCCCCGACTTGGTGCCTTCCCTAGCCTCGGCCGACCGCCCGGGTTACCCCCCGAGAGAGGGTCGCTGCGTGGGCCCGGTGGCGGGGACGGTGCCTGGCTCCCACTCCA
>JBJHAV010000142.1:0-9860 GCA_050480685.1 Planctomycetaceae bacterium | reverse complement strand
GTTCGCCGAACTCGAAACCCTCGGGGAACTGACCGAAATCGCCTGGAAGCACGACGTTCAGGTCATGATCGAGGGCCCCGGCCACGTGCCGATGCACCTGATCCGCGAGAACGTGGAGCGCCAGATGAAGGTCTGCAAGGAAGCGCCCTTCTACACCCTCGGGCCGCTCACCACGGACATCGCTCCCGGTTACGACCACATCACCTCGGCGATCGGGGCCGCCATGATCGGCTGGTTCGGAACGGCCATGCTCTGCTACGTCACGCCCAAGGAACACCTGGGCCTGCCCGACAAGGAGGACGTCAAGCAGGGGGTGATCGCCTACAAGATCGCGGCCCACGCGGCGGATCTGGCCAAGGGGCACCCCGGCGCCCGCCGGCGCGATGACGCCCTGAGCAAGGCGCGCTTCGAGTTCCGCTGGCAGGACCAGTTCGAGCTCGGACTCGATCCCGAAACCGCGCGCGCCTACCACGACGAAACCCTGCCGGCGGATGCGGCCAAGAGCGCCCACTTTTGCTCCATGTGCGGTCCGCGTTTCTGTTCGATGCGCATCACCGAGGACGTGCGCAAGTACGCGGCCTCCCAGGGGCTCGACGAAGAAGCCGCCCTGGCGGCCGGGCTCGAAGCGAAGAGCGCCGAGTTCCGCGAACGCGGCGGTCGGCTGTACGTCGCGGGCGGTGCCTCCGAGGAGACCCAGGCATGAAAATTCCCAAGCCCCTGCTGCTGTCCCTGATCGCCCTCGGGCTCATGGCGCTGTTCGTCTTCTTGAACGCGCAGCCCGTCCGCGTGCACCTGATCGTTTATTCCGACACCATGCCCGCCTACGCCCTGATCCTGGCGAGCCTGGTGCTCGGGGCCGTGCCGAGCTTTGCGCTGGGTGCGTGGGTCGGGGGGCAGCGCCAACGCCGCAAGGAGTAGGGCGCCTTCGTCCGCGGAGTTCTCTCGCTGGCGGGGCCTTCTCGCCGGCGGGGCCTTCTCGCCGGCGGTCCGCGATCGGGCCGGCCTCAGAAGGCCATGCCCAGGGAGAAGTGGATCACGTAGTCGTCCTCGCCGGCGCGTGCCTCGGGGTTGTAACCCACATCCAGGCGCAGCGGACCGACCGGCAGCACGTAGCGCAGGCCCGCGCCCACGCCGTAGCGGAAGCCCTCGAAACGGTCCCAGTTCGTATAGGACGGCACCACGTTGCCGGCGTCGAAGAATGCCGCCCCTTGCAGTTTGCCCGTCAGGTGTTGGCGCAGTTCGATGCTCGCCAGGGTGAAACCCTCGCCGCCGATCGGTTGGCCGTTTTGGTCCTTGGGCCCCAGTTGGCTTTCCTTGAAGGCCCGCACCGAGCTTTCGCCGCCGTTGAAGAAGCGCTCCTGGATCGGAATCACGTCGCTGGAGCCCTGGGGCAGGATCACGCCGCCCTGCGCACTGATACCGAGCACCGTGTTGCCCGAGCGATGCAGGGGCTGAAAGTGCGCGGCATTGAACGTCAGGCGCAGGAAGTCCAGCTCCGAGCCGATGGTTTTGTTGCCCACCTCCACACCAAAGCGCACGATCTCGCCGCTGGTCGGCACGAAGAGGTCGTTGCGCGTGTCGTAGCGCGGCGAGACCAGGATCGAGGAGATGTCCAAACTCTGCTGGGCGGCCAAAACCTCCGCATCGACGACCTTGACGTCCACGACCCGTGAGCGGCGGTACTGGTAGGTCAGAGTCCCTTCCACGTGCCGCGCCAGAGGCAGCGAGAAGCTGGAACCGAAACCGGCCTCCTGGCGCGTGAAGGAGGGCTCCTCACGCTCGCTGCCGCGCACGAAAAAGTCCGCGAAGAGGTCGTCGAAGAAAAACTCCGGGTCGGAGATGCCGACCACCGCCCGGCGGGCCTTGACCGCCGCCGTGCCCTCCGCCCGGAACGCCCGGCCGGTGCCGAACAGGTTGCGCTCGCGGAAGCCCAGGCGCAGGCGGAACTGCTCGTAGGAGCCATAACCCGGCTCGACGAAAAACTCCTGGGAGGGGGCCTCCTCGACGCGCACCACCAGGTCCCGCAGTTCGCTGCCATCCTCCGCCAGCCGGGGTTCTTCGGGCGCCTCCAACTCCAGCGAGACCCGTTCGAACAGACCGCCGCGGTAGAGCCTGCGGAAGCTGTCGCGCACTCGGTCGCGGCGGTGCAGTTCGCCCGGGCCGACCCGGAGGCGGTCGCGCACGAAACCCGCGCGTGTTTTTTGATTTCCCTCCACGCGCACCTTGTCGATGCGCACCCGCGGCCCGCGTTCCACACGCAGCCAAAGGCGCGCCTCGCCGGTGCTGGGATCGAGCTCGCGCACGACCTCCACTTCGCAGTCGGGGTAGCCGCGATCCCCGTACCACTCCAGCACGCGGTTGCGCAGTTCCAGGGCCAGGCGCGGCGTGAAGGGTTCCCCGAGACCGGTGCGCAGGCGCCGGTCGAGGGCCGCCCGTTCGTCGTCCGCGGGGCCCTCCAAGTGGTACTCGACCAGGCGGAAGCGCACACCCTCCTGGATGCGCACGCGCACCCGGGCGAGGCCCTGCTCCTCGTCGATACGCACGACGGGCGGCAGGATGTCCACGTCCAGGAAACCGCTCGTGAGATAGTGATCCGTCAGGCTGGAAAGTCCGCCGCGCAGGGCCCGATCCGTGAACCAGGGAGGCTCGCCGCGGCCCGCGGCGGGAAACTCGAAGAAACGCCGCGCGAAGCCTGGGGAAAAGGCGGCGAGACCCTCGAAGTCGAGGCTCTCCAGGCGCACCCGCGGGCCCTCGTGGATCGTGAGCACCACCAACGGACCAGCGGGCCGAGCTTCGATCCGGTAGTCGACCCGCGCCAGGGGAAAGCCGGCTTGACGGTAGTGCGATTCGAGGGCGAAGGCCGCATCGTCCACGAAGGCGCGCCGCAGCTCGCCCCGGCGGAAGTCCTCCAGTTCCGCGTCGATCGCGGTTTCCAGCTCGCGCTCGGAGAAACTCACTGCGCCTTCCAGCACCAGGCTGAAGCCGTGGTGTCCGAGCGCCTTGGTTTCGTCGACACTGACCAGGCGCGAAGGCGGCCCTCCGCGACAGGCGCACAAAAAGACAAGCGCCGCGAGGGCCAGGGCCAGGCCCAGGCGCGACCCGAGGGCCGAGGGGGTGCGGACAAGGGTCATCGGCGGCGCAAAACTAGGCGGAGGCCGAAGTTGTACTCGTCGTAGATGTCGCGCTCCACGGTGATCAGTCCGCGGTCCTTGCGGCGGATCAGATCCTCGAACAGGCGGAAGGAGCCCTCGATGGTCTCTTGGCCCGTGCGCGACACGTCCCGCCCGGCGGTCACCTCGAAGCGTTCGAGGAACGATTCGCTGTCATCGTCCCGTCCGCCGCCGAAGAACTGGCTGGAGAGGTCCTGGGCCAGGTACAGCGCCACCAGTTGCGCGGTCTGGGCTCCGCCCTGGGTGGTCAGGGCGGTCTCGGGCAGTTGTCCCGTGGCGACCAGCACGACCACATCCTGGGGCGGCATGGGGGGGATCGACGTCATCACCACGTCGGGGTCGTCGTAGGGCCCGGTCACCTGCACCGAGATGTCGAACCCCCGCATGCGCGTTTCGGCGTTCAGTTCGAGCTGCGGCACGAAGGGGTTTTCGCGCTCGAACAGGATCGTGCCGCCGGTGAAGCGCAGGATCGTCGCTGGCAGGCGCACGCGGGTTGGGCGCAGATAGATCGGCCCTTCAAGGACCGGCACTTCGCCGGTGCCCGTCAGGCGCAGATCCGGACTGAGCCCCCCGCGCACCATGTTGTTGTCGATGCGGAACGGCTCGCGGGAGCGCACGCGCACGTCGAAGCGCAGGTTGGAGAGGGGAGGCTCGCGCAGGGAAAAGAGCGTGATGCCGCGCTGCCCGGCGGGCAGGCGCCGCCCGCGACCGAAGCTCAAGAAGTTGATGTCGCGGGTGAAGCGCCCGGCGGTCAAATCGACTTCCCCCTCGACCCTCAGGCGCTCCACGGGGCCGTGCACGCGCAGGTTGGCATCCGCGCGCAGGTTGACGTCGCTGGTCCGGAACAGCAGCAGATTTTCGCCGCTCACCCCGAGGTCGAGCCAGGGCTCTTCGGCAAGGGGAGCGAGTTTGCCCGTCACCGCCATCGGCGCGCCGCCCGCCATGCCGCGCAGCTCTTCGATGGTGAACTCGTCTCCGTCGAGCCGCAGCCGCCCGGTCAGCTCCGAAAGGGTCGGGATGTCGGCCTCCAGGCGGATGGATGCCTCCGTGAGTGTCACCTCCGCCCGCGGTCGAGGCGACCCGACGGGCCCTTCGATACGCAGGCTCTCCAGGTCCAGGCGTCCGCCCAGGCTGCGCACGCCGTCGAAGAGCGGGCGCAGCCACGCCAGGTCCACGAGTTCACCCCGGCCGGCCAGGGTCAGCGGGCTTTCGAGCAACTCTTCCGGCGTCCTGTCGAGCAGCGCGGGCAGGTTCGGCTCCAGCTCCAGGCTGCCCGCCAACTCGAAGCGCGCGCGGTCGTCCGCCACCAGCTCGAGCTTCGACAGCTCCAGACCCCGCCCGGCGCCCAAACGCGCCACGAGCGCCAGCCGCGCGCGACCCAGTTGCCCGAGCGCGCTCTGTTCGTCCTGAAAGCCCAGCTCCGCCCCGGCAAGGCGCAGGTCACCTTCCAGCGCCCGCCAGGAACCGCCCAAACGGCCCTCCAACTCGAAGCGGCCGTGGGCGGGCGCCTTGGGGATCCAATGTTCGATGCGCGGCGCCTCGGCGCGCAGGGTCAGGTCCACGGGCCCCGGCGCAAACAGCTCGTCCGCGCGAAGCCAGGGCAGCTCGCCGCTCACCTGGGCCCGTTCCCCATCCCGGCCCGCTAGGCTGAGGGATTCAAAGCGCAGGCGCTCCTCGGCCAGGTGGGCGCGCAGCTCGGCGCGCAGCACGGGCCACTCGGGGCCGGGCCGCGTGTCGCCCAGGGTCCCGCTCAATTCACCGCGCACAGGCCACCCGGCTCCGTCCAGGGTCACGCGCCCTTGCAGGTCAAGGGCCCCCAGTTCGAAGGGTTCGGGCAGCAGCCGGGCCAGGAAAGGAGCCAAATCCAGCTCCTCGGCGCGCAGCACCAACTCGACCGCTTCGCGCGGCCCCTCCGCGCGCAGTTCCAAACTGCCCGCCGATCCGCGCAGCAACCACGGCTCGACTTCGATGTGGCCCTCGCGCCAGCGCAGGGCCGCGGGCCGTTCGAGCACCAGGCGATCGCCCAGCGCTTCCGCCTCGAAGGTCCCAAGCGCCACGTCGAGCGCGCCTGGCGCCTCGCGCGCGTCGAACTCGCCGGCGACCCGCAGGCGCCCCGCGGGCGACGAAGCGGTCAAGGACTCGATCACCAGGTGCGCACCGTTCGCCGTCAGGGCCAGGTCGAGCGCATCCACCGGCTGTCCCCGGTGTTCGAGGTTTCTTGCGGCCAGATCGAGCCTGCCCCGTGGTTCGAGCAGCGGTCCGTCGATGCGCGCTTCGAACTCCAGCCGCTCCACGCGGGACTCGCCCCAATCCAGGCGCGCCGCGATGTCCCCGAAGGTCGGACCCAAATGCGCGCTGATCGCCACGTTTTCCAGGTGCAGGTCAGGCTTCGGCGCCGCCCGCGCGGCGGATGTCGCCTGCTTCACCGCGGCCCGGTAGCGCAGGTGCCCGCTCAGCTCCAGGTGTTCGCCCGGGCGCCGCGCGCTGAGGCGTTCCACCGAAACGCGCTCCTCGTCCAGGCGCACGTGGGTTTCCAGGTCGCCGAGCGCCCAGCCGGCGGCCACCACTTCGCGCCCGGAGAGCTCCCCCCGCGCGCGCGCACGGCTGTCGACACCCTCCAAGCTGAGCGCGCCGCTGAGGCTCCCCGCGAACTCTCCTTGCCCCAAAATCGCCGTCAGTTCCGCCAGGGAGTGAAAGTTCGCGTCGCCGCGCAGTTGGTAGTGCAGGTGGTCGCGGGGATCGCCGCCGCTGACCGGGATGTCGCCGCGCTCCAACCACGCCTGGCCCTCGCGCAACACCACGTGACCGCCGTCGGTCTCGAAGCGACCCTCGGTCAGGCGCAGGCGCCCCGATTCGAGCCGGGCCCGCGCCCGCAGGCGGTGGGCGGGTACGCCGTCCTTCCAGAGCTCCTGCTCGGACCAGGGGTCGATCAGCGCCGGCAGGGATTCGAGTTCGAGCCGCACCTGCCCGGAGGCGCCTTCGAGCAGCCCGAAGGTGTCCGCAGCGGCCAGGTCCAGGGCCAAGTCCTGGGCCTGCAAGCGGTTGTGCCCCTCGCGCGCGCGGAACTCGCGCAAGAGCAGCCGCGTGCCCACCAGGGACAGCCGCCCGTCGACCTCCGCGAGCCGCCGCCCGGCCCAGTCCAGGTCGGTGCCCGCCAGGCTCCCGCTCAGGCGCGGTTCTTCGCCCTCCGCCAAACGCAGTTCGGCCTCCACCTGCAGGGCCCCGGAGGGCAGCGGCCACTCCGCAAGTTCCGCCGGCACATAGGGCAGCTCCAGCCGCGCGAGTTCGGCCCCGATGCGCGCCGGATCCAGCCCCGCCAGCGCCGCTTCGAGCTGCAACGCGCCGCCCTCGCCCGAAAGCTGGAAACGCCCCGTCAGACCGAAGAGCGACGTTTCAAGCCGGGCCGCGAGCTTTCCGCGCGCCGCGCCGCCCAGGTCGGCTTCGAAGGCATCGATCAGCTCCAACTCCCCGAGGCGCAGGTGCGCGAGTTCCAGCTCCCCGCCGCGCCAGGTGCCCGCCAACTCCGCCGAGCTGCTCCAGGAGCGCCGCCGCGTCCCGCGCCACTCCACGGTCGTCCCGGCCAGTTCCAGGGCCTGGGCCCCGTCCCCATCCGGGGCCGCAAGCGCCGCCCGCGACAGCTCCCAGACCCACTCGCCGGCCGGCCCGACCTCCAGGATCACGCGCCCGCCGTGCACTTCGACCGCCGGCCAGGCCCGCGCCAGGTCGGGCCCCTCACCCGGACGGCGCGGCGCGCGCGGCTCCCCCGGCCGGTGTTCCAGATCCAGGTCCACGAGCAGGCCCTCCAGGCGCGCCGCCTTCAGGCCGTCGAGCTGACCCAGCAGAGCCCGCGCGCCGAACTCCACGCGCCCCGAACGCAGGCTCAACCGCCGCAGGGGCACTTCGTCGGAGAAGGCGACCAGCTCCACATCCCCGAGCACCAGGGTGCCCCAGCCCTCGTCCCTCAGCTCCCCGATGCGCAGCCCGAAGCTGCCCTCCAGGGCCGCCGCCCGCTCCAGGGCCCGCGCCACGAGGGGCCAGGCCATCCGGTCGCGCGTCTCGAAGACCACCACCGCCAGCGCCCCCAGAACCGCCGCCAGGGCGATCATCCAGCGCCGCCGCCGCCTGCGACGCTCCGCCGCCGCGATCGGACTAGGCGGACGCCGGACCCCGGAGGGATCCGTTCGATCGGCGCGTTCGCGAGAACTCGAAGGCATGGAAACGAAGACGGGCGCGGCCCCGGGAACCAACGCCAAACGCCGCCGGATCTATCGAAGCCCTCAGCCCGTTCCCCCGCCCGATTCTAAGTCCCCGCCACCCCATTCCCATGCCTGGAGGCCCGCCCACACACCCCACACGTCGCTGCGCCCCTGCGCGTACCGCGTGTGCGGCGGTGTGGCGGGCGGTTAGGGGGCGAGGCGGGTGGGGGAGAGGGCGGCGAGGCGGTCGGGGTCGCCGGGTTGGTGGAGGGAGTCGGCGCCGAGGGAGAGGGCGGCGAGGCGGCCGAGTTCGGGGGCGGTGGTCATGCCGTGGCCGCCGAGGCCGGCGACCCAGAAGAGGCCGGGGAGGTGCGGGTCGCGGCCGATGGCGAAGCGTTCGTCCGCGGTCAGGGTGCGCATTCCGCACCACAGGTGTTCCGCGGCCAGGTGCGCGTAGTCCGGCAGGTGGCGCTGCATGGCGGCGCGGAAGGTGTCGAGCAGGGCTGCGTCGGGTTGGCAGTGGTCCGGATCCACCGGCTCCTGGTCGCAGACGCACACGAGCAGGCCTCCCCGGGAGGGGCGCGCGTAGAAGTTGTCGCCGGAGTTCCAGACCACCGGCCATTCGGCGGCGATGCGCCCGTCGGGGGATGTCTGCAACAGGTGTCGGCGCGTGGGCTTGAGTGCGACGCGCGCGCCGGCGCGGCGGCCGAGTTCGGCGGCCCAGCCGCCTGCGGCGAGGACTACTTGCTCGGCGGCGAGGAACTCGCCGTCCGTGGTTTCGACACCGACCGCGCGGCCGCCCGCGACGCGCACGCGCGCGGCGCGCACGCCGGTGCGCAGGCGCGCGCCGGCGGCTTCGGCTCCGGTCGCCAGACCGGCGGTCAAACGATCGATCTCGATGCGGCCTTCGTCGCCCAAGAAAAACGCGGCCAGGGGGCGGGTCGCCACGTGGGGCGCGAGATCGGCGAGCCTCGCCCTGCCCAGGCGTTCGTGAGGGCCGGCTGCGGCGGCGATGCGCTCCAGCCGAGCCGCTTCCGGCTCCCGATCCGCCATCAGCACCAGTCCGCGGGGATCGACCAGGGGGCCGCCGAACCCGCTGGGCGGGTCCGACAAAAACGGCTTGGAGCGGCGCGCCAGCTCCGCCGCCAAGGGTTCGTCGATCCACGTGCGCAGGATGGCCGCGTTGAGTCCGCTGGAGTGGCTCGCCAGGCGCGGCTCGGCTTCGATCAAAACCGCGTCCCCGCGGCCGGCGCGCGCCAACCACCAAAGGGTCGCGAGCCCGGCGATGCCTCCACCGACGATCAGCGTGTGCGCGGTCATGGACTTTGGGGGCCCTCCGGAATCGCCTGGGGTCCCCGGAGATCGAGCACCCGCGCCAGGGCGGCGAGGACCAGGGAGTGGTCGATGGCGCCCGAGTGGACCGCGGCGCGCACGGCTTCCAAATCCCAGGTTTCCACGGCGATGTCCTCGCCCGGATCGAGCTCCTGAATGTGGGTCGGGCTCGCCCCCAGGGCCAGCCAGTGGTGCAGGCGATTGTCGTGGAAGGCCGGATTGGGCGCTGCCCAGCCCAGGTAGTGCCAGTCCGCGGCGGTGTGCCCGGTTTCCTCGCGCAGCTCCCGTTCGGCCGCCGCCCGGTGGTCCTCCCCGGGATCCACCACACCGCCCGGGATCTCGACGGTAACTTGATCCGTGCCGAAACGGTATTGGCGCACGAGCACCAGGCGCCGCTCGGCGGTCAAGGCAACCACGTTCACCCAGTCGGGGGTTTCCAGCACCAAACGTTCGAGCGCGGCGCCGCTGTGCGGGTGCACCAACCGGTCGTGGCGCGCGCGGAACAGCACCAGCTCCGCGCCCGCGCGGGAGTCGAGCCGCTTCCAGGGTTTCGGGTCCCGCGTCGCCATGGGAGCGGGAGTCTACTCGCCCCGACCGCGATCCGCGGCGCTATCGTCTCCGGCCCATGACAGCCCCCGAACCGACCGTCCGCGGCGCGGCGCCGCCCGCGGCTTCGAACCTCGGGGGGCACCTGGCGCTGGTGGTCGTGCAGCTTTGCTTCGGCCTCTTCCCGCTCTTCACCAAGTGGGCCGGCCTGGCGTTCACACCCCAGGCCCTGGCCGTGTGGCGCATCGCCGTCGGCAGTTTGGTCCTTTGCACCCTGGCGACCTGGTTCCACGGGCGGCGCGTTTTGCCGCCCCGGCGCGAATGGGGGCAGGTGGCGCTGCTGGCGATGCTCGGGGTGGTGCTCAACCAGGTGCTGGCGCTGGAGGGCATCCGCCTTTCCACCTCGACCAACGCCGGGCTGATGATGACCCTGATTCCGGTCTTCACCTTCGGCCTCGCGGCTTGGATCGGCCAAGAGCGTTTCGCGCCACGCCGCGTGCTCGGCATCGCCATCGCCATGGCCGGCGCGCTGCTTTTGCAGTGGCAGGTGCGCGGGGTGGACGAGCTGGGCCGCGACGTGTTGCTCGGCAACCTGCTGATCACCTGCAACTGTTTC
>JBJHAV010000141.1:0-9886 GCA_050480685.1 Planctomycetaceae bacterium | reverse complement strand
CGGCGGCAGGGGCTCTCGAATGACGTGGGCTGGATGGGAGCGGGCCGGCGCCGTTCTCCGTGGAGGGAAACGGCGCCGGCCCAGGAGATGGCGGCGGGGTTTCGGTTAGAAGCCGGCGAGTTCGAAACCGAGGCCGCGGGTGGTGACGATGGGTTTGCCGGAGGGGTCGCCGAAGAGGAGCCACTGGGCGTGGAGGGTGGCTCCGATCAGATTGCCGTCGGCGGGGATGGGGAGGTTCACCTGGGAGGCCGGGCCTTCGTAGAGGGTGATCTGGGGCGCCACGTGCAGCCAGTTGCCGGGGGAGCCGATCAGACCCAGGTCGAGGGGCAGGGGTAGGCCGTTCCAAAGGGCGCCGGGTGCGCCGAGGACCAGCCGGCGCCAGGGGGCTTGGGTGTTGGCGACGTGGAAGGTGACGAGTTGGCCGGGGCCGGGGGCGCCCTCCAGGTCGATGATCGGCGCGCCGAGGGAACCGGAGCCGGGGGCGCCGAAGAGCCAGTAGGGCTTGTAGAGGTAGATGTTGGCGCTGCCCCAAGCGGTGTGCAGGGCCTGGTCGCGCACCTGGACCTCCACCCGGCGGGTGCCGTAGGAGACGTTCGCTCCGTGGGCGAAGAGGTCCCAGGACTTGTTGACCTGGTACGGCATCCAGGGCGACCACACTCCGCCCTCGTTCTTGAGGCGCATTTCGTGCACGCCGGAGTGCTGGTCAAAGGCCTGGGTGGAAACGAGCAGTTGCGGGGTGGGAGTCTGGGTCATTGGCGCAACTTCGTTGCTGAACCAGACGTTTTGCAGCACCGGGGGAACGGTGTCGATCAGATACGGACCGGCGCTGCTCGAAAGCAGCGCCCAGTTGCCCGCGTTGTCCACGGCGCGCAGGTTGAAGTGGTAGCCGTTCACGGAGCTGCCGAGCGCCCCGGTCGAGAACTGGTTGACCGCACCGAGGTTCTGGATCTGCGGCGGCATGGAGGGCGCGAAACTCACCGTGCTCGAGTATCCGGCCGTGCCGGACAGGTTGTCGGAGGCCGTCGTCCAGGTGAGGTCGATCACCGGCTGCGCGCTCCAGACCCCGGGTTGGTGGCTGGTTGAGCTGATGTTCGCCATCCCGGGAGGCGTGCCGTCGACGATCACTTGCACACTCGCGTTGCGGTTCATGCCGTTGTCGCTGGTGCCGCTCACACTCCAGGTCTTGATGCCCTCGGTCACCCAACGGGCGCGCCAGGTCACCGCTCGGCTGGTGCCGTGCAGAATGTTGCCCAAGGTCGCGTTTCGGCCCTGGCTGTTGGAGGGGTTGTTCGCAAGGTTCGCGACCGGGCCGTCCTTGAGGGCCATCGTCGAGGACACGAGCGTGGAGCCGGCCGACGCGCTGGTCAGGTAGACCGCCGAGGCCACGTGGGAGGGGTTGGTCACCGTGGCGACGATCTGCACGTCGTTGTTGGGTTTGACGTAGAGCTTGTCCGCTTGCAGGGCCAGGGTCGGGTTGGGCAGCGGATTGCCGTGCACGCGGTGCACGGTGACACTCATGCGCACACTGCTGCTGGCGTTCACCGGGTGCACCTTCCAGCGCCAGGCGCCAGCCACGGGATTGTCGATGGTGAAGATCTCGGTGTTGTCGACGGAGCTCTGATGGGCGGTGAAGAGCCCCTGGGTGATGCCGGCCGCGAAGGGCGCCCGGTCCACGACCAGATCGAAGTCGTTCACCAGGGCCTGGCTGGCTCCGGGCGCGGCCGCGGGCTCGATGTAGTGCATCACCACCACCAGGCGTCGCACGTTGGCGCCCACTTCAAAGTCCTCGAGGGCGTTCTGGGCGGCTCCCAGGGTGAAACCCCAGTTGAGCGAACTGTGTTGGTTGTCCGCGCCCACCGCGCGCAGGGCGTCCACGCGTCCCGCGCCGTAGGTGTTGTGGTGCCAGGTGCCGGGAGCGACCAACGTCGCGCCGCCGCGGGTGCTGGCCGTGGCCATGAGCAGCGAAGCGATGCGCTCCGGCCGATAGCGCAAAAACGCGTGGCGATCGACCATCTGGGCGACAACCCCCGTGACGTGGGGCGCGGCCATGCTGGTGCCCGTCCCCGGGTTGTAGTCGTTGCCGGAGCCCGCGGTCACGGACACCACGTTGCGTCCCGGAGCGACCACGTTCGGTTTCCAGCGACCGTCACCGGTGGGGCCGCGGCTGCTCCCGCCCCAAATGGTTCCCGGTCCGTTGCCTGCGAAGGCGTGGGGAGCCACGTTGCCGACGGCGAGAGCGTTTTTGGCGGAAGCTTCTTGGCTGAGCGTCGAAACACCCGGGCCGAAGTTGCCCGCGGCGAAGACGTACGCTTGGTTGTTGTTCCACACTTCCGCATCCACCGCGCGGGAATTGGCGTTGGTTCCGTTCCAACCGCCGTTGGTCGAACCGGTGCCCCAGGAGTTGTTGACCACGTGGGGCCGCGGCGCGATGACTTGGCCGTCGGTCCACGGGTCGCGCATGAAGGAAAAGCGGCTTTCGAGCGAACTCCCCGTGCCGATGCAGGCATTGCCGTCCGGGTTCGGGTTCGGCTCCATGAACTTGACGTTGCGGAAAGCGCGCGAGAGGTGGAAGCCCAGGGAAGGCGCCGCGCCGCGGTGCTCCGCCAGCGCGGCCAGGGGCCGAGCCAGGGTCGACCCGGCCACGTGGCTGCCGTGGGGGCAGTTGTCGTTCCAGGAGCTGTTGCCGGTCAGGGTCCATCCCAGATACCAAGCGTGGTCCAGGCCGGTGTGCGCGATGTCGATGCCGGAATCGATTTGTCCGGCAATGGCTTCGCCGCTGAAAGCGCCGCTGTAGGTCGAGCGGGTGTAGTCCGTTCCGATCATCGGCTGGGAGTCGTCGTGCATGGCGAAGGCGTCTTCCTCCAACTCGACGAAAGCGACGAAGTCCCGGGTCAGGGCGAGCAGGGTTTGATCGAAGTCCATGCGCACGCGGAAGGCGTGGATGCTGGGCAGGTACTCGGCGACTTCGGCGCCGAGGGTCTCCAAGGCGCGGTGTTGCCAACCTTCCGAAGCCCAACGTTCGCCGGTGCGCTCGGCGCGCCACGAACTGCCCGGTCCGCGCACTTCGGTTTCGGCGGCTGTTTCCGAGCGGCTCTGGGCTCCGAGATCACACTCGAAGAGCGACACGATGAAGGACACGCGTTCGTTCGGCGCTAGGCCGGCGAGGTGAAAGGCGGCGCGCGGATCGAGCTTCAAACCGTGGGGCGGATAACCAACCCATTGCACACCCTCCACGAACGGCAACCGGTCCGCGGCTTCCGCCGTTAGGGCCACTGCGTAGGACTGGTGCGGACGCATGCCGAGCACCCGCGCGCCGGTGGCTTCGATGCGCGCGCGCACTTCGTCGGTGGCTCGCTCGGCGAGCATCACGTAGGCGTAGCGCTCCTGACGCGGGCGCTCGTCCGCGGCGGGCTCGCGCAACTCACGCGAAAGGACCGGCTCGACCCGCTCCCCCACCGGCGGCCGGTGGAGTCCGCCCACGAAACCGAGGAAAAGGGGATCGTCGCCTTCCCCCAGCGCTCCACCCGCGGGCCGGGGCAACTCCCGTCCGAGTTGGCCGGCGGGCTCGAAACGCGGCTCGCCCATGTCGCGAAACTCCCCCTCCACCGGATAGCCGAGCGGCACCTCGGGGCCGTCGCGCACCACCGGGGGGCCGGCGAGCTCCTGGGGAGAGGAGGTCTGGGGCAGGGCGGCGAAGGCCGCCAGGAGGAGACTCGAACCGAAAAGTGAAGCGGTCATGGGGTGTTCGGGGGTCGTGCGCCCGGTGGGCGCGGATCCATGGGCGCCCCGGTGACGACCGGGGCCACCCCCAATCGCCGGAACCGCGGCCGCCGACCGACATCCCCGCGCGCCCCATCCCCGCGCGCCCCATCCCGCCGCGAACCCCAGGCCGTCGCCGCAGCAGCCGCCACCGAGCCGGACCGGACCGGCGTAGGATGGGTTGCGTGACCTCCCCGGATGTGACCCTGCTGCTCGAACGCGCCCGCGCGGGCGAGGGGGACGCGTTGGAGGCGCTGCTGCCCGTCATCTACGAGGAGCTGCACACCATGGCCCAGCGGCACATGCGCCGCGAGCGCTCCGGGCACACCCTGGGCGCCACGGGTCTGGTGCACGAGGCGTGGCTCAAGCTGGTGGACCAGCGCGCGCGTGATTGGCAAAACCGCGCGCACTTCCTGTCGATCGCGGCCATGGCCATGCGCCGGGTGCTCGTAAACCACGCGGAAGCCGCGCGGGCGGCCAAACGGGGGGGCGGGCGCGGGCGCGAGACCCTGATCGACGCGCCCGGCGAGGTCAGCACGGACCCCTTGGACGTGCTCGCCCTGGACGAGGCCCTAAACGCCCTGGCGGCCGAGGACGAACGCAAGGCCCGGGTGGTCGAGCTGCGTTTTTTCGCCGACCTCGAAAACGCCGCCGTGGCCGCCGCCCTGGGGGTCACCGAGCGCACCGTCGAGCGGGACTGGCGCATGGCCCGGGCCTGGCTGCGCCAGCGCCTTTCGGGCGAGGCAAACGGGGCGCCCGGGGACGCGGAATAGCTCGGCCGCGAACCCAAACGCGACTCTTACGTCGGCAACCCGAGCCTTTTCCGGCGTCTCGGGTGACCCTGGACACAACGGAGAATCCCCATGCAACCCGCCGACTTCCGCCACCCCCGTGCCCTGCTTCCGGGCCTGACCGCATTCCTCGCCGCGGCGCTGTTTCTTTTCGGGGCGGGAGCGGCCTTCGCCCAGGGCCCCCAGTGGGTGTCCCTGGACAGCTCGGCGCCCCCGGGCAGTCCCACCCGGTTGGAGCTACTCCAAGCGGAAAGCGGTCCGCAGCGCACGAGCTTCGAGCTGATCGTGCCCGGCTTTTGGCGCGAAACGGCCGCGGGCGCCGACGGCGGCACGTACGAGCGCATCCGCGTGCCGGGCCTCGGGGAGTACGGCCAGGTCGGCGCGCCCGAACTGCCGGCCCTGCGCCCTCGGCTGGCGGTGGTCAGCGGCGCGGCCCAGGTGTCCCTCACCCAGGTCGTCGTGCCGCCGGGAGAACTTTTCGGCTTCGACATGGAGCTCTATCCCATGCCCCTGCCGGGCGCGGACAGCGGCGGCGGGCCGGACGGCTCCGCCAGCACTCCCGACGTGTTTCACAAGGACGCGGGCCTCTACGCCCTCGATGTGTTCTGGCCCACGGCGGCGGACGGCGTGAACAAGCTGTGGTCCGTGCCGAGCGCGGACGTATCCCCGTGGCACGGCGTGTTGCCCAGCGCGGAACTGCTGTTCGTGCCCGCCCACTACCAGCCCACCCAGGGGCGCCTGGAGATCGCGCGGCGCTCGCGCTTCACCTTGGCCCATGGGGGAACGCCGACGCCGCTCGGCCCGCTGGCGCGGGATCTCGCCCGCTACTTCGAAGCTGCCTGCGGCAATTGGCCGTCGATTGCGCCCTGGATCGGCATCGATCTGAACCAGTACACGGGCCGCTACCTGGTGGTGACGCCCGAGCACCTCTCCCCAACACTCACGGCGTTCCTCGAACACCGCAAGAGCACCGGTTTTCAAGTCGCTGTCCGCACGCTCGAGTCCCTGCCCGCCGTCACCTGCGGCGAAATCCGCGCGGCGATCGGCGACTGGTACCTGGCGGGGCCCGCGGGGGCCGAACACTACGTGCTGCTGGTCGGCGACGCGGCTACCTTGCCCCTTTGTCCCTCGCCGACGATCGACCTGATCCCGGCCGACAAACGCTACGCGAGCCCCTTCGGCACGGGCAGCCTCGACGGCGAGGTGTTCGTCGGCCGCATCCCGACCAGCGATGCGCACCATTTGAACCACGCGCTGGCCAAGATCCAGTCCTATGAACTCGGACCGCACCTGTCCCAGGACTATTCGCGGGCGCTGCTGGTGGCGCACCACGAGGACGCGCCGGGCAAGTACGAAGCGGCCCACGAGACCGTGGCGAACGCCGCCTACGCGGTTCAACCGCTGTTCGCCAAACTCTACGGATCGAGCGTCGCGGCGGACAACGCGGCCCTGATCGCCGCCGTGGAGTCCGGGCGCGGCGTCGTGGCCTACCGCGGGCACGGCAGCCGAACGTCCTGGAGCACCTGGAATATCGCCAGCACGAGCTTTTGGAGCGCCTCGGTCTGGGCCCTGGCGCAAGCTCAGCTCCCGGTCGTGTGGGCAATCACCTGCAACAACAGCGCTTTGGATCTCGGCGCGACGATCGCGGAGGCATGGATCTTCGCGCCCGGCGGCGCCGTGGCCCACTACGGCTCGACGCGCACCTCGGGCACGACGAAAAATCACACGCTCAACGCACGCCTGTTCGAAGCGGTTTTCGACCTCGGATTGACGACGCACAGCCATGCGATCGCTTGGGCCGAGGCCCAGATGGAAGCGGCCCACCCGACGAACACGCACCAGAACGCGTGGATGTACCAGCTCCTCGGGTGCCCCGCCATGAAGGTTCGCCGTGGCGCGCCGAACGCCTTGGATTTGGTGCTTCCCGCCACGGTGCCCGTGGATCCGGCGGTGGGTTCGTTCTCGGTGGTCGTGCGCTCCCTGAGCGGCGCGCCGCTCGAAGGCATCCTGGTTTCGGCCTGGAAGGCGCCCTTCGATCCGAACGAACCGCCGGACGAGATCCTGGCGGCGGTCTACACCGGACCCGGCGGAGGCGCTTCATTCCCCGGCCCCACGAGCCTGGGCACCATCGTGATCTCGGCCCGCGATGACGACGGCAACATCGCCAAGGAACTGGTGCCTGCGACACAAGGGGTCTTCCAGAAGGTCGGTGAAGGCACACCGGGCACCGGAGGAGTGGTTCCGCGGCTGCAATCGACCGCAAGCCTGCAGCCGGGAACGGGATTCGTGCTGAACGCATTCGACGGTCCGCCCCAGGCGCCGGGTTTGCTGCTGGTGGCGCCCGCGCTCAATCCACTGCCGATCTTCGGGGGCATCGTCTACGCCTATCCGGCCACCTTCGAAATCGCGCTGGTCACGAACCCCATGGGGAACTGGCAGTTCAGTCTGCCCGCTTGGCCCGCGGGACTACCCTCGGGCGCACAACTCGTCTTCCAAGCCGGCATCGCCGATGCGGCGGCCCAGGGCGGTGTATCCATGACCAACGCGCTGCTCGCGGTGACTCCCTGAGGGCGGACTCCGAGGTGCCGACCCGCTTCGCCCATATCGAAGAGCTGTTCCACGCGGCCCTGGAACTGGCCGGGGATGAGCGCGGGGCCTATCTGGACCGCGTTTGCGGCGCGGACCCAAACCTGCGCCGCGAGGTCGATGCGCTGCTGGCGGCCGATGAAGAAGCCGAGGCGTTCCTCGGCCACGAGCAGCGGGATGCGCTGGCGGGCGGATTCACCGCGGGTGCCTTGCCGCGCAGGTTGGGACCCTACCGCTTGCTGGAGGTCGCGGGCCAGGGCGGCATGGGGCTCGTGCTTCGCGCCGAACGGGCCGACGGCGCCTTCGAACAACAGGTGGCGGTCAAGATGCTCCGCCCGGGTCCCGCCACCGACGGCCTGCTGGCGCGTTTCCGCGTGGAGCGTCGTGTGCTGGCGCGCCTCGAACATCCTGGCATCGCCCGGGTCCTGGACGCGGGCGAGGACGAACAGGGTGCCCCCTGGTTGGCCATGGAATTCGTTCCGGGCGAGCCCATCGATCGCTGGTGTGACGGACGGCGCCTGTCCCTCGAAGCGCGCGTCCGGCTCTTCCGCGATGTGCTCGAGGCCGTGACCCACGCCCACGAGCAGCTCGTCGTGCACCGCGACCTCAAACCCGACAACGTGCTGGTGGATGCGGCCGGTCGCGCGCGGCTCCTTGACTTCGGCATCGCCAAGGTCCTCGCCGACGAAGAGGGTGACGTGGCGCGCACGCGGGTCGATGAGCGTGCCCTGACGCCGGCGTATGCCAGCCCCGAGCAGGTACGCGGCGAAGCAGTCGGTCCGCGCTCGGACGTGTATTCCCTAGGGGTCGTGCTCTACGAGTTGCTCTCGGGCTGCTTGCCCTACCGCGCGAGCACCCAAAGCCGCCTCTTGCTCGAACGCGCGGTGGCCGAAGGCGATGTGTTGCCGCCGAGCGCCAAACTCGCCGCCGCCTCCGAATGCGAGGCGATGGCCGCCGCGCGCGGACACCAGGCGCGGTCGCTCGTGCGTGCCCTGCGTGGTGATTTGGATCGCATCGCGGCCCGCGCCCTGGCCGTGGATCCGGCGCGCCGTTATCCCTCGGCCCGCGACTTGGATGCGGACCTGGGCCGTTGGCTCGCGGGCCTGCCGGTGGAAGCGCGCGGAGACGGCCTGGGTTACCGCTTCGGCAAACTGCTGCGCCGCCGACCGTTGGAGAGTGCCCTGGCAGCGGCGCTACTCGTCGGCGCGGCCGTCGGAGCCGGACTCTTCGTGCGCCAGAGCCTGGTGGCCGGCGAACAGCTCGCTACCATCGAGCGTTTGGCCGACGCCCAGCGGCTGGAGGAATTGGAGCGCGAACTGGTGCGTTTTTCCGGCGCCGATCCTTCCGCCGTGCCGCACATGGAGGCATGGCTGGAACGCGCGGGAGAACTGCTCGATCGACGCGGGCTGCACGAGCGCACACGCGTGGAGTTGGCCGCGTCTCCCGGTGGCGACGAAGCCCAAAGGGCTTGGCGCACCTGGCAAGCGGCGCGCCTCGGGGAGCTTCTGGACGGGATCGATGCACTGGCAGCGGAAAATCCCTTCGGCGCAACGATCGCCGCGGTTGCCGTTCGCCGCACACGTGCCGCGACCCTGGCCGAACGCTCCATCGTGTCCCGGGCCGCGGACTGGGCGGCGGCGGCGGAGCGCGTGCGCGCGAATCCCCGTTACTCGGGCCTCGAACTCGCGCCCCAACTGGGGCTGGTGCCCTTGGGGCCGGACCCCGACGGCGGGCTCGAAGCCTTCTTCGTGCTCGACAGCGGCGCGCCTCCCGCGCGGGACGACAACGGCCGCCTGCGGGTCGGGCCCGAATGCGGCCTCGTGCTCCTGCTGCTGCCCGGCGGCAGCTTCCCCATGGGCGCCCAGGCCGAAGATCCCGCGGCGCCCAACTTCGATCCTCAAGCGGAGGTCGACGAGGGCCCCGTGCATGCGGTCGAGCTCTCACCCTTCCTGCTCTCCAAGTTCGAGGTGACCCAAGGTCAGTGGTCCGCCTGGCGCGGTGTCAACCCGGCCGAATACCTGCCGGGCAGCCGCGTCGCGGGCGGTGGTTTCACCCTCGCCCACCCTGTCGAGCAGGTCTCTTGGATCGAAGCCGAACGCGCACTCTTCGATTTCGGCCTCGAACTGCCAACGGAAGCCCAGTGGGAGTACGCCGCGCGGGCCGGCACGAACACACCCTGGTCGAGCGGCGCGGACGAACGCAGCCTCGCAGGCCACGCCAACCTCGCCGATCGGCACGCGGCCGGCCACGGCGGTTCACCTGCCTGGGTGTATTCCGACTGGCTCGACGACGGACATACGGTGCACGCGCCCGTGGGCTCCTTCGCGCCCAATCCCTTCGGCCTCGCCGACATGCACGGCAACGTGTGGGAGTGGGTGCGCGACGCCTACGCGCCCTACTCCGGCCCGCCGCGCCCCGGGGACGGCCTGCGCGCCGCCCTGGTTCCCGAGGACGAAACCTCCCGCGCCGTGGCCCGCGGCGGCGGTTTTTTCAATCCGCCCAGCGCCCTGCGCTCCGCCGAGCGTTATCCCATGCGCCCGCAACAAGCCACACGCAGCCTGGGGCTGCGCCCTGCGCGCGCCCTCGACCGCCACTGAGAAGGATGGGGCCCCAGCCGCTTCCGCGGGGTACAACAACTTCGCCATGGGTCGCGCCGTCGAAATCGAGTCACCCGGAGTGCCCATTCGGGCCTGGGTGGAGGGTGTGGAGCTCGAGGAAAGCGCGTTGGCGCAGCTTCGCAACGTGGCGAG
>JBJHAV010000140.1:0-9917 GCA_050480685.1 Planctomycetaceae bacterium | reverse complement strand
CCACTCCACCGTCCAGGGTTCGTCCGTCAGGTTGGCCCAAACCCGCAAACCGTCTCGGTAGGTCACGCGCACGCGGGTTTCCCCGCGCAGCAGGCTCAAGTTCGCGGCCAACGCCTGGGCGAGGGTCAGCCATTCGCCCTCTGCGTCCGCGTAGTGGATCGTTTCGGGCACGCGCCAGGGGGCGGCCAAACGCCGGGATTCTTCAGCCCGCGCCCACCAGTGGCGGATGGCGTCGCCCGGATGGGTCAGCTCGGCCCACCAGTAATAACCTCCGGCGGCGTAGAGCGCTTCGAGCGTCGAGAGTTCGTCGTTCCAACCCGCTTCCCAGCGCGGCCCGTCCCAATCCCAGGCGGGATGGAAGTAGCGCAGGGGTTCCCCCAGCCCGGTGCGCACCCACAAAGGATGCAACACACCGAGCACGTAGTCCGGCACCACCGGCACGTTGCGCCCCATGGAAGCGCCCGGATCACCCTCGTTCGCGAAGCCCAAATAGCCTTGGGTCCAATCGAGCATGCCGGCCCACAAAAGCTGCCCGAAACCGAGGGACCCCTCGCCGGCGAGGGGCGGCCCGTGCACCCGGCGCAGGGCGGCCAGTACGTGTCCCCAGTCCTCGATCGTCGCGCGCCAAAGGCCCCACCCGGGCGTGCTCGCGTCGTAATCGACCACCGGCGCAATGGCGGGCAACGAGTCCGTGTAGCTGCCCTCCGTGTCGAAACGCCGGTGCAGCTCCGCCTCGTACTCCTCGGCCAACTCGCGCGCCACGGAGCTCTTCAAGAAGTGCCCGCCGTCGGGCACGGTGCGCGGCCCGCCATCGGGACCGAGGGCTCCCCACGCCTCGCGCCGCTCGCCGTTGAAGACCCAGTTGTGGTGCAGGGAAAAGCCGTAGCCCGCTTCGCGCAAGGCCTCGCGCACCGCCAGCAGTCCTTCTTCGCCGCCCCACTCGGGATTCGGCGGCAGCACGTCGGTGGGATAGCCCACGTCGTAGCCGCCCCGCTGCCAATGGCGGATCCAAACGTGCGCGTCCTCGACCCCGTGGGCCACGAGCGCGCGCACGTCCGTCAGGGCGCGCCGGAAGGGCGTGCGATTCAAATCCATCAGGTAACGCTCGGCGGCCCGCGCCCGGTGGGGCGCGGCCGGACGGTCCTGGGACGGCAGCGCGTCGAGCAGGTCGTCGGCCCAGGTCACCCACAGGCGCTCGCGCAGGGGCCGAAAGCGCCCTTCGGTGTTCGGCAGGTACCTGGCCACCTGACTGAAACGCACCTCGCCCACCGGCCCCACCTGGCCGGGCAAACGCGCGTGCAGTTCGCCGGCGTTGGTGCGCACCGGGTCGAGCCAGGTGGTCAGGTAGCGCACACCGCCGCCGGCGAGTCCCACGACGCCGACCGCCGCGTGGTCCACGAAGGGCACCTGCAACACCCGCGTGAAGGCCGCGCCGCCCCGCGGCGGAAGGCCTCCCAGGGAAAGCTCGCGCTCGCCCGGCGGACCTTCCAGGTCGATCCTCAGGCTGCGCCCGACCGGCTGCAGCGCGAGGGCCACGCCATCGTCGAAGGCGATTTCCAAACGCTGCCCTTCGAGCCGCGATGAAACCACGCGCCGGCGTTCTTCCCCGGGCACCAGCCACGAGCCGAACAGCACCGAAAAACGCAGCCGGCCTTCGACCACCTCCACGCGCGCCAGGGTCCCGCCCTCCGCGGTGGAGACCACCCAGCGAAAGGGTGCCCGCTCACAGGCCACCTGGAATTCGACGCTGCGGCCTTGGGGTTCGGCGCGAACCAGCGGCGCGCGCCGCCCCAGGGCCGCGCGCGGGGTCGCGGCCCGCGAGATCGTGCCGAGCAGGTCCTCGCCCCGGGCGCGTTGGGTGCGCCCGGCCCGGCGCCGCAGCTCCGCTTCCTCCTGCTCGCCAAGCTCCTGCGCCGCGGCCTCCCCCGCGCTCGCTTCGCCCTCGGGCTGCCCGTCGCCCGAAGGAGTCTCTTGGACCCCGCCCTCGTCCAAGGGCCACGGGCCCACAGCACCCGAGGCCGAAACGACAGCCGAGGGAACGATGGCCGCCAGGAGCGACGACAGCAAAAGCGATCGCAGTCGGAGCATACCCCTAGGGTATCCGATGGACCCGCGCCCACGGCGGACGGCGACCGTGGACACTGGCCCCCGAACCCGGCCGCGGCGCAGAACTTCGCGGGCCGCGCTCAGGGCAGTTCGAGGCGCTGCCCCGCGGCCAGTTCCACGAACTCCATGTCCCCGCCGCTGCCGATTCGCAGGCGCCCGGCCGGGGCGATCTGCTCGCTCCCGGGCCGCAGATCGGCGCGGTAGTGCCAGCCGTCCGCCGACTCCCACCGGACGGGCAGGCCGGGTGCGAGGGGGCCCAGTGCGCGCGCGAGCCGTCCCGTGGCGAAGGTCAGCTCGAACTCCCGCGTGCCGACGCCCAACTCCACCGTGCGCCGGAATCGTTCGCCGTTGGGACCGCGCAGTTCGATTTGGTAGGTGCCCGCGCGCCAGGTGCCGAGGCGCAGGGCACCGGCGGCGGGCTCGCTGCGATCCCAGGTCCGTTGCCCGTTCGGATCCATCAGCAGGGCCTGCCAACCGCGCGTGGGACGTTCGTCGAACGCCAACCGCACGAGCGCCACCACTTCGCTCTCCTTGGAGAGATCCGGGTCGAGCCGCACACGGCGGCCCTCGGGGATGTCCACGCTCCAGGGCTCCTCTGCGCCGGTGGCCGCCTCTGGATTCGCAAGCGGCACCGCGAGCAGGGTTCCAGCCCGGCGAACTTCCACCAAATAACGCCCGGCAGTCAGGCCTTCGAGGCGATAGTCCCCGCGGCTGTCGGTGTTCGCATGGCGCGGGAAACCATCGCCCCGGGAAACCACCACCGTCGCGCCCACCACGGGCTCGGTTCCGTGGAGTCGCACCGTTCCGAAGAGCTCGCCTCCTTCGCTCAGGTGCAGTTCCACCGGCGGCAGCGCTTCGTCCCCCTCCCGCCACTCCAGAGGGCCCACGTCGCCCGGCGCCAGCCGTGCATGGGTGGCGCGCACGTAGAAACGATCGACATCCTCGATCAGCGGCAACACAAACGCCCCGCGCCCATCCGTTCGGGTGCGGGAGAGCGCCTGGGGCACGGTGCGCGCCGCCATGCCGTCGACCGACGAGCCCGCTCCGACCGCCCGCAGAAGCTGCACTTCGGCGCCTTCGAGCGGATCTCCGGCGGCGAAGACCCGGCCGGCGAGGGTCGGCAAGGGATCGAGCACCACCTCGACGCGGGCGGGATCCGCCCCGGGCCCGAGGGGGCCCACCACCTTCTCGCGGTAGCCGGTGGCTGCCAGCGCCACCTCGTAGGGTGTGTCCAGCGGCACCAGGGCCACACGCCCCCCCTCGAACTCCCGCCGCCAGAGGAAGCGGGCGATTCGCTCGGACTCCTGGACGTGGCGGCGCTCGACCGACACCGTGGTTTCGATCGGTTCCCCCGCGGGTGTGCGCAGGAGCAACTCCACTTTCTCGGCCCGCCGCAGCCGCAGCACCCGATCCCGGGATCCCCCGGGCACATCCCGGAGCGCCGCGAACCCGTAGGAGCCGAAGAGGTCGTTGTACACGAAGTCAGCGCTGGCGGGCAGATGCTCAAAACGCTGTCGCACGCGCCCGGCTTCGTCGGACATGGCTTGGCTGCTGCCGGAGCCGGCGCCCGAGCGATAGCTCGTCTGCAACCTCAAGTTCGGAACCGGCTCGCCGCTCTCGTCGACCAACAGGATCTCGATGAAGTGCTCGTCGTCCAAGGGTTCGAGCTCCAAGCGAAAGCCCGCCCGTTCCCCGTTGGCCTCCAGCTCGTAGCCGGGTCCGAAGGTCCAACCGTGCTCCGGACCACGGGCCGCCAAGCCCCCCGATCCGGGCGGAACGCCGACGATGCGAAACGATCCGTCCTCCCCGCTGCGGGCGGAGGCCAAGGTGTCGGTCACGCTGATTCCAAAGCGCGCGGGATTGCCGCGCAGCGGCACCCGGTGGGCCACGACCTCGGCATCGGCCACAGGAAGACCGGCCGTGTCGTGGACCCAGCCGCGCAGCACACCGCCCCGCGTCAGCACCACCTCCCCCACGTCCAGAAAGCCCCCGGCGGCCGGAACCTGCGCGCTCGCGCCGCGGTGATCCGCGTGTTCGAAGCGCAGACTCAAGGCCGGCAATCCCTGAGCCGAGGCCAAGAAAACGGACCAGCGAAAGCGGCCTTCGCCGTCGGAGAACACCGGCTCGCGGGCCAAGAAGCCGCGCACCTGGACCCCGGCGATCGGCTCGCCGAACTCGTCGACGGTCCGCCCGATCACCACCAGCCGGTGGGGATCCGATTCCTCGCTCGTTGCCGTCCCACCCGGGGGCACCACCTCCGCCGGTTCGCTGACCGCTTCCAAAGCGGTGCGCACGGCCTCCTGCGCTCCACGGCCGGCAGGCGGCAGGGGCCCGGGCAGCGGGACCGTTTCCTCTCCGCCCGCCGCGGCCACCGCGGGGGGTGTCGCGGTCTCCGCCGCCGGGCCGGGGCCTGCACCCGCGCGCCAAAGCACCAGCCCAAGCAAACCGGCGGAAATCAAAAGGACCCACACCAGGGGGCCACGGGAGCGGGAAGCAGCCATCGCCCGAGGATAGCCGCCTGGCCGCGCGCGAACACGGCCGGCGACGGTCACGGGTTCGTCACAAACCCTGTGCCGCCACCCGCACGGTGCGCTGCTTCGGGGTCAGAAGCGGAAGTAGCGCAGGGCGAAGCCGCCCACGTAGCCGTCCTTGTTGATGTCGACGCCGTTGCTGTTCGGGCCGATGGTCTGGGCCTCCTCCGCCAGGAACACGGCCCCCACCAAACCGTCGGTCTGGATCGCCGAGGTCGCGAGGCTGTTGTGGATCGACATGGCCACCGGCTGACAGGAGTTCAAGGGCACGCGGATCAGGACTTGGTCGTCCTTGTCCCCGTCGTTGTTGTAGTCGACGTTGTCGGCTGCTTCGCCCACGCGCATCAACAGGTTGCCGCCAGCGACCAAGTGCCCCGGGTTGCCCGGTTCCAGGGCGAAGCCGCGCCCGAACAGGCCCAGGGTGTTTGTGCCCACGAAGCGCACATACGCGGCGATCGTGTCGCTGGTGTCCTGGTCCTTGGGCACCCCATCGCAACCGGCGTTCAGGGACTTGCCCTGGAAGAGCTGGTTTTGCTGCAAGGGCACGGATTCATCCAGACCCACCGCCAAACGCCCGCCCTGGGCCGTCGGCGCCAGGGTGTTCACACCCACCTGCACGAAGGGGTTGGGGGCCGTCTGCGGATCGGTCTGCAGCCCCGGATCCAGTTGGTTGACGGTGTAGGCGGTGCTCACCCCCGGCCGCACCCAACCGAGCAGGCGCTTACCCGCCAAGGGGCCAGCCAGGGCGGAAAGGGCCGGATCGTGGCCGTTGGCGCTCACGTCGAGGGACACCACGAATCGGCCTTCGAGTTCGGTCAGGCCGTTCGCGCCGCCGGGGGTGTTGTTCGCCGCGGCCAGGTTGAGGCGCACACTCGATTCCGGCGTGGCGCCGGCCAAGGTGCGCACGTAGCGCACCACCACGTGCTCCGCGGCGCCGGACCCGTTGAAGTCGCAGCCGCCCGGACCCTGGGCCGTCTCCGCCACCAGCGTCGCCCCGTCCTCGGTCACCAGCGCGATGCGCTGCTGGCCGGCGATGCCGGTGTTGACCGGCGGGTTGAGCCCGGGATCCGTGTCCCACGCGCCGAATTGCAGCCAGAAGAGCACCTGGTCGTCCGTGTCCAGGTCGTCCGCATCCAAGGGATCGCACTGGCTCGGCAACCACCCCACCGGCAGGTTGCCCAAAGAGTTCAAGCTGACGCCCTGTTCGGCTTCCGACACCAGGAACGCCACCAAACGCTCGCCCCCGGTCAGCGCTCGCGCGCGCATCGGGGCCGTGGCGCTCGCAAGGGCCAGGCCGGTGTTGCGCACGTGCGGCACATCAGCCGCGGCATCCACCAGGGCGAGCACCGCGGTGCTGGTCGCGTTGCCATCGCCGTTGTGGTCGACGCCGTCCAGGGTCTCGTCGATGGCGGTGAAGAGCACCCCGGCCTCCTGGCGCAGGGGACGCACGTGCACCTGGTCCTCCCCGTCCGCAGGCAGCACCGGGACCGGCGCGAGCGGCTCCGCGGCGGCGACGTAGCGCAGGGTCGTGTCCCCCGGCTCGATCGGATCCGCGGCCTGGTACCAAAGGCGCGCGCCGGCACCCACGAACTCCGGCGTGGCGTTCGGGCGCAGGGTGTCCACGAACACCAGGGCCGCACTCGGCCCTTCGGAGTTCGCCGGGGCCACGATCGCCTCCGAAGCGCGGGCCGAAAGCAGCACCAGGTCCGCCGCTCTCCCGCTGCGATTCCAGTCGGTGCCCCCGTCCTCGTCCTCGCGCACGGCCAGGTAGACCCGGCCGTCGACCACCGCCGCGCGGCGGGCGGCGACCCCGAGGTTGGCCACACGCCCGGCCTGCACGTCGACCAGCACCGCCACCGCGTCCACGATGTCGCCGTCGCCGTTGAGGTCCGTGCCCTGGGGACCGGTGGCGGCTTCGCTGGCCAGGTACACGGCCCAGCGCCCTTCGATCACGATCGGCGCGTCGGGGACGGCGGCGTAGGCGGCGGTGCGCACCGAGAAGGGCGGGTTGGGGTCGTCGCTCGAGCTGCAACCGGCCGCCAGGGCCAAGAGCACGGCCGGCGAGAGGGCGCGCGCGAGGCGGGCGGTGCGATCGGTCGAAGGGCAAACGAATCGGCTCGGGAACATGGCGGTGGGGCGCGGAGTCGGGTGTCGAAGCGGGGTGGCCGGGGATCAGTCCTACCCGACCGGGGAGCACACTTCCACCACGCAGGCGCTCCCGGTGGCGGGTACCCTCCCGCCCTTGCCGCTCCTCGGACCCGCAAAACGCCGCACCCCCCGCGGCACGGCCACGGCCGGCGCCGCCCGCTCCGGGTGGCTCGGCCCCTTGGCCGCCCTGGCGGCGCTGGGGCCCCTGCTGTTCGCCCCGGGCTGCGCCGGAGCGCGCGCGCCCGCCGGCGGCCTTGTGCGCCTGGGGGTCGACAACGACTCGGCGGCCGGGCGCGACGAGGGTTACACGAGCGGTTTGCAACTGGGCTGGGTCGATCGCGGCGGAGCGGCCCACCGGGACGGGCCCTTCGGGCGGAATCTCGGCGAGCTGCTCGATCTTCTGCCCGGCGTCGGCGAGCCCGGGCGCAAACGCCACCAGAGCCTTTCAATCGCGCACCGCATGTACACGCCGGCTCGCCTGAATGCGGTGCAGCCGGTGGAAGGCGACGTGCCCTACTCGGCGCAGCTAACGGCGACCTGGGCCGCCTTCGGCCAGGGCCCGGACGAACTCGACGCGCTGGCCTTCACCGGCGGTGTGCTCGGACCTGCCGCCCTGGGCCGCGAGTTGCAGGAACTCGTGCACAAAACCGTCACCGGCGAACAGGCGCGCGGTTGGCGCAACCAACTGGAAAACGAGCCCCTGGTGCAGCTCGCCTACGAACACCGCCGCCGGATCGCGCGGGCCGGATCGCGGGACGCGATGGGCGGCGATGTGCTGGTGCTCGGCGGCGCCGGGATCGGCAACCACCTGACCCACGGAACCCTTGGGCTGGCCCTGCGTTTGGGTTGGCGCGTGCCGGATGATTTGGCCATGCAGCCGCCCTACTTCGGCGAGGACCTGCTCGGCAGCTTGCCCTGGACCCGGGCCTCCCGCGGGCAGAGCCTGTACGGCATCCTGGGAGCCGACGCCGCCTGGATCGGCTACCACGCGCCCTGGGATGGCAACCTGTGGCGGAGCGGCCCGAGCGTGGACTACGACCCCTATCTGACGAGACTGACCTTCGGCGCCGTGTGGCGCGGGGGCCGCTGGCGTTTCGAGGCGGCGGGTGTGTGGGCCAACGTGCCCTTCGAGAACGAGTTGGGCCGCACCACGCAGATCTACGGCCGGCTGGCCTTGGGGTACGCGCCGTGAGGGCGGACGGGCGGGCGGGTGCGAGCCGTGGGGCGGAGCCGGCCCTGGCCCTGGCGGCGGCCGCGGCGGCTTGGTTCGCGTGGGCGGGCCTCGCGGGGCTCGGGACCACGGGCGAAGAACACCTGATCGCGGTGGCCCTGGAGCGCTCCGGCGGCACGGCCCACGTCTTTCGGCCCCTGGCGGACCACACCGTGGGATGGTTCGCGCGGTTGCCGGGCGAGGAGATGGCGCGTGTCGGCTTCGGCGTGCAACGCGGTCTGCACGCGCTCAATGCGGCGCTCCTGTGGGCGCTAATGCGGGCCCTGGGGCTCGGGCGCCCGGCGGCCCTGGCGGCGGCCCTGGCCTTCGCTGTCGGCGCGGGTGCGAGCGATGCGCTGGCCTGGCTTTCGGCGATCAATCGACCGCTGTCGAGCTTCGGCGCGTTGCTCTGTTTCCTGGGGCTCGCGCTCCACACGCGGCCGGGGCCCCGGGGCGGGCGCGCGCGGGACTTGGCGCTCGCGGGCGCGGGTTTTGCCGTGCAGTTCGCGAGCAACGAAGAGGTCTACGGGACCGCGCTTCTGGCGGCGGTTTGGATCGCCGCGGCGTCGCCCTGGCGCGCGCGGGCCCGCTGGGCGGCGGCGGCGGTCGCGCCGGCGCTGGTGCTTGTGCACTACTTCGCGCTGCGCGGCGGAGCGGCGGCGGCGCCCGTGTGGCACGGCCTCGAACACGTGCTGGTCGGCATCGGCGAACGCCACCGGGAAATCGGCAGCGGACTGGGGCTGCGCGCGGCCTTCGCGCCCTGGGCGCCGCTGCTCGGCGTCGCGCTTTTGTTCGCGGTGCGCGAGCGGCGCGCGGCGGCCTTCGGGATGCTGGCCCTGGGCGCGGCCCTGGTGCCCTTCGCCCTGGATCCGGGGCAAGCGTACCGGGACTACCCGAGCCTTGCGCCCTATGCCCTGCTGGTGGCCGGGGGGCTGGTGGCGGCGGCGGCGAAGCTCGTGGACGGCGGGCAAGGGCAGGCGGAGCGGCCGGACACGGTGCTCGCTTGGGGCGCGGGTGCGCTGGTGATCGTTTGGGTGGCTCTCGGCAGCGCTGCGCCGCGCGCCGAACGCCTGGCGCCTTGGAGGGGGGTAGGCGACGAGTTGTTGGCCGTCGAAGCCGCCCTCGCCGAGCGGCCGGGGGTCGTGCCCACGGCGCTCTTCAACCTGGACACGTCGACCCGCGCCCTGCTCCAGCACCGCCTGGGATTGCCGGCGATGGAGACCTTGCCCGAGGTCTGCGGCCTGGACGCGGCGGCGGCCCGCGGCCCGCTCCTGCGTCCCCCGGGGGTGGTCGCCGGGCCCTGGCTGGCGCGCCGCTTCGACGGGCGTGTGGGCTGGATCGACGATCCGGACGGGTACCTCGCCGGCCGGCCCGCCCTGGAGGGCATCCAGTGGGTCGGCGAGTGGGAGACGGTCCCGGACGAAGCGGCCGCCGCGGCGCGCCTGGCCGACCCGAGCTTCGACCCGGCGCGCGCGGCGTTGGTCGAGGACCCGGAAGGGGTGCTCGGACCGCCGCCCGGGCCGGGCGACGGGGCGGGCGACGGGGCTGCGAACGTGCGCCTCGAACCCTCCGGCGATCTGTGGCTCGACGCGGCCACCCTGACCGCCTCCCGGCGTGCACGCATCGACAGCGATGCACCCGGTTTGGTCGTGTTCCAGGAACCTTGGACGTTTAGCGAGCTGTGGCGCTTCGCGCCCGATCTCGCCGCCGCCCAGCGCATCCGCGAACGGCGTGTGCTGATCGCCACCGCCCGCGACACCACCAGCCACGAAGCGCTTCCGGCCGTGCGCGCCCAGCGCTTCGCCACCGCCGTCCTGGTCCCCGCCGGCACCCGCGAAATCGAAGTCCTCTGGCGCCGCGCCACCCCCCCCGAACTCAAGTGACCCCGTGGAGGGGACGGTGCCTGGCGCCAACTCCACCCC
>JBJHAV010000139.1:8347-10019 GCA_050480685.1 Planctomycetaceae bacterium | reverse complement strand
CACCTGCGGCAGGAACATCTTGCCCGCGCCGAAGAGGTCGCCGACCACGCGCATGCCGGCCATCAGGGGGCCTTCGATCACCTCCAGGGGCCGCGTGCTGGCCAGCCGCGCCTCCTCGGTGTCCTCGACGATGAAATCGACGATGCCGTGCACCAGGGCGTGGCGCAGGCGTTCCTCCACCGTGCCCGTGCGCCAAGAGAGGTCCAGCTCGCGGGCGCGGCTCTTGGGGTCGACGGTCGCCGCGTAGGAAACCAAGCGCTCGGTGGCGTCCGGTCGCCGATCGAAGAGCAGGTCCTCGACCAGCTCCAAGAGATCCGCGGGGATGTCCTCGTAGACCTCGAGCTGGCCGGCATTGACGATGCCCATGTCGAGGCCGGCGCGGATCGCGTGGAACAGGAACGCGGAGTGGATCGCTTCGCGGATGCGGTCGTTGCCGCGGAAGGAGAAGGAGAGGTTCGAGATGCCGCCGGAGATGCGCGCCCCGGGGCAGTGCTGCTTGATGGCGCGCGCGGCCTCGATGAAGTCCACCGCGTACCTGGCGTGTTCCTCGATGCCGGTGCCGATGGCCAGCACGTTCGGGTCGAAAACGATGTCCTGGGGCGGGAACCCGACCCGGTTCACCAGGATCTCGTAGGCCCGCCGGCAGATTTCGAGCTTGCGCGCGGCTGTGTCCGCCTGGCCCACCTCGTCAAAGGCCATGACCACGACTCCGGCGCCGTAGCGCAGGATTTCGCGCGCCTTGTCGATGAAGTCCTGCTCACCCTCCTTGAGGGAGATCGAGTTGACGATGCCCTTGCCCTGCACGCACTTGAGACCCGCTTGGATGACCGACCACTTGGAGCTGTCGATCATGATCGGGATGCGCGCGATCTCCGGCTCCGAGGCGATCAAGTTCAAGAACGTCGTCATGCACTGCTCGGAGTCGAGCAGGCCCTCGTCCATGTTGACGTCGAGCATGTTGGCGCCGCCGCGAACCTGCTCCAGGGCGACCTCCAAGGCCGCATCGAAGTCGCCGCTCTTGATCAGCCGCCGGAACTTGGCCGAGCCGGTCACGTTGGTGCGCTCGCCGATCATCAGGAAGCTCGTCTCGGGCCGCACCGGCAACACTTCCAGGCCCGAGAAGTGCGTCACACCCGGTTCCGGATTCACGCGCCGCCTCGGTGCGGCCTCGCGCACCGCCTCGGCGATGGCGCGGATGTGGGCCGGGGTCGTGCCGCAGCAGCCGCCGACCACGTTGACCAGGCCGCTGGCGGCGAACTCCCCAAGCAAACGCCCCGTGGTCTCGGGGGCCTCGTCGTACTGCCCGAAGGCGTTGGGCAAACCGGCGTTTGGGTAACTCGTGACGTAGGTGGGCGAGATGCGCGCCAACTCGGCCACGTAGGGCCGCATGTCGTCGGCGCCCAGGGAGCAGTTCACGCCCACCGAGAGCGGCCGGGCGTGCAGCACCGAGCGCAGGAAAGCTTCGATCGTTTGGCCGCTCAGGGTACGGCCGCTGGCGTCGGTGATGGCGACCGAAATCATCACCGGCAGGCGCACCCCGCGCTTTTCGAAGACACGTTCGATCGCCAACAAAGCCGCCTTGCAGTTGAGCGTGTCGAACACCGTCTCGACCAGCAGCAGGTGCACACCACCTTCGATCAGCCCGTCCACTTGCTCCGCGTAGGAGTCGGCC
>JBJHAV010000139.1:0-8337 GCA_050480685.1 Planctomycetaceae bacterium | reverse complement strand
GTCGAAGGAGATCGCCCGGAAGGCCGGATCCTCGACCTTGGGCGAAAGCGAGAGAGTCTTCGAGGTCGGTCCGATCGCGCCGGCGACGAATCGCGGGCGCGTGGGATCCGCCTGGGTGGCCGCATCGGCCACGTGGCGCGCCAGCCGGGCCGCGGCCACATTCAATTCGTGGGCCACGTGCCCGAGCCCGTACTCCCCCTGGGCCACGGAGGTAGCGCCGAAGGTGTTCGTTTCGAGGATGTCGGCGCCCGCCTCCAGGAAGGCGGCATGGATCGCACCGATGACATCCGGGCGCGTCAGGGTCAAAAGTTCGTTGTCGCCGTTCAGCCCCGCTTCGGCGTCCTGGAAACGTGTGCCGCGGAAGTCCGCTTCGCCCAGGCCGTAGCTTTGGATCATCGTGCCCATGGCACCGTCGATCACCAGGATGCGTTCTTCGAGCAACCGCTCGATTTGCGCGCTGACCTGCTCCGGATCGAAGGCCGGCGCCGGCTCGGTCAAGAGCGCGGGTGCGATCGCCATGGGCGGCGGCGCGGCGAGCTCGGCCGTGGAACCGCCGCAGCAGGCGGCTTCGGCTGCTTCGGCCTCGGACGTGCTCTCGGTCGCGGGGGTGCGGGGCGTCGGGTCCATGGGTCAGGTGCGCACCCCGGTGGCGACCAGGGTCATGAAGTGGGGGGGATGGGGGTCGCGGGCGACGCGCCGCACGTGGGAGGATTCGAAGCCCGCCTGGCCCAAAAGCTCGGCGAGCGCGTTTTCGGTGAAGCCCAGGTGGCGGTGCTGGTGCTTCTCCCGCACCCACTCCTCGCTGTGGGCCAAAAGATCGATCACCAGCACACGCCCGCCGGGCACGAGGATCCGGCGCGCCTCGCGCAGGGCCTCCAGGGGGTGTTCGGCGTGGTGCAGTGCCTGACTCAAGATCGCGAAGTCGTGGCTCTGGTCCGGCAGGGGCAGGGCCTCGATGTCGCCCTCCACGGCCTCGATGTTGTCCAAACCGGCGGCCCGGGCCCGGGCGGAGAGCTGGTCGAGCATGCGCGGGGAGAGGTCCACGGCCGTGACCCGCTCGGCCACCTCGGCCAGCATCAGGGTCAATAGGCCGTCCCCGATGCCTAGGTCCGCGTAGCGCTTCGCTGGCGCCAATAGCTGCATCGCCCGCGCATAACCTTCCCAGGTGCGCCCCGGCAGGATCTCCTCCCCGAATGTGGCCGCCACCCGGTCGAAGTAGGAGCGCGTTTCCGATCGGCGGCGCTCCAAGAGCGCCGTCAGGCCGGCCCGGTCCCGGTCGAACTCCTCGGACCGAGAGCCCTGCTCCAGGGCGCGCTCGGCGACCTCGCTGGCCGGCCCGGGGGCCAGACTGTAGAAGGTCCGCCGCCCGGCGCGCCGGTCGCGTACCAGACCCACCTCCTTCAGCAGCATCAGGTGGGCCGACACCCGGCTCTGGGCCAGGTTGAGGACCTCCGTCAGGTCCGCCACGCAGAGCTCCTCCCGGGAAAGCAGGTGCAGGAGCCGAAGCCGGCTCTCGTCCCCCAGGGCCTTCAGCAGACGGGAGGTACCCGACAGATCCACCATCCGATCCAGATTAGCGGATGGATCACCCTGGGGGCTCAGGAGTTCGGTTTTTCCCGGGCGAAACCCGGCGCTCGGCCCGGCCTAAACTGGCGCCCATGAGAATCCTCCTGGCCAGCGGCGGAGCGGGCACGCCTGAACTGCACACGAACCTCTCCGCGGCCATTCGCGCCCACTTCGGGGCCGCGCGGCGCCTGCTGTTCGTGCCCTTCGCCCTGCGGGATCACGAAACCTACACCCGCGCGGCCGAGGCGAACTGGTCCGCCGGCTACCCCCTTTTCGGCTGGCACTCCAGCGAGGATCCCCTGGCGGCTCTCGAGGAAGCCGAAGGGGTCTACGTGGGCGGCGGCAACACCTTCCGATTGCTGGCGGAGCTGGAACGCCGGGGTTTGCTCGAAGCCCTGGCCCAGCGCGTGCGCACCGGCCTGCCCTACTTCGGCGTCAGCGCGGGCTCGAACCTGGCTTGCCCCACGATCCAAACCACCAACGACATGCCGATCGTGCAGCCGCGCTCCCTGCGCGCCCTGGACCTGGTGCCGTTCCAGGTCAACGCCCACTACTTCCGCGGGCGCACCTTCGTGGAGTTGCCCGACGGCCGGCTCGAACCCCACGGCGGCGAGAGCCGCGACGAGCGCCTGGCGGAATACCACGAGGAAAACCACCGGCCCGTTTTGGCCCTCTGGGAAGGGGCCCTGGTGCGCGGCCAAGCAGGCGCCTTCGAGTTGATCTCCGGCCACGCGCGCTGGTTCACGAGGGGGTTAGAGCCCCTCGACCTGGCCGCGCCCGCGGCGGTGCCGCCCGTGCCTTAGGCCGGCAATCGTTTCAGCGCTCTTCGATCACGCGGAAGACCGCGCCTGCGCTGCCCTTGAAGTCCTCGGTCATCGTCGCGCAGAAGACCAGGCGACCCTGCGCGTCGAAGGTCATGTTCGAGACGCGCGCATTGCGGATCCCGGTCAAGGCCGGCAGGTCCACGAGGGGCCGGTTCGGGGTCGGCCTATCGCCGCGGAAGTCGTTGCCGTCGAAGGGGCGCATCGGATCCGGGTGAAAGCGCCACACGCGGCCCATGCGCGAGTTGCTGACCAGCAAGCGGCCGAAGGGGTCGACTCCCATTTCCCACAGATCGGCGCTGCGCCGGCTTTCGGCCGTCCAGGGCTCGAATTCAGCCACCAATTCGCCCACCACGGGCTCGATCAGGCTGCCGTCCTCCGTCAAGGGGAAACGCAGCACGATGGAGTTGGTGCGCGTGCCCAGGTAGAGCCAACGGCCGTCGGAGGCCAGGCCGCTGTGCCCCCAAAGGGTCACGTCCTGTTCCACACCGAGCACCCGCGCGCGCACCACCTGGCCCAGCACGAACTCGGAGTGGGGCGGTCCGGCCTCCGGATTCGCGCGGATTTCGGTCAGGTCATAACGCGCCAGGGTGTGGTTGTCCTTGCCCGTCGCGTAGAGCCAACGCCCGGCGATGGCCGCGGAGTTGGGCCCGTTGAGCCACCCGTGGGGAGCCGGATTTTTGGCCGGATCGTGGTGCGGGTAGTACTGGTTCGGGATCACCGCCGTGCGCGCATCATCGGGCACCACGTCGTCGCGGTGCAGCTCGACCACGTGCCAGCGCTGGGTGCGCAGGTCGAAACGATAGATCGCATCCGTGGCGTTTTTGCGGAATCCGGGCGACTCCCCCAGGTCCACACCGGCGAAGGCGCAGATGAACACGTTGCGCGAAATCGGGTCGAAGACCAGCGCGCAGTAGGGCCGGTTCATCAACCGGTCCTCCAGCGGAGTCGTGGCCCGGTCATAGACGTGCACCACCTCCGGGTCGGGGTTGGCGAGCACACGCTGGTTGTCGCGAACGCGCTGGCTCGGGACCTGACCCGGCTCGAAAACGTCGTAGACGTTGGGATCGACCCAATAGAGGCGTCCCGCATGGTCCTCGAAGTCCTGGGCCGGCCCCCCGAAACTGCGGTGGCGTCCACGGGCGAGCACGATGAATTGTTCGTCCACGAAGGCGATCCCGCGCGGCCACGGAATCCCCGCATCCAGGCGCTCCAGCCGCACCGCCGGCAGATCCTGGGGAAGCTGCGGCGTACCCACGGCCACCCCCGGCTGCGCGCTGGGGTCGTCGATGACGACCTTGGCCGCCGCTGGGGCGCCTTGGCAGAAAAAGAGGACGAGCGCCGGGGTCAGGGCCAGCAGGGGGCGTTGGAGCATGGCGGAAGGCATGGGGCCGGAGGGGATCCGCAGATCAAGGTAAACCTAGCAAGCCCCGTGCCGATCCCTAACCGGCCTCGCGGGAGGGCGTCCTCTGGCTTCGTGCTTCGATCTCGTGACGTCTTTTCACCTTTCGGGGTTCGCGGTTCACGGGCTGGAAGCCCGCGAACCGCGCACCGCGGCAATCGTTCAGAGCACGTAGATCACGCCCGGCTCCGCGCGCAGGCGCTGGAACAGGTCGTGTTGCTCGTTGCGGCTGGCGACTTCGATTTCGACTTCCAGGGAGCAGTACTTGCCGGTGCGGCTCTGGTTGCCGACCTGCACCTGGTGCTCCCGGGCGCCCACGACGCGTTCGACCGCGCCGCGCAGGGCCGCTTCCGCGGCGCCCATCAGGCGGTACTGCCAGCGGCAGGGGTATTCGATTTCGGGCTCGGCGTTGCCGAAGGAGGAGAGGGCGTCGGGGTGGAAGTCCATGGGGGTCATCTGGTTCGGCTCGGCCGGGCGGCGCGAACGTTGTCCAGTTCATAGGCCACGCGCCCGAACTCGTCGAGTGGGGGCCTCAGCGCCCCCGGTGCCGTTCGAACCACTCGTAGAGCCGAAGCAGTCGATCGACCCGGCGGTGGGGCGAGCCCGAGCGCGACAGTTCGTGACCCTCCGCCGGATACCGAACGTATTCGACCGGTTGCTGCAGCTCCTTGAGGGCGCGGTAGAGCATCTCGCTTTGGGACACGCCGGTGCGCAGGTCGCGATCGGCGTGTTTGATCAGCAGCGGCGTGCGGATGCGGTGGGCGTGGCGGAAGGGGGATTGGGCGTCCAGGGCGGCGCGGGTGTCCTCATCCCAGGGGTAGGGACCGAAGGCCCGCTCGACCAGCCGCCAGGCGTTGCCCTCCCCGAAGAAGGTCGCGAGGTCGTAGACGCCGCGCTGGGCCGCCGCCGCCCGGAACCGGCCGTCCCGGGCCACGATCCAGGCGGTCAGGTAGCCCCCGTAGCTGCCGCCGGTCACGAAGAGCTGCTCCGGGTCGAACCAGCCGTGGCGCTCGGCCGCGTGTTCCAAGGCCGCCAACACGTCCGCCGCCGGACCCGGACCCCAATCCCGGTGATTGGCGGCTTGGAAGTCGCGCCCGTAGCCGCTGGAGCCGCGCGGGTTGGCGAACACGATTCCATACCCCCGCGCGGCGAAAAACTGCCACTCGTGCCACATGGACGGGGTCGCCGGGCCCCACATCACCGCCGGTCCGCCGTGGATCGAAAGCAACGTCGGCCCGGGCTCATTCGGTTCGCGGTCCAAGGGCGCCATCGCCCAGTACTGCACGCGTGTGCCGTCCGGCGCGCTGGCCCAGGCCTCCTGGGGCAGGGACAAACGCCGGGAAGAGAGCCATTCCCCGTGGGGCTCCACCAGCGGCCGAAGCCGCCCGTCCGAATGCACTTCGAAGATGGCGCCCGGATCCGCGGCGCGGGCCAAGGCCACCAGCACCCGGCCGCCGCCTTCGGCCGCCGTCAGCGCCATGCCTTCCCCGGCGAGCAATTGGCGCGCCTGGCCCCCGCGGGGCTCGATGGCCACCAGGGCGGTGGCCCCGTGCCATGGCGCGAGGGCGAGGATCGTGCCGTCGGAGCCGATCGCCGCGACCTGCACGTGGCCTTCGAGGCCGGGCGCCATGGGGGCAAGTTCGCGCGATTCGAGATCGAAGGCCAACAGCCGCGTTTGGGCATAGGCCGGATCCCCGGCGTCCGCGGCGCTCAGGTAGAGGCGTTCGCCGCCCGGCGCCCAGCGCACCGCGCGCACATCCCAAGCTTCGTCGTCGAGCAAAAGCTCGGGTTCGGCAGTCGGGTCCGCGAGTGCCCGGCGCCAGAGCGCACCGCGCCGGACCCGGTCGGGGTGCAGCCGACCCGGCGGGCGCTCCACGTAGGCCACCCACTCCCCATCCGGACTCGGCTCGGCCCGGCGGTGGTCGATCGCCCCGGAAGACAGTGCCCGGCCTTCCCCGGGCGCGTCGCGCTCCAGTCGCACCAGGTGCATGGCGCGCGCTTCGCCCGCAAGGCCCTGCTCCTCCTGGAAGGCCAGCCGGTGGATGGCGCGCGGATCCTCGGCCCCTTCGCCGCGGGCCAGCCAGCGCCTAAGCGCAGCCAAATCCCCGCCGGCGTCGGCCGTTTCATCCTCCTCCCCTAAGGCGGCATCCAGCCGCTCGGCACCCGGCCGCTCCGAGTTCCAAGCGGCTCGCATCGACGCCGCATCCAGGGGTGCCTGGGTCCAAAGCAGCAGCGCCTCGCCCGCCCCGAGCCATTCCGCCCGGGAGACCCCGTGTTCGAGGAAACTGAGTTGGCGCGCTTCCCCCGGGCCGTCCAAGGGCAGCACCCAAACCTGGGGGCGGCCGGCCCCGGTGGTTTCCCCCGAAGCGCGTTCTTCCCCGGGGCGCAGAAAGAGCAGTTCGCGCCCGGTGGGGGAGATGCGCGGGTCGGTGCCGCCCCGCTCGCCGGCGGTCAGCGGACGAGCCGGGCCCCCGTCGCGCCCCAGGGGGATCCAACCCAGGTGCGTCGCGGTGCGCGCCTTTGCCCCCTCTTCCGCAGGCAGGGTCGGATCCCCGGCGATCGACCTGAGCGCGTAGACGCCGAAGCGCCCGTCCCTGGAAATCTCCAGCGCGGTGATCTGCGCCAGCCTGGCCAGATCGTCGATGCCCACCGGTCGGATCTGGGCCGGGCCCAGGTGATCGCCCTCTTCCTGGGGGGCGGCGCCGGCGTCGGCCAGCGCGCAGAGCATCGCCGCCGCCGTCCAAAGCAGCGCGCGGGGCGCGAACGAACGAAACCGGCGCATGGTTCTCCCTCCAGCTACTTGATCGGACGCTTGGGGCCCGGGCGCGGCCCCGGATCGCCCTTGCTCGGACCCTGGGCCAAATCCTCGATCGGGATCTTGAACAGGCGCGAGGCGGTGCGCCATGCGATGTTGGCTTTGGTCTCGTCGTTGAAGGCCAACCCGTCCAGGAACTTGATGTAGCCGCCCATGCCGACCAGTGGCCAGTCGCTGCCGTACATCAACTGGCTGCCCGGGTCACCCATGTAGGCGATCATCTCCTTCACCTTGTTCAGCATGTAGCGCTCGAAGTCGGCGGTGAAGTCGCCCAGGGTCAGCCCGGACATGTCCGCGAAGACATTGTCGTTTTTGTAGAGCACCTGGGCCGTGTCCTGGAACCAGGGGTTGCCCAGGTGGCAGATGACGAACTTGACGTCCGGGTAGTCCACCGCCACGTCGTCCACCAGCAGCGGGTGGGCCTTGCGCACCTTGGCGTGTTTGGCGTACGTGTCGCCGCAGTGGATCATCACCGGCACGTCGTACTTGGCGGCCAGCCGGTAGACCGTTTCCAGGGACTTGTCGTTGATCGCGTACTGGTCGTAGCCGGGGTAGAGCTTGATGCCCTTGACCACGCCGTCGCGGATGCGCTCTTCCATGTGGAAGAGGTCCGAACGCGACTCGCTGCGCCAACGCAGCCCCTCGACCACGGTCGTGCGCGGGTCGTCCGCCAGGGCTTCCAGGACCTGCTCCACACTGGGGCGGTCCACGTCGACGCGATAGGACGTCAAGACCACGGCGTGGTCGACGCCGTGCTCGGCCATCTTGGCGAAGAGCGTATCGACGTTTTCACGCGTCGGGCGCCCGGGGTTCTCCACGTAGTTGTTCAGGTGGACGTGACAGTCGATCAGCATGGGCCGATTCTACCGCCGCGGGCGCGGAATCCCGCTCCCGCCGAGCGGCCCGTCGCGCCGACTGTCTCGCCCGTCCGCTAACGCTGCGAGATCGGGTGCTCGGCATCCGGCCAGCGCTGGGGCACCCGCCGAATCGCGTCGCGTTCGTAGCCCAGCTCCACCAGGCGATCCTCGAGGGCGGCAAGCCGAGCCTCGGGCAGCTCGGGCTCGCGGGCCATGATCCAGGCGTAGTCCCGTTTGGTGCGCGCGACGATGGTCTCCGAGTACTCCTCGTCCAAATGCACGATCAGGTATTCCGCGCGGATCGGCCAAACGAAACGCATGCCCCAAACGGCATTCGTCGCGGAGTCCTCCACGAAACCGACCGGGTTCATCACGTGCACGTCCCCATCGAATCCCCCGCGCCGAAAGGCGTAGCTGGTTTCGATGCGGCCGCCCTGGCCCAGTTCGTAGGTCTCGACCGCGTTGTAGGCCTCGCGCTCGGCACGCGCCGGCACGTGGGCCAGCACGTACCAGTCACCCATGAAACGTTCCAGGTCGACCCGCGGGACCTTGGGCATGGGGGCGCGCGAGGAGCAACCCAGGAGGGAGGTCAACATCAGGGAGAGCAGCAGGAGAGGGGCGGACCGGCGAGCGGTGAGGAAGATCTTCACATCAGCACCTTCGCATGTGCGCCCTTTGCGGATGCGCCCGTGGGGCCGCTTTTCGCGGGAAAGGCGGTTGGGCGCGCGCCCGCGAATCCCCGCTGCGTAACGACAGCGCCCCGGCCACCTTTCGGTCGCCGGGGCGCTGGGGAAGCGGAGGCTAGGAGGAGGGAATCGCCGGTTCGGCAATCCTCCGTTCCCGGCCTCCGTTAGGGGCTCGGGGATTTACCAGCGC
>JBJHAV010000138.1:0-10026 GCA_050480685.1 Planctomycetaceae bacterium | reverse complement strand
GCCGGGCGCTCCTTCGGCGCGCCCGGGCCCGAGGGCCTCGGGCACCTGGGCGAGCCGGCGGCGGCCGGGGCGGGCCCCGGGCTCGCCCTGGCGCTGGTGGCCCTGGGCCGCGGGCTGGGCCGCTTCGCGCCGGCGCCGGCGGCCCTGGCGGCCCTGGCCCTGCTGTGGCCCCTCGGCACGCGGGCGGCCGTGTGGGAGAGCGAAGCGGCCCTGTGGCGCGCAGAAGCCGAGCGCGGCGGCGCTTCGGCCTATCCCCTTTGGAACCTGGGGCGCGTGGAACTGGAGCGCTACCGGCGCACCCGGGAAGTGGCGGCCCTGACCGGTGCCTTGGAGCTCTTCTCGCGGGCCCAGGACCGGGTCGAGTTGGCTGCCGACGGGCGCTCGCAGGTTTTTGTCGGCCGCGCCGACGTGCTGCGCTCGAATCTCGGCGTCGCCTGGTGCCTGCTCTTCGAAGCGGAAATCGACTCCTTCGGCGATTTCGAAACCCCGGCCACGATCTTTGAGCAACTGACCGGCGCCTACGGCTCCTTCGCGGAGCCCTGGATCGGCCTCGGCGTCACACGCGCGCGCATGCGCGATTTCGAGGGCGCCGAAGCCGCCCTGCGCCGGGCGATCGAGGTCGAACCGCGCCGTCCGGAGCCGCACTTGGAATTGGCCAAGGTGCTCTTTTTGGCCGGGCGTTTCCCCCAATCCCGTGGCCACGCGGAGCACGCTCTCGAACTGCGGCCGGGTGGGCGCGAGGAACACCTGTGGGCGGCGCGCGCGAATCTGGAGGCCGGGCATCGCGCGCGGGCGCGGGAGTTGGCCGAGCACCTGGCGCGGCGCCCGGGCGGCGACGCGGATGCACAGGTGGTGCTCGGGGCGGCCTCGTTCCAGGAGCGCGACTTGGTGCGCGCCCTCGACCACTTCGAGCGCGCCCTGGCGATCGATCCGGAACACGCGTTTGCCCACGCGCGCCGGGCCAAGTCGCTGCTCTTGCTGGGCGAGGAAGAAGAGGCCCTGCGGGCGCTGCTGCGCGCCTGCGAGTTGGGCCCGGACCTGTTCGAGCCGCACTACGACCTGGCCGCCCTGCTGCTCGGGCGGGACCAGCCGGAGCTCGCCCGGCCGTATCTGGAGCGGGCCTATCTGCTCGGCACCGATCCGGGGCTGCGGGTGCGGATGCGCGGCGAGCTCGACCTGATCGCGGCATCGGACGCGGCCACGGCCCTGGCCCTGTCGCGGGTGGATCTGGAGCGGGGGGACCCGGGGGCGGCCCTGCACTGGGCGCGCCGGGCCCTGGAGGCGGATCGGGACGATCCGGCCGCCCTGGGAGCCGCTTCCCGGGCCCTGGAGACCCTGGGCCAGGGGGACGAGGCGGTCGAGTACCTGGAGCGGGCCGTGGCGCTGCACCCGGGGGCGCTGCACCCGCGGCTCGAACTGGCCCGGCTTTTGGGCAGGCTGGGGCGCACGGCGGAGGCCCGGCGGGAGTTCGAGGGCCTGCGGGCCGGCCTGGAGATCCCCCCCGGCGAGGGGGATCGGGCGCGGGCGGCGCGGGCCCTGGCTGAGCTCCTGGAGCAAGAACTCCAGGCCCTCGAGGAATGATCCCGACGCCGGCTCGCATGCCCCGCGCGCTTGTACGAAGATCGTTTGGATGCGACACTCGCAGGCCCGGGAGGGACTCTGGGGGACCTCCAATCCATGCCCATCCGCCTGCTCGATAGCACGCCCCACGAGTGGGAGCCGCGCCCTCCCCGGGGTGACCCGGAGCACGATCGCCGGAGCACGCCCAAGGGCAGACGGCGCCTCGGCCCGCTGCCCCTGGCGCTGATCCTAGGCCTCGGCTACCTGGCCTTCGGAGCCACGTACATCATCTTTTCGGGCAGGCTGGCCGCTGAATTGGCGCCCTCCTTGGAGGGTTACCAGTCCCTGGAAATCGCCAAGGGCCTGCTCTTCATCCTGCTGAACGGTGCGGCGCTTTTTGCGCTGGCCCTGATTTGGCGTCAGCGTCTGGAGGAGTCCCGCAAGGATCTGGTGCGCGAGACCGAACGCGCCCGGCGCTTCGCGCGCTACCTGGACGCCATGCACGACTCCATGCCCGTAGCGGTGCTCGTGCTTTTGCCGGAAGCCGATGGGGACTTCACCGTGCGGCGCAGCAACCCCGCCTTTCGGCGCCTGATCGGCAGCGAGCCCGGGGAGCTCGGCGGGCGCGCGGTGGATTGTCTACGCGAGCGTTTCGGGGAACGCAACTTCGGCGAGTTCCACGCGGATCTGACGCGCTGTACCCAGGAGGGTGAGCGGCTGGAACGCGAGATCGGCGGCTCGGAACACGCCGATGCGCCGAGGCTGCTGGTCCTCTACTCCCCCCTGGTCGGCGAGGACGGTCGCGTCGAACGTGTGCTGGTCACCTTCACCGACATCACGGAGCTGCGCCGCAGTGAAGAGCGTTTGGCGGCGCTCCAAGAGGAACTGTTGCACTCCCAGCGCCTGATGACCATCGGCGAACTAGCGAGCGGGGTCGCCCACGACGTCAACAACATGCTGACGGTGATCGCGACCCACGCGGACCTTCTGGAGCGCGGTCTCGAAGACCGACCCGAACTCAAGTACTCCCTGGAGGTCATTTCCGCGGCGGTCGAACATGCCAGCGGCGTATCGCGATCGATGCTCGAGATGGGCGCAAAGGTAGCGGCGAATCAGCCGGTGCTCGACCTGGGGGCACTTACCTCCGAGATGATCGCGCTGCTCCAACGCATCTTGCCGAAACGCTTGAGCATTGAGCTGGACAGCGAGGTACGTCAGCCGCTCCCCGTGCGCGCGGATCGCATCCAGATCGGTCAGGTGCTCTTGAATTTGGCTCTCAATGCGCGCGATGCCATCGAGGGCGTCGGTCACCTGACGCTGCGGCTCGAACTGGACGGCGACGAACACGTGCGTTTGAGCGTGGAGGACGACGGGCCGGGCATCCCCCCGGAGCTCGAAGAGCGTGTCTTCGAACCCTTCTTCACGACCCGCGGCGACCGGGGAGGCACAGGTTTGGGCTTGCCCATGGCGCGCCGAATCGCCCGGGCCCACGGGGGGGATCTCCTGCTTGAACGGCCGCCCGGGGGCGGTTTGCGGGCTGTTTTGCGCATGCCCCTTTGCCGCGAGCCCGAAGCAGCGGCGCGAGCGGTGCCCCCCGACGGCCGCTACCAAGTGCTGATGGCGGAACAACACCCCCAGGTGCGCGCGATCCTATCGAACGAGCTCGAAGAGGCCGGTTATCCGGCGCGCAGCCTGGAGACCTTGGACGACTTGATCGAACTGTGGGAGCGCGAACACCCCCTGGTCAGCGTGGTGGTCCTGAACGGGGGTGTGACCGGATCGCGGGAAGAGACCGAAGTGCTGCGCCGCCTGCGCCGGGCCGGAATCGACCAGCCCGTCGTGCTCATGACTCCGGGTGAAGTTTCCTCCGATCTCATCCACCGCTTCGCTCCGGTGCTGCCACTGCGCAAACCCTTCGGTGTCGCGGAATTCACCCAACGCATTTCCGAAGCCGCCAACCTCGCCAAACCGCAGACGGATCCGGTCTGATGGAAAAGATCCGAGTCTTGCTGGTCGATGACCACGCGCTGGTGCGCGAGAGTTTGAGCCACCTGATCCGTGGAGAGAGTGACCTGGAAGTGGTGTCGACCTTGCCCAAGGCGGACGAAGTTCTGGGTCAGGTGCGGATGCACCATCCGCGGGTGATCGTGCTCGACATCGACATGCCCGGCCGTTCGAGTTTCGACGTGGCGCGCGAGGTGCTCTCCCAGCATCCCGAAGTGCGTGTGCTTTTCCTGAGCGCCTTCCACCACGACCGCTACATCGAAGACGCCTTGGCGGCGGGCGCCAGCGGCTTTCTGACGAAGGATGAGCCGCCGAGTGTGTTGATCCACGCGATTCGGTCCTTGGCGGGCGGCGGCGCCTATTTCTCCGAACGTGTGCGCGGGCGATTGCGCATCGAACCGAACGGAACGGCCCACTTGGCCACCGCGCGGCCGACGCGGGTTTCCTCTTTGACCCCCCGCGAACTGGAGGTGCTGCGCCACCTGGCGCGGGGGCTATCGAAAAAGGAGATCGCCGCCGCGCTCAAGCGCAGTTACAGCACGATCGATCGCCACACGGAAAACCTGATGGCCAAGCTCGACATCCACGATCGTGTCGAACTGGCGCGCTTCGCCATCCGCGAAGGATTGGCCGAACCCTAAGGGCGCAGCGAGGCCCCGGCGGCGCCCGAATCCGTGGGTTTGGGGTGCCCACCCCATAGCGACCGGGGGCGCACCTGGGCGAAACGTAACGGGCCGGGGGAACCGCGTGTTTCCAAGGCGCCCTGCCCATGGATCGACCCAACTTGCCCGAAGCCTCGCGCCGTGGGGGACGCGAGCGCCGCCGCTGGGCCATTACCCCCGAGGAACTCGCGATCCTTGTGGACCTCTTCGGGGGTCGCCTGGCTCCGTTTGGGACCGAGGAGGCCACCCGCTTCCCCCTGCGCGGCTGCCGGGCACGCCTGGTCGCGAACGGCGACTCACCGGCGCCCGGTTTCGGTGAGCCCAGCCTCGACGACCCAAGCCTGCAACAAGTCGAGTGCGAGGTGGTCGACATCAGCATGCGCGCCGTGGGCGCCGAGTTCCCCGACCTCCCCTGGCCGACGGGCACCCTGGTGACCGTCGAAATCCTGCACCCGGCGCTGCAACCGCGGCGCTGGAGCACCTGCCTGACCGAGTGGAGCCTCTCGGTCAGCGGACGCCGGCGGGCGACGCTCCGTTTCGAGCCGCCCCCGGCCCTGCCCTCCTGATCGGTTCCCCGCGGTTTCGGTCCGGCCGGCCGCGGGGCCAAGCCCCCGGGGCCCGAATCGGCTCTGCCGGTTCGGGCCCTCCTTCCAGGGCTCACACGTGTTCGAGGGCGATGGCGCGGGTCGAAAAGACCGGGCCCTCGACGCAGCACTTGGCGTTGGGCCATTCACCCAGGGGGCCGTCCGCGCGGGTGGGCACGGGGCAGCCGTTGCAGATGCCGACGCCGCAGCCCATCAGGGTTTCCAGGCTCAGCCAGGCTTCCAGGCCGTGGGTTTGGGCGTGGGCCTCGACCGCGTGCAGCATGGGCTCGGGCCCGCAGGCGAGCAGGCGCACCTCGCGCGGCAGCACCCCGCGGGCCTGGAGGTCGCAAAGGAGTTCGAGCACGTTGCCCCGAAACCCGTGGCTGCCGTCCACCGTGGCCGTGTGCACGGCGATCCCCGTGGCCAGGAAACCCTCCAGGTCGCAGAGCTGCTCGCGTCCCGCCGCCCCGAAGAGCAGGTGCAGTTTTTCCGGCGGGCAGGGGGGGGCCCCGTCCATGCCGGCCAGGGCCTGTTCGATGGCGAGCGGGAAAGGCGCCGAGCCGACCCCGCCGGCCAGCATCACCCAGGGGGGCCCGTCCCCGTCCAGGGTCGGCCAGCCGTTGCCCAGGGGCCCCACCAGCCGCAGCGCTTCGCCCGGCCCGAGGGCCGCCAGGGCCCGGGAGCCCCGCCCGAGCAGCTTGATCAGGAAGTCCAGGCGCCCGTCGGGCTGGCGGTAGAGCGAGTAGGGCCGCGGGATCAGCGGGGCCAGGCGGTCGAGCCGCTTGAGCATGAAAAAACGGCTGGCGCGCACGGGCGGCAGCGGCTGTTCGGGCTCCACCCGCAGGAGGATCGTGTCGCCGCCCAGGGGGCGAACCTCGACCACGCGGGCGGTCAGGGAACGGGCGTCGTCGGGGGGTGCGGGCATGACCTGCACACTCTAGCGGCTATTCTCTCCGCGCCTAAGGCCCGCCATGAGTCTGCTCCTCGCCGAAAATCTGAAGCGTCACTACGGGGCCCACGAGGTGCTGCGGGGCCTGGACCTGCGCATCGGCGTCGGCGAAAAGATCGGCTGCGTCGGGCGCAACGGCGGCGGCAAGAGCACCCTTTTGCGCATCCTGGTGGGCGAGGAAACCGCCGACGAGGGCCAGGTCATCGTGCCCCGGGGCGTGCGCGTGGGCTACGTGCCCCAGTCCCCCGACTTCGCCCCCGGCGAGATCGCCTTCGAACACGTGGAGCACGGTTTGGACGAGGCGCGCGCCCTGGCGGAGGAACTCTCGCGGGTCGAGCAGGAACTCGGCCAGGCGGAGGACGAACGGCTCGAACGGCTGGTCGAGCGCCACGGGGAGCTGACCCAGCGCATGGAGGTGGTCGGCGGCTGGCAGACGGAACAGCTCGTGGAGACCGTGCTCTCCGGCATCGGGCTGGCGCGCAACCTGTGGCAGCGCGAGGCGCGCACCCTGTCGGGGGGCGAAAAGGCGCGGGTGGCCCTGGCGCGCGAGTTGGTGCGCCGCCCGGACCTGCTCTACCTGGACGAGCCGACCAACCACCTGGACCTGGACGGCATCGAGTGGCTGGAGGACTACCTGTCGGGCCTGGCCAGCGCGGTGTTCGTGGTCAGCCACGACCGGCGGCTCCTCGACAGCGTCACGAACCACATCGTCGAGTTGGAACGGGGCCGGCTGAAGCGCTACCCGGGCAACTACTCGCGCTACGTCGTGCTGCGCCGGGAGCGCTACGAATCGGAGCTGCGCGCCTTCGAGATCCAGCAGGACCAGGTGCGCAAGGAAGAGGCCTTCATCAAAAAACACATGGGCAGCCAGCGCACCGCCGAGGCCAAGGGCCGGCAAAAGCGCTTGGCCCGCCTGGAGCGCCTGGAGCGGCCCCACGACGACATCCGCAAGCCGGTCATCCGCATGGCCCAGGTGCCGCGCAGCGGCGAGATGGTCGTGTCGATCGAAGGGCTCGAAATCGGCTACCCGGGCCATTCCCTGCACCGCGGCCTGGAACTGCGCATCGGGCGCGGCGACCGCATCGGCCTGGTCGGCCCGAACGGCGCCGGCAAGACCACGTTGCTGCAGGTGCTGGCCGGCCGCCGCGCTCCCCTCGGCGGCAAGCTCGAACGCGGCCACAAGGCGATCTGCGGGTACTACGACCAGGAGACCGCGGACCTGGATCCCGAGAGCACGCCCCTGGCCACCCTGCGCGCCGAGCACCCGGCCGCCACGGAACAGGAGCTGCGCAGCCACCTGGCGCTGTTCCTCTTCCGCGGCGAAGAAGTCGAGCTGCCCGTGGCGGGCCTCTCGGGCGGCGAGCGGGCCCGGCTGTGTTTGGCCCGGCTGGTGCTGCGCGTGCCCACTTGGCTGGCCCTGGACGAACCCACGAACCACCTGGACCTGGCCGCGCGCACCTCCCTGGAAGAGATGTTGGCCCAGTACCCCGGCGCCCTGGTGTGCATCAGCCACGACCGGGAGTTCCTGGACCACCTGTGCACGCGCATCGTGGAGCTCGGGCCCGGGGGCCTGCGCGAGTTCCGGGGCAACTACTCGGACTACCGCGCGGCCCTAGCGGCCCAGGCCGCGGCGCCGGCTCCGGCGAAACCCGCGCCCCAGGCCCGCGCCGCCCAGCCCAAGGCCGCCCCCTCCCCCCGGCCCGCCCCGGGGAAAACCGAGCCGACTCGGCCCGATCCGGGGGAAGCCCAGGGCGCCCCCGCGCCGAGAGGGTCCGGGCGCGAGAAGATCCGCAACCCCTACCTCTTCAAGAAGCTGGAGGCCGAAATCATCGCGCTCGAAGAGGAGCGCGAACGGCTCCTGGCCGACCTGGAAACCGAAGCGGTCTGGCGCGAGCCCGAGCGCCTCAAGGAACACCAGTTCCGCCTGGCGGAGTTGGAGCGCGACCTCGAGCAGAAAAACACCACCTGGGAAAACTGGGTTTGACGCCGCGGAGTGACCCGCTCCCCACAACCCGCCCCAACAGCCCCACCGAGCCCCCCCATGATCGAAAAGTACATCCGCGACGTGCCGGACTTCCCCAAGCCCGGCATCCTCTTCAAGGACATCACGCCGCTGCTGCAAAACCCGAAGGGCCTACAGGCCGCCATCGACGGCATGGCCGCCGCGGTGGATCCGACCAGCTACGACATCGTCTGCGGCATCGAGTCGCGGGGCTTCATCTTCGGCACGGCCCTGGCGCGCCAACTTGGCAAGGGTTTCATCCCGATCCGCAAGCCCGGCAAGCTGCCCTGGAAGACGGCCGCCGAGTCCTACGAGTTGGAGTACGGTTCGGACACCATCGAGATCCACGTGGACGCCTGTGAGGGGGCCAAGCGGGTGCTCATGGTCGACGACCTCCTGGCCACCGGCGGCACCATGGAGGCGGCCCTGAAGCTGGTCCGCAAGGTCGGCGGCGAGCCGATCGCCTGCTGCTTCGTGATCGAGCTGGGCTTCCTTCCCGGCAGGGGGAAACTGGGCGGCGTTCCGGTCCATTCCCTGCTCACCGTCTGATTCCCCCCGCAGGTGCCGGGCCGGATCGGCCGATGGATCTCGCCCCGCGGTCTCCCGCGCGCACCCCGAGGACGGCCGGAACCCTCCGGCAGGGGTGTCCCGGGAAGGCCAACCGCTAGGGTGGGGAGCAGGAGGAGGAAGAAGGCGGATGGCAAGCAAGCGTTCCAGCGCCCGTGCAGGCGACAAGGCGACTGCGCGCAAGGGCGGTTCGACGAGTGCCACGGCCAAGGGCAAGTCCCCGGCCCGGGGCGGCCGGGCCGAGGGCAGCAAGGGTGCGGCCGCGAAGGCGGGCACGAAGGCGGAGCCGAAGGCCTCGGGCAAGGCCCGGGAGCGCTCCACCCCGAAGGCCCCCGTCGAGCGCCCGGCGCCCGTGCGCCCGGCCGCCGCCAAGGCCAAAGCCTCACCCGCCAAGGCCGCCTCCGCCAAGGCCGCCTCCGCCAAGGCCGCGCCCGCCAAAACCAAGGCAACGAAGGCCAAGGCCAAACCTCCCGCCGACCAGTTGACCCCCGCGGCGCCCAAGGGCGCGGCGCGGCGCGGCCCGGGTCCGCTCCCCGAGGAACCGCTGGCCGCCCTGCCGAAGCACCCGACCCTGGCCCAGCCCATGGCCGCCGAATCCCACGAAATCGTCCCCCCGGAGCCGCCCGCGGCGGGACCGGACGCGCCCCTGGCCGAGCGCACCACCGAGGAACTCTGGGGCCTGTACCGCACCGAGTCGAAGCGCCTGCGCGCGGAGATCGCGACCCTCGAAACCGAGGACGAACTCGACGAGGAACAGGAACTGCAGCGCCTGGAGGCCGAAGAACGCGCCGCCCGCGAATTGCGCGCCCGCGAGAACGCCGAAGGCGCCACGGAGGATTCCGGCGAGCCGGAGCCGAGCCCCGAAGCTCGCCCCAGCGAGCGCCCCGGGCATGCCAATTCGCCTTGGCTGGAGCTCCTGCGCAACGAACTGATCGAGCGGCACTACCCCCTGGTGCGCTACATCGCCGAGCGCCTGCTGCAAACCCTGCCCAAGTCGATCGAACTCGACGATCTGATCAGCGCCGGGCAGTTCGGCTTGATGGATGCGATTCGAGGTTTCGACCCGAGCCGCGGCATCAAGTTCAAGACCTACTGCTCCACGCGCATCCGCGGCTCGATCCTCGACCAGTTGCGCTCCCAGGACTGGGTGCCGCGCCTGGTGCGCTTGAAGGCATCGCGCATCGACAAGGCGCTGCAGCGTTTGACGGGTGAGTTCGGCCGCGAGCCCACCCACGCGGAACTCGCCCGGGCGCTGGAGCTGGAGCACGGCGATTTGTCGCGGGAAATGCTCGATTCCCAGGCGAAGACGATGTTTTCGCTCTCGGAGAAGTGGGACGACGACGACGACGGATCGGTGGAGAAGGTGGAGATCCTCGAGGATCGCCAGGCCATCGACCCCGTGCATGAACTCAATCGCCGTGATTTGATGGGCTTCATCACGCGCTCGTTGACGCACAAGGAGCGCTTCATCATCGAGCAGTACTACCAGTACGGGCACACGATGCGCGAGATCGGCGAGATGCTGACGCTCACCGAGAGCCGGGTTTGCCAGATCCACTCCAACGTCATGGGGCGGCTGAAGAACCTGCTCGCGCAGCGCGACGGGTCGCTCGAGAGCTAGCCCTCTGCACTCCCGGGGAAGATGGTGCCAGGCTCCTACTTCCCCCCCCGCGGCAGCCACCCGGCATCCGCCGGGTG
>JBJHAV010000137.1:7745-10082 GCA_050480685.1 Planctomycetaceae bacterium | reverse complement strand
TGGCGGACGTGTCCGGCGTCCGCGGGCGGTCGGCGGGCATGGCGATCGTCGGCATGGCCATCGGGCTGGGCTTTGTGCTCGGCCCGGCACTGGGCGCCTTGGCCTACCACGCGGTCGACGCCACGGCCCTTTGGCCGGCGGGAGTCGCGCTCGGTTGGAACCCCTTCTCCGGCGCGGCCGCCTTGGCCTTCCTGCTGGCCCTTTGGAACCTGATCTGGGCCGTGCTGCGCTTCCCCGAGACGCGCCCGAGCCTCTCCGAAGCCGAACTGGCCGAGCGCCGCGGCGAACGGCTGCTAGCGGGCCTGATTCCCTGGCGCGCCCTGTCGCGCCTGCGCCTGCCCGGCGTGGCCCGCGCCAACCTGGTCTACCTGGCGGTGCAGACGGCCTTCGGGGCCATGGAATTCACGCTCGTGTTCCTGGCGGCCGAACGCTTTGGCTTCGCTCCGAAGGAAAACGCCTGGATGTTCGTTTTCATCGGCCTGGTGATCGCCATGGTCCAGGGCGGCTTCGTGCGCCGGCGGGCGGCGGCGATCGGCGAGAAGCGCCTGATGATGTGCGGGATCACCATGCTCGTGCCCGGTTTCCTCGCCATCGGACTTTCGACGTCGGTGCCCGTGCTCTACCTGGGCCTGTTCCTGTTGGCCGCGGGCAGCGCGCTGTTCGTGCCGACCTTGAGCGCCCTGGTTTCACTCTATACCCCGGCCGCCAAACAGGGCCTCGCCATGGGCGCCCTGCGCGGTTTGGGCAGCTTGGCCCGCGCCATCGGACCGGTTCTGGGGGGCTTGATCTACTGGGGATTCGGCAGCCAGGCGCCCTACGTGGCCGGCGCCCTGTTCCTGCTGATTCCCCTGGCCGCCGCGCGCAAACTGCACCAACCGCGCACGGACGGTGCCGGTTAGTCCCCAGGTTCGTCCGCCGCGCGCACGGGCGCGTGCCGGGCCGTCAGGCCCGGGCGCGACGCGCCTCGCCGCCGATCCAGCGGGCGGCGAGCGCGATCAGCTCCCCGCGCTGCACCGGCTTGCTGGCGTAGTCGTCACAGCCCGCGTCCAGGCAGCGCTGGCGGTCCTCGGCCATGGCATGTGCCGTCAAGGCAATCACGGGGGTCGAGTGTCCGCGCCGGCGAAGCTCCCCCACCAGGGCGTAACCGTCCATTTCGGGCATGCCGATGTCGGTCACGACTAGGTCGTAGGGCCGCCCTTCGGCACGCGCTTCTTCGAAGCGCTCCAGGGCCTCGCGGCCGTTTTCGGCGGTGTCCACCCGCGCTCCGGCACGCTCCAGGTGGAAAGAGATCAAGCGGCGGTTGTCCGGACCGTCCTCGGCCAGGAGGATCCGCCCGGCGAGGGCCTCCGGGCGCGGAGCGCGCGCGGCGGGCAAAGCAGCCGGAGCGCGTTCGAGGCTCGTCACATCCTGGCTGCCAGGCACCGGCTCCAGGGGCAACTCCAGGCGGAACAGCGATCCTCCGCCGGGGCGACTGCTCACCAGGCGCACATCACCGTTCATGCCGCGCGCCAAGCGCCGGGAGATGGCGAGCCCCAGGCCCGACCCCCCGTGACGCCTGGCCACGCTGCCGTCGACCTGGGAAAAGGCCTCGAAGAGGACACCCTGGGCCTCCGGCGAGATGCCGAGTCCCGTGTCGCGCACGTCGATTCGGAGCACACGCCCCGCCTCACCCTCCGCGACTCCCGCGCTCAGGCGCACCTCACCCACATCCGTGAACTTGAGCGCGTTGCCGATCAGGTTGACGAGGATTTGGCGCAGGCGCGTCGGGTCGCTGGCGATGCGCGCGGGCACGGCCGTGTCCAAAGCGCAGGTGAAGGCCAGGCCCTGTCCGCGGGCGCGCTCGGCGAAGAGATCGCGCAGCTCGCCGAGCAACCCGACCAGGTCCGTGTCCACACGTTCGATGACGAGTTTTCCCGCCTCGATCTTGGATAGGTCGAGCACGTCCTGGACCACGGCCAAAAGGTGCCGTCCGGCCGCCTGGACCGTGGCCGCGGCTTCGCGGCGGCGTTCGGCCCCGTGGGCTTCGTCCCCTTCACCGAGCAGCTCCGCGAATCCCAGGATGGCCGTCAGGGGCGTTCGGATTTCGTGGCTCATGTTGGCCAAGAACTCGCTCTTTGCTTGGCTCGCGGCCAGGGCCACATCTCGCAGACGGGCGAGTTCCGCTTCGCCCCGGGCCCGATCCGTCACGTCACGGGCGAGGGCCACGCAGCGTCGGCCCATGCCCGCCACGCCGGCGGAGGCAGGGGAGACGCTCAGATCGAAGACGCGCACATCCCCTTGCAGGTCGAGTTCGTAGCGCACCCGTGCGTTGCAGCCATTCTCCAGGGCTTCTTGCAC
>JBJHAV010000137.1:0-7735 GCA_050480685.1 Planctomycetaceae bacterium | reverse complement strand
ACACACGGGTCATGACGCCCACGATGAGCCGAAGCCGGACCACGGCGAGCACGGCGATCACGGCCACGGTGATCACGCGGCGATGTTCCGTGACCGGTTCTGGCTGTCGTTCGCGCTGACGGTCCCCGGGTGGTTCCGGGCGTCGGTGCGGGGCTGGTCGTCGTCGTGGGATTCACCGTTCTGACGCTCGGCACGGTGCTGGCCTTCCTGATGCAGTACCCCTATGCCACGGCCGGTTCGCTCGGCAATACCTCGTTCACGCGCCGGCCCAGGAAGGCGGTCGGCCGGCTGTAGAGCTGCTCCTCGCGGCTGGCCCGATAGTCGAGGATGCGTCCTTCGCCGTCCACCTCGAAGAGCAGGTCGGGCAGTGCGTCGAGGGTGCCCTCAAGGCGCTGCTCGGCGCGTTTGTGGGCCGTGACATCGTTGCGCACGCCCAGATAACCGCGACAACGGCCCTCGCGATCGAAACTCGGCAGGATCGTCGTGTCGACCCAATAGAGCGAGCCATCCTTGGCGCGGTTGCAAATCTCGCCGCGCCAGGCCTCGCCCGCCCCCAGGGTGCGCCACATCTCGCGCCAAAACGCCTCAGGGTGAGCCCCGGAGTTGACCACCGCGTGGGTGCGGCCGATCAGCTCCTCGGGTCCATACCCACTGATCTCGCAAAAACGGCGGTTGACCTCGCGGATGACCCCGCGTTCGTCGGTGCGCACGAAGATCGTATGGGCGTCGATCGCGCGCCGGTACTCCGCCAGATCGGCCAGGGCGGCTTCGGCCCGGTCGCGCTCGGCGGCCAAGTCGCGGCGCGCGAGCACCTCCGCCGTCACGTCCGCGTGGGTGCCCACCAGACGCCGGGCGCGCCCGTCCGCGCCCCGCTCGGCCGCGGTACCCGTCGTCTCGATCCAGCGCCAGTCCCCGTCCCGGTGGCGCATGCGCAGGACCATCCTCCAACGCGGTGCGCGCCCTTCGATCACCGCCCCCACGGCGATATCCATGTCGGGCAGATCCTCGGGATGCACCCGGGCGCGCAAGGCCTCGATCGACGCCGGCCGATCGTCGTCCGCCAGCCCGAGGTGGGCCAGCCAGCGCCGGTCGACGTGGGGGGGACCGGCTCCCAGGTCCCACTCCCAACGGCCCAGTTGGGCCGCTTCGAGGGCCTGCTCCAGCCAGGTGCTGAGTTGCTCCACCCGACGACCGCGCCGTGCCGGCGGGGACAATGCCAAGGCGCAGATGCCGCCGATCAGGGCGCCCGCCGCGGCGTGCACCCCGGGTGCGAGTCCCTCGAACCGCGCAATCGTTATCCAAAGCCCCAGGGCAGCAGCCACGGACCCCAACACGACGCCGATGGGCAGCCGATTTCGATCCTTCACGCCGGGAAGGGGCTGGCGATGGGAAGAGGGGTTACAGGGCATTCGTGGGCCTGTGCGAATCCCCCTCTTCGTCGGGATCCTACCTAGGTATTGATCCCTACCCGATTTGCCCGGAACCTGACTTCCCCGGCCTGGGATCGGGCTCGGCGAGTCCCTGGACGGGACTCGCAGCCGCCGCGACTCCAGAAGCCCCCCCCCTGCGTCCGATGACCGCTTCCATGCGAACCGCCCTCGTGCCGACCGTGCTCCTGCTCGCCGCCCTCTTCGCCGGGGGTGCCTGGTCCCAGGAGCGAACCCAGAGCCAGGACCTGGCCCAGCGGGTCGATGCCCTGGAAGCGGAGCTGCAGCGCTCCCAGCGCGCCATGGCCGCCCTCGAAGCGGAGCAGGCCGCGGCGGCCGCGCGCCTGCGCCAAATGGAGACCTACTTGGCTTCCCAGGCCGGTGCGGCCCGCACCCTAGCCACCGTGCTCGACGATGTGGAGCGCCTGGGTTTCACCGCGGGCATCAACCCCGATTCGCGCGTTCGCTTGCTCGCCGGACTGCGCGCCCAGATCGCCGCTTCCCAGCGCGCGGTTCCCGGCTCGCCCCCCGCGCGGGAAGATTGAGCGAAGGGGCGAGTCGCGATCCGCGACACTGGGCCCATGCAAACGCCCGGTGCGGCGCCGCGCAAACTGCGCGCGGCCTGGGATCAGGTCTCCACGCCGGCGGGCTCCTTCGCCGCGGCGCGCGTGATCGACCTGTGCTGCGGCGCGGGCCGTTATCTCGAACACTTCGCCCCCGGTTCCCTGGGCATCGATCGGGATCCGGCCGTCATCGAGGGGCTCGTGGCCAAGGGCCTCGACGCCCAGTGCGCGGACCTGGACCGACCCGGCTGGTCCGAAACTCTGCGCGGGCGCGGGCCCTTCGATGCCGCTTGGCTGTGCGATTGCCTGGTGCACCTCGCAGAGCCGCGCACCTGCCTCACTGAACTCGCCGCGCTGCTGCGCCCCGGTGCGCCGCTCCTGGTCGCCGAGTGGGTCTTGCCGGAGCCCGGCGGCATCGCGGCTCCCCTGCGCCGTGCCCTGTGCCTGGCGGTGCCCGGAGCGCGCGCCCACTGGCGACATCCCGAACACCTGCACCGATTCACCGCATCCACGCTCGCCGCCCTCCTGGCCCAGGCCGGCTTCCGGGTCGAGCGCCAGTACCTGCCGATCCTGCCGCCGCGTCTCGCGAACGGGCGCGCGGCCTCGCTCCTGGGCTCCTTCTGGCCCGCGCGGCTGTTCGTCGCGCGGCGCGCGGAGCCTGGCGCGGCGGCCGCCGTGGTATAGGGAAGGCGTGCATCGAAACCATCGAATCCGCCTCGCGGGGCTTTTGCCCGCGCTTGCGCCCGCCGCACTGGCGGGTCTTTTCGGCCTGGGAGCGCTTGCCTGCGCCCCGGGCGCCGTGCGCGGCCCCGAGGGTGAACTGCGCCGCATCGAAGCCGAACTCGAACTCGGCCGCATGCCTTGGCCCCAGCGGGAAGGCACCTGGCGCGACGATCCGATTTGGTTCGACGGCAAGGCCGAAGTGGCGATCTACGCCGCCACCCGTGTGCTCTACGGCGAGCCGCGCCGGTACCAAGCGGTGGCCTACACCAACTCGGAACGGGTCGATCTCACACGCGGCGTCAAGGCCGAGGGCGACGAGGGCCTTTTGGCCTTCAAGCACCACTGGTCGGAACGGGCGCCGACGGAACGCTACGACTACCGCTACTCCACCTCGCTCTACTTGGCGCGCGAGGGCCTGGGCAGCTACAAGCTGACCGCATCGACCCAGGAGGATTGCGGCGCCAGCTTCAAACAATTGGAGCGCGCGCCCGGCGGGTTCCAGGTTTTTGAATCGGTCTACTTCCCCGGCGCGGGCACACGCGCGTTTTTGCTCGCGCAGCCCCGCGCGGTCTTCGAGGACGGTTTGAGTCTGGCCCTGCGCGATTTGCCCTTTGGCGGCGCCCCGGCCGAGTTCGCACTCTCCGTGGTGCGCTCCCAACGCGACATCCGCCGGGTGCCCTTCGAGCCCGAGCCGATGCGTGTGCGTTTGGCCGGTGAGACCGTCTTGGAGACCGCCCTGGGCCCGGTGGCGACCCATCGCGCCGACCTCGTGGGCGCCGACGGGGCAACGCGGGCGAGTTATTGGTTCGCGGCGGACGAGTCCGCTCCTTGGCTGCGTGTGCTCGTGCGCCAGGAAGGTCCGGACGGCCTGCGCTTCGAACTCGAGTCCCTGGAGCGCGACGCCTATTGGGAACGCCCGTGAAGCCGCCGACCGCCGCCGCGGGCAAGGCGCCGCGGGAGGCCGCATCGCCCGCGCAAGACACATCGCCGCTGCAAGGCGAAATCGAGGCGTTCCTGCGGCACCTGGCCTACACCAAGGGCGCTTCCGAACACACCCTGCGGGCCTACCGGGGCGACTTGGCCGAATGGCGCGGCGCCTTGGCCGAATGGGAGGTGTTTTCGCCCGAACAGGTCACCTCCAAACACCTTTCGCGCTGGTTGGCGCTTTTGGACGGGCGCGAACTCTCGCGGGCGACGGTGCAGCGCAAACTCTCCGCCGCCCGCTCGCTGCTCAAGTTTTTGCTGCGCCAGGGCCGGCTCGAACACTCCCCCGCGGTGGGCCTGCGGCGCATGAAAGCCGTGCGGCGCCTGCCGGGTGCGCTTTCGCCCGAGGAGGTCGAGCGGCTGCTGGCCGCGCCGGACCGCTCGCGGGCGGCGGGCTGCCGGGACGTGGCCCTCTTGGAAGTGCTCTATTCGGCCGGCACACGCGCGGCGGAAACCGTGGGCCTCGACCGGCGGGACGTGGATCTTTCGGAGGGTTTGGCCCGGGTGCGCGGCAAGGGCCGCAAGGAACGGCTGGTGGTGCTCGGGCGCCACGCGGTCGCGGCCATCGAGGCTTACTTGAGCGATCCCAAAAGGCCCAGACCCGCGCCCACAGCCGGCGATGCGGTTTTCCTCAACCAAAAGGGCGGGCGCCTGACCACCCGTTCTTTGCAGCGTGTGCTCGAATCGGCGGTGCTGGCGGCCGGCCTGGTGCGCCGGGCGACCCCCCACACCCTGCGCCATAGCTTCGCCACCCACCTGCTCGATCGGGGCGCCGATCTGCGCGCGGTGCAGGAACTGCTCGGACACGCCCAGCTCTCGACCACCCAGATCTACACCCACGTCAGCCTGGAACAATTGCGCCGGGTGGTGGAACGGGCCCACCCGCGCGGGCGGGCGGAGGGGAGCGTTTGAGCGCCGCCGACGGCCGCCGCAGGGAGGAGGCACCGCGGCTCACGGACCGCGATGCGGCTTGGAACGCGGCGCGCGAGCCGGAGCATCCCTTCGACCTGCTGATTGTCGGCGGCGGAGCCACGGGCCTCGGCGCGGCCCTCGACGGCGCCGCGCGCGGCCACCGGGTGCTGCTCGCGGAGCGCGGCGACTTGGTTTCCGGCACCAGTTCGGCCTCCACCAAGTTGATCCACGGTGGCCTGCGTTACTTGCGCCAGGGACAACTCGGGCTGGTGCGCGAAGGATTGCTCGAACGCGGCCGTTTGCTCGCGAATGCGCCCCACCTGGTGCATGTGCTGGAGTTCCTGGTGCCCTGCCGGAACACCTTCGAATGGGCGCTGACGGCCTTCGGCGCGGCGCTCTACGACGGTTTGGCCGGGCGCAACCGGCTGGGGGGCACCCGGCCCGTGGGGCGCCGCACAGCGCAGCAGTTGGCCCCGGGATGGGCAGCCGAGCGCTTCCGGGGAGCGGTGGTTCTGCGCGACGGACAGTTCGACGACGCGCGTTTGGGCGTCGCCCTGGCGCGCACGGCCGCGCACTTCGGCGCGTGTGTGCTGACGCGCGCGGCGGCGGTGGAACTTTTGCGCGACCGCGCCGGCCGGGTGCTCGGGGCGGTGCTGAGAGACACCGAAACGGGTCGAGATTTCGAAGTGCGCGCGCGCGCCGTGGTGAACGCCACCGGACCCTGGTCCGACGGCCTGCGGCGGCTGGAGCGCCCCGGCTCCGCCCCCCTGGTGGCCCCCTCCAGCGGAGCCCACGTGGTGCTCAGCGGCGACTTTTTGCCCGGCGGACGCGGACTGCTGCTGCCCAAGACCCGCGACGGCCGTGTGCTCTTCGCCCTGCCCTGGCACGGACACACCCTGGTCGGCACCACGGACGTGGCGCTGGCCCCCGGCGCCGAGCCCCCGCACGAACCGCGCGCGGCCGAAGAAGAGCTGGAGTACCTGCTCGCCACCGCCGGCGAACTGCTCGCCCGCGCGCCCGGCCGCGGGGATGTGCTTTCCCTGTGGGCCGGTCTGCGCCCGCTCGTCGCCCCCACCGCCGGCGGCGCCAAGAGCAGCAGCCGCCTGAGCCGCGACTTCGCGATCGAAGTGTCGCCCGGCGGCCTCATCAGCATCGCCGGCGGCAAGTGGACGAGTTACCGCCGCATGGCCGAGGTGCTGCTCGATCGGGTCGAGCGGGAGGCCGGGCTGGAGCGGCGCCCAACACGCACCCGCGACCTGGCCCTGGTGGGAGCGCCGGGGAGTGTCTCCTCGGAAGCGGCGCCGGGATGCGCCAGCGGGGACCCGCGCGGTTCGGAGCGCCCCTTCGTGACGGCCCTCGCCGCGGCCGGCGAAGGCGCCCTCGCCCCGGACTGCGACCTGACCCCGGCGGACGTGCGTTTCGCCGCGCGCCACGAGTTCGCGCGCACGGGACTCGACGTGCTCTCCCGGCGCAGCCGCCTCCTGCTGCTCGACGCCCGGCGCACCGCGGAGCTGGCCGGGCCCGTGGCGGCACTCTTGGCCGAAGAACTCGGCCGGGATGCCGCCTGGGCGCGGGCGGACGCCGCAGCCACGGCCGAGGCCGCGCGCGCGCACCTGCCCGCGGCCACCTGATCGCGGAGCGGTGCCGAACCCGGGCGCCTCTTCCCGGGCGCCGAATCCCCAGGCGCGGGCCCGCGGGCCGGTTGCGGGCCGGCCGCCGGGTGCCATCCGAAGCGGGCTCGGGCTAACGTGCGCCCATGGCCACCCCCGTCGATCTGCCCCGCCCCGGACCCTTGACCCAATCCCCCGCCTGGCAGGCCCTCGCGCAGCACCGGCGCGATTTCGAAGGCCGCCGCCTAGTGGACCTCTTCGCCGAGGACCCGCGGCGCTTCGAGAGATTGGTTTTGCGCCTCGACGACCTGCTCGTGGACGTCTCCAAGACCCACGTGACCGGGCGCACCCTGGAGCTGCTTTGCGATCTGGCGCGCGAACGGGGCCTCGAAAACCTGCGCGCCGCGATGCTCGCGGGCGAGGCGATCAACAGCACCGAGGGCCGCGCCGTGGGCCACGTGGCCCTGCGCCGCGGCCCGGGTGAGTCCTTCCAGATCGCCGGCCAAAACGTGCTGCCCGCCGTGCACGGCGTGCTGGAGCGCATGGCCCGCTTCAGCCGGCAGGTGCGCTCCAGCGAATGGCGCGGCCACACGGGCGAGCCGATCCGGGACGTGGTCAACATCGGCATCGGCGGTTCGGACCTGGGCCCGGCGATGGTGGTCGAAGCCCTCGCGCCCTACGCCTGGCCCCAGACCCCCGGCCCCAGGGTGCACTTCGTCTCCAACGTGGACGGCGCCCACCTGACCCGTGTCCTGGCGCAACTGGACCCGGCGCGCACCCTGTTCCTGGTCGCATCGAAAACCTTCACCACCCAGGAAACCCTGACCAACGCCCACAGCGCGCGCCGTTGGCTGCTGCGGGGTTTGGGCGACGATTCCGCCGTAGCGCGCCACTTCGCGGCGATCAGCACCCATGCCGACGCCGTGCGCGCCTTCGGCATCGACACGGCGAACATGTTCGAGTTTTGGGATTGGGTCGGCGGGCGATACTCCCTGTGGAGCGCCATCGGCCTGTCGATTGCGCTCGCGGTCGGCCCGGAGCACTTCGAGCAGCTCCTGCGCGGCGCCGAAAGCATGGACCGCCACTTCGCCGAAGCGCCGCTGGAGTCGAACCTGCCCGTGCGTTTGGCGCTGATCGGCGTTTGGTACACGAACTTCTGGGGCGCCGAGAGCCATGCGCTCTTGCCCTACGACCAAAACCTCGCGCGTTTTGCCGCCCACTTCCAGCAGGTGGACATGGAGAGCAACGGCAAGGGGGTGCAGCGCGACGGGCGCCCCGTGGATTGTGGCACGGGCCCGATCCTGTGGGGCGAGCCCGGCACGAACGGTCAACACGCCTTCTATCAACTGTTGCACCAGGGCACGCGGCTCGTACCCGCGGACTTCATCGCCGCCGCCGAGCCCCTGCACGACCTTTTGGAGCACCACCCGATCCTGCTCTCGAACTTCCTGGCCCAAACCGAAGCCCTGATGGTCGGCAAGGACGCCGCCCAGGTGCGCGCCGAACTCTCCGCAAA
>JBJHAV010000136.1:0-10263 GCA_050480685.1 Planctomycetaceae bacterium | reverse complement strand
GCGCCAGGTCGGCCAGGAAACGGACTCGGATGCGGTCAGGATGGATCGCGGGGCCATGGGGAAGCATCGGCGCGAAGGGCGAAGCCCTTTGAGCAGCAAGCGCGGGCCCGCTCCCGCGCCTGGGCCGAAAAGGCCCGGGAACGGCCTCCTTTGCCCGAATCTCACGTCCGCGCGCCGGATTCCCCCGGGCGAACCCGGGGATTCCCCCACCCGGTCCCGGGCCCTTGCTCGCCTTGACGCTCGGGCGCGCTGGCGGGTCCAAGGGTGGCTGACGCGCGTCCCCCCCGCGTTCCCCCATGCCGCCCGAACGGCCCCGACATCTCCCGTCCCGGGAGGATTTCCCCGAATCCGAGGGCTCCGAGCCCGAAGGTCCCGAGCGCGCGCGCGAGGGCCAAGGTCCCCTGCGCGACGGAGCACGGCAGGTGCTGGAGTTGGCTCGGCCGATTCCGGAGCCCTCGGGCCCGCCGGTCCCGTGGCAGACGCTTTTCGCCGGTGGCTCCCAAAACGAACTGCTCGTGCGGTTCACCGTCGGTGATCCTCTGGGCCTTTGGCCGCGCGCCGCGCGCTTGGCCCGGGCGACCTGCCGGGTCGTGCACCTGGACCGCCTGCACCTGCGCACCGTGGCGCGGGCCGCGTACTTGGCACCGCTTTACCGCGGCCGGCCGCAACTGGAAACCTGGCTTTTGGAGCGCTCCCGCGAGGGTCTGCGCGAACTTCTGATCGACGATTTGCGCCAGGAACTCGAGCGCAGGCCCGTCGATCCGCGCGATCACTGGCAACACGCCATGATGGCCGAGGCCCTCGGCATGGAACCAGGCCTCGCGCGCCGCGCGGCGGTCGTATTCAACGGGCTGGCCGCGCCCCTGCGCAGGCTGCTCTTTGCCCTCGTTTTCGAGGGCCGCGCCCTGGCGGAACTCGCCGCCGAGGGCTGGGGGCACCCGGCCGCCCTCGAAGCACAGGCCCGCGTCGGCCTGCAAGCCCTGTCGCGTCTGGACCCGCCGGGCCTGCGCGATCTCGTGACCCTGGAGGCCGAGCTGTGACTGCCCCGACTCCTTCCCCCTTGCTCGCCCCGGACGTCGAGGCCCTCCTGGCGGAGATCGCCGTCGATCCGGAATCCAACCTGTTGCGTGTGCCCCGACGAGGTGGTGCGCTTTCCGGCTCGGATCCGCCGGACAGCGCGCGCACGCGGGCCGAACGCCACTTGGCCGCGGTGCACGGCGAAGAAGTCGCCCTGACCTTGGCGCGCATCGCCGCGGCCGAGGGCATGCGGCGCACCGCACTGGGCCATGCGCTTTTGGACGAACATCCGCGTTCGCAAGCGGAACTGCGCCAACGCGCCCTGCTGGCCTTGGCAACGGCACCGGCCCAGGTACTCAGCGGGCGAACCCGAAGTGATCTGGGCCGTTGGCTCGAACGCTCGGGCGAGCTGAAGGTGAGGCCGCTGGCGTTTTTGACCGCGGCCCTGCGCCTCGGGGAACCGCGCGGGGCGCGCGCTTGGGTACCGCTCTTGCAGCTCGCGGAGGGACAGCCCCACGGCGCTTATCTGGAAGCGCGCCGTTTGGCCGCGGAGCCCTCGGCCGCCGGCGAAGTCGCCGTGCGCGCCAGCAACGCCGGCATGCTCGCATGCCTTCAGGGACACCACGGGGAAGCGGCGCGCCACTACGAAGCCGCCGCCCACGCGCGTCCGGATCTGCCGGTCTACGCCGCTTGCGCCTGGCTCAACGCATTCTTCGCGCATCTGGATGGCTTCGAACTCCATCTGCGCCTGGCGGGAGCGCGCGAGTTGCTCGCGAACTCCGCAGAGAGCGTGCTCGCACCGATACGCGCCGCGCTCACCGCGTTTCCGCCTGCGGGTTTCGCGCAGCGCGTGGAGCGCGGCAAACGAGCCCGCAGGGTGCCCACACAGCTCGCCGACGCGGCGGAGGTGTTCCATGCGGTGCTCTAAGACGCCGCGCCGCGTCGCCGCGCTTGTGCTCGCGGCCCTTGCCCTGGGCTGGGCTGGACACTCCCTGGCGCAAGTCGGCACGGCCCCGCCGGTGGGAAGTGTTCCCCCGGAGGGCACCGAAATCGGGCCCCGTGCCCCCGCGCCGATCGCCGATCCGCTGCCGACCCACCCGGCTCCGGTGGCTCCCCCGAACACCCAACGGCGTTTGCAGAAGCTGTGAAGCACCCGGGCTGGACCGCTGTTTTCCTGGGCGCGCTGTGCGCGGCGCTCGGAGCCTGGGCATTGTTCGCCAAGGATCCAGAGAGCATCGCCGCGGCGATCGGACCGGTGCAGGGCGCCGAAGCGGCTTTCGACTCCGAAGGGACTCTCCGCTCCCAATGGGCCCTGCCCTCCGAACAGGAAGGCTCGCGCGCCGAAACACACGGAGCGCGGCAGCCTGTTGCCGCGACTTCGCCCGGGAGACCGCGGACCATCGAATCCCAGCGCGCCCCGGCCCCCATCGAAACGCCCGGGCTTTCGATCCGCATCGCCGGGGCTCCCGCCCAAGGCGCCGAACTCAGCCTGCACCGGCGCCTAGCTTTGGGCGAAGCCCCACGCGAACCGCGGGCGAACTGGGTCGCCCTCGACGCCGCCCGCGGCGAACCCGCAACCTGGTTCGCCGATCGCGAAGGCCGCGCGGAAGGTGTTCCGAAGGAAGCACTCGCCGGCGACACCTGGTTGCTGGTCAGCCATCCGCGCGCCCTGGCCCGCTGGATCGCCCTTTGCAGCACCTCCCCCGGCGGCGGTTTGCCCGCGGTGATCGCCCTGGAACCCGCGCCGCCGCGCACGGCCCGGGTGCAAAGCGGCGGATCGGCGATCGCCGGCGCCCGTGTGGCCCAAGCTCCCTTCCGCTCGGAAAGCGGCGGCGACGAGGATCCTTTCGACTTCCATCCGCCCGTGCTGCGGGTGAGCCGCACGGACGCCGCCGGGCGCGCCGAGCTGCACCACCTGCACGGCCCCCAGATCGTCACCGCTCTGGCCGATGGCCGATCCGCTCCGCCGCACGCGGGTCCCGTGGAGTCGGACCTGATTTTCGAACTGGCGAGCCACTTCGCCGTGGAGGGCCACATCGAAGGCCCACTCGCCTGGGCCGGCTCCAGCGAAGCGAGGGTGATCGTGCGCGCCTGGGAGCCGGGTGCGCACGAAGACCGCCCGCTCGCCGTGGCGCGGCCGACCGCCGACGGTCGATTCGAGATCTCTGGGGTGCCGCACCTGGCTGCGGGCAGCGAGTACGCCCTGCGCTTCGAAGCCGATGGTGCGTTGCCCGACCAACGGGACTTTGTGCCCCCGCGCGCGGGCGAACGGGCCTATGTGCATTTGGTTGCCGAACCGGCCGCGCGCGCCTGGATCTCCGTGCGCGACGGCGAGCTCGGCACCGCGTTGGCCGGAGCGAAGGTGATGGTGCTTTGGGATCCAGAGCGCGGCGCCGGCGGCAACCTGGGCTGGACCGACGGGCACGGGCGGGTGCAACTGGCCGTGCCCGCGGACGAACCCTTCGAGTTGCACCTGAAAGAAGCGCGCTTCGCACCCCTGGAGCGCCGTTTCCTCGGGCCGCCCGCGGGCGAAGAGCGCAGTTTTCCGGTCGCGCTCTCACCTTTCGCCGAACTGCGCGTGCGCGTGCATGCAGAGGGCCATGCCGAGGGCCGCGCACTGGGCCCCGTGTCGCTGCTCGCCCGGTCCGCGGAGCGGGCCGGCGGCACACGCGACTTCCACGCAGAAGAAGCCGCCGGGGAAATCGTCTGGCGCGGACTGGAACCCGGGCGTTGGCACGTGATTGCCCTCGTGGATGGCATGGCGAGCGAAGTGCACGAGGTGCGCCTGGACGCGCGCACGCCCACACACATCGACATGGGGCTCGCGCCGCGCATTCCCCTCGCGGGGCGACTCGTGGACGAACAGAGCGGCTCGCCGATCGCCGGTGCAAAGGTCGTGCTCTCGGCCGACTTGGGGCCCGGCGGGCCCGCGGTGCTCGATCAAACGATGAGCGACCTCGACGGGCGTTTTGCCTTGGGCGCCCACGGCGAAGGCCCGGCCCTCGTGACCGTTTGGGCCGAGGGACACGCGCCGCACACGCTGCCGCTGCGCGTGCCGGCCGCTGGGCCGCTCGCCCTGGGCGACGTGGTGGTGCCCCGTGGAGCGAGCCTGGCCCTCGAACTCTATCCGGCGCCTTCCTCCGCCGCGCCCGCACCCGCCGCGTGGCTGAAGGGCCACGGGCGAGCGGCCTTCGATGCAACCGGCCGCACCGAACTTTCGGGCGCACCCGGCGAGCACACCCTGCACGTGGCCCTGGCCCCCGGCGTTTCGGAACTGCGCGCCGCGCGCCTACCCGGCGAACTTCGCCACTGGCACGCCCCGGAACGCGAGTTGCAACTCGCGTTGGCCCCAGAACTATTGGGCGACGGCTCGGGACTCCTGCGAATCGTCTACCAAGACCCCGGCGGCGCCCGCGTGCACCGTTCGATTCGGCCCCAGGCGACCCTCGGCACGCGCTTGCCGGGCATCCCCGCGCGCGAGGTCGATGTGTTTTTGGAGCGCGAGTCCGAAGGATCCTGGAGCTGGCTCGGGCTGCCCCTCGGCGACGGTCCAACACAGGTGCTCTACCTGGAAGACGTACGCGTGGAGCTGGAACTCCATGTGGTGGACGGCGCCGGTCGACCGGTGCAGCGCGCCGAGGTGTGGTTCGATGTGCAAGGGCACAGCGCGGAGCGCGCGCGAGGGCACGCCGCCTTCACCGACCGCGATGGGCGCCTGCGCCAACGCTTCGATCCCGGCCGGTCCGTGGACCTTTGGGTCCACCACCCCACACACGGCACGGCCCGCGCCCAAGCCATCGATGTCACCGCCGGCGCCGCGCCCCTGCGAATCGCACTGGACGCCGCCGGCCGCATCGAACTTTTCACCCACACCCGCGGGCAAGTCGCCGGCGGGCATCGTGTCGCCCTGCTCGACCCCACCGGCCGGCGCACCCTGGCCCAGGGCACCACGGACGGCGAAGGCCGGCTCGCTTTCGACCGCCTGGCCCCGGCCGACTACCGCCTGGAGGTCTTCAGCCCCGGCTTCTTCGCCGATCCGGCGCGGGTGAGCGTCGCCGAGGGCCACCCGGCTGGCCCCTCCCTCGGCCCCCGGGCCGAAACACGCCTCGACGTGCGCGGCCTGGGCAGCCTCGAACTGCGCATAGCCGATGCCTCCGGCCCGCGCCCGAACCAACCCATCCAACTGATCGCCCTGGACCTGGAAGGCAACGTGGAACTGGAAATCCTCCCCCGCCTGCTGGGCCCGGAAAACCACCTTCCCTCCTCCCTCACCACCGACGCCACCGGCCTGCTGCGCCTCGACACCCTCCCCGAAGCCCGCTACCTGGCGCGTTTCCCCGGCGCCCCGCACGCCGACGCCATCGAGTTCCAAGTCCGCCCGGGCGAACTCACCCGCCTCGGCTGGGTCCTGGAATAGCGCCCGCTTTCCGCTCGGCCGCCCCACGGGCGCTCCACGGGCGCTCCCCCCCTCCCCGCAGCGGATGCACAGGCGAAGGCGGTTAGGCTGGAGCCATGCAAAAACGAGACGATCGAGGACCAGCCGGGGGGCTTGGGGCGGAGTTGGCGCGGGACGTGGAGGTGCTGGCCGGGGAGATCGGCGAGCGCAACGTGTGGTTTCCGGAGGCCCTGGAGGAATCGGCGCGTTTTGTGGAGCGCTCCCTTGGGGATCTGGGGCTGGTGGTGTCGCGCCAGGGTTTTCGGATCCCCCACGGGGAGGCCGAGGGCACCTTGGTGCACAACATCGAGGGCGAGCTGCGCGGCACGCATAGCCCCGAGCGTGTGCTCGTGGTCGGCGCCCACTACGACACACGCTGCGCCTGCACCACGACGCGCTCCCACGTGCGTGTGCCCGGCGAACCCGGCACCCCGGGGGCCAACGACAACGGCTCGGGTGTCGCGGCGGTGCTCGCCATCGCGCGCGCCTTCGTCCGAAACCCTCCCCCCATCACCGTGCGTTTCGTCGGTTTCGTCAACGAGGAGCCGCCCTTCTTCCAAACCGACGCCATGGGCAGTTGGCAATACGCGCGCCGGCTGAAAGAACGCGCCGCCGAGCGGGGCGAGACCCTGATCGGCGCGGTGGTGCCCGAAACCTTGGGTTACTACACGGACGAACCAGGCAGCCAGACCTACCCGCCCGGCCTGGGCCTCGGCCGACCGAAAACCGGCAACTTCCTGGCCTTCCTCAGCAATCTCGATTCACGCCCGCTGCTCGACGCCACGGCCAAGTCCTTCGCCGCCGCCACGGACTTCCCCCACATCGCCGTCGCCCTGCCCGCGATCGTGCCACGCGTGGGCTGGTCCGACGACTGGGGCTTTTGGCGCCACGGCCTGCGCGGCATCTGCGTCACCGACACCGCCTTCCTGCGCTACCCCCACTACCACACCACCGAAGACACCCCCGACAAACTCGACTACCCCCGCTTCGCCCTCGCCGTCGACGGCCTGACCCGGGCCCTCGAAAAACTCGCGGAGCCTTCGGAAAACCTTTAGCGGCGGGTCAGCGCAGCAACGCGCGCAGGGCGTCCGTGTCTAGGCGGTAGATCTGGTAGCTTTCGTCCGGGCGGCCTTCCATGGGTAGGGCCACTTCGAGGCGGAAGAAGGGGCGGGCGGGTTCGCCGAAGTAGATGGCGGGCAGGTGGTGTTCGTATTCGCGGGGCCAGGGGTCGGCCAGGAGGCGGATGTCGCGTTCGACCAGGTAGCGCAGCAGGTTGGCGCGGCGCTGCTCGGGATCGGGTTCGAGCAGGCATTCGCGCGCGAAGGCGTGGGTGTTCATCAACCCGTCCAGGTTGGTGACCGGCTGCACCGCGTAGTAGGCCAGCACGCCGGCGTTGTGGGCCCCGACGCGGGTGTCCCGAGAGACTTCGGTGGCGAGCCACTCGGCGGCTTCCAGAAGCACCCGGTGGCCTTCGATCGGCGTGCCCGGGGGACCGATGCCCTGGCGGGCCTGGGCGGCGACCAGGGCCGCGAGCACACCGGCGGCCAGGGCGCGCGCCGCGGGCGCGGGCGAGCGCCGGAGCAGACCGTGGGCTCCCAGCGCGAAGAGCACCACCAGGGCCAGGTCCTGGGGCCCGAAGTACCAGCGCCCGTAGGCCAGGAACGGAAAGAGCAGGTTCGCGAGGGTCGCGCTGTGCACCAGGCCGTAGAGCAAAAGCGGCCAGATCACGAAGAGCCGCACGCGCCGCGCATCGCCGGACGCGGCACCGCCCGCGGCGCCGTTGCCTTCGCCCGCGCGCGACCTCGCGAGCAGCAGGGCAAGCGCAGCCAACCCCGCGGTCCAGGCCAGACCGACCCAAGGCCCGCTCCCGCGCGCCGTCCACGCGTCGGGCACTCCCAAATCGAAGAGCAGATCCCCGGGGCTCTGGGCCAGGACCACGGCGAAGGCCTCGGCCGCCACGGCCGGCGACCACAGTTCGAAGGCCAAACGCGTCTTCAGCCCCCCCGCCACGGATCCGAAGGCGCCGAAGAGCGCGAAGGAAGCCGCGGCAAAGGGCACAAGCACCGCCGCTCCGCCGACGAGCAGCCAGCCCCAAGCTCGCCCCGCACCGGCGCGTGTGCCCCACTCGCGCGCGAGCAACACCCCGATGCCCGCCACCAGGGGCAGGGTCTCCGGACGCTGCAACAGGTTCAGCGCCCCGAGCACACCGAGCCCGAAGGCCGGCCAGGTCGCGCCGGTGCGCTTCGCCACGGCCGCCGCGCACACGACCAGCGCCACCATCAACAGCAGGTTCATGGGCCAATCCATGACCCCCGCGCCGAGCCCTCCGAAGGTCGGCACGAGCATGCCGAGCACCCCCGCGAGCACCGCCGCGCCCGGCCGCAGGGCGCGCGCCAGGGCCCGCGCGAGCAGCGCGAAGGCGAGCGCTTGCACCAGCGCTCCCCAGACCCCCGCCAAACGCACCGCCAAAGGGCCGTCCTCCACGAGCGCGTAGATCGGCACCAAAGAGAGCGCCCAGATCGGCCGCACGCCGTCGGTGAACTCGAAGCCGTCGAAGCTCGGCCCGTTGCCCCGGGCCACGTGGCGCGCCCACTGGGTGAAGTAGTAGGCGTCGTCGCACACGAAGCCGGTCACGAGCAGCGCTTCGTCGGCGGCAAAGAGCCGAGCCGCGGCGGCGCCCACACACACCAGCGCCGCCAGGGCGAGTGCGGGCCAGCCCCAGCGGGGCCAAACCGGGTGCGTGGGATCGGCGGGGCTCGTGGCGGCGGCGGACAAGGGCATCTCCGGCCCGGAGAGGATAGCCCACGGGCAACCGCCGCGGCCGGTGGCTACACTCGCGTCCCATGGCCGTGCGCGACGACTTGGGCGCCTGCTTCGTCACCGGGGGTGGAGGCTTCCTGGGCGGCGCGATCGTGCGCCGTCTGCGTGAGCAGGGGTATCGGGTGACCAGCGCCAGCCGCGGCCACTACCCGGCCCTGGAGGCCCTGGGCGTGCGCCAGGTGCGCCTCGATCTGGGCAGCGCCTCCGAGCGCGAGTTCGACGCGGCCCTGGAAGACCACCAGGTGATCTTCCACGTGGCCGCCCTGACCGGCGCCTTCGGCCCGCGCGCCCCCTACTGGCGCGCCAATGCCGAGGGCACCCGGCGGCTCTTGGCGGCCGCGCGGCGGGCCGGGGTGCGCCGCTTCGTGCACACCAGTTCGCCCAGCGTGGTGTTCGACGGCGCCGACCACCTGGACGCCGGCCCCGACCTGCCCTACCCGCGCCGCTACCTGGCCCACTACCCGGCCAGCAAAGCCGAGGCCGAACGGGAGGTGCTGGCGGCCAACGGCCAGGACGGCCTGGTCACGACCGCGCTGCGCCCACACCTGGTTTTCGGCCCGGGCGATCCCCACCTCTTGCCCAAGGTGCTCGAGCGCGCCCGCGCCGGACGCCTGCCGGTGGTCGGCCGCGGCGACAACCTGGTGTCGCTCACCTACGTGGACAACGCCGCCCACGCGCACCTTTGCGCCGCGCGCCGGCTCGACCCGGCGCGGCCCGGCGACGCACCCGCCGGGCGCCCCTACTTCGTCAACCAGGAAGAGCCGGTCGCCCTGTGGCCGTGGCTCTTCGGCATCTTCGACGCCCTCGGCGTGCCGCGCCCGCGCCGGCGCGTGCCCCGTTCGGTGGCCTACGGCGCCGGAGCCCTGTGCGAGGCCCTTTGGGCCACCCTGCCACTGCGGGGCGAGCCGCCCATGTCGCGTTTCGTGGCCCTGCAGCTCGCCAGTTCGCACACCTACGACATGGGCCCGGCGCGCCGCGACCTGGGCTACGTGGAGCGGGTCGGGCTGGCCGAAGCCACCGAACGGGCGATCGCGGACTTGGCCCGACGTTTCGGCAGCGGCGCGTCACAGCCCCACAGCGAAGCCGTAGTCGATCCCGTCCCATGAGGCCGTTACTGCTTCTCTCCCTGGGCCTGGCCCTTTCCTGCGGGCTCTCCGGCGCGTTCGGCGCCGCGGCGACACGCAGCGCCGCAAACATCACCGCAAAGATCGATGAGGATCCCGCCGCGGAGTCCTTTGACCACGCCTACCGCCGCTGGGCCGGGCTGCTCGATCGCCACCTCCACGGCGGACGCCTCGACTACGCAGGCTTGAAGGCCGAGCGCGACGAACTCGGCGCCGCGCTCGCCGAGCTGGAAGCGGTGACGCCGGAACAACTCGCCGCCTGGCCGCGCGCGAAGCGTTTCGCCTTTTGGATCAACGCCTACAACCTGGCCTGCGTCGCGCGGGTGGTCGAGGGTTACCCGGTGCGGAGCATCAACGACCTCTCGCGCCCCGACGAACCGGTCTGGCAACAGCCCGCTGCGCGCCTGGGAGCGCACCTGGAAGGCGCCGGCACCCACCTCTCCCTGGACCAAATCGAACACGCCGTGATCCGGCCGCGTTTCCGCGACGCACGCATCCACGCGGCCCTCAACTGCGCCTCCCTGGGTTGTCCGCCCCTGGCCCAAACCCCCTTCACGGCCGAAGGCCTGGACGCACAACTGAACGCGATCACCCGGACCTTCCTGGCCGATCCCACCCGCAACCGCTTCGAGCCCGCCTCCGGCCGCGTGCACCTCTCCAAAGTCTTCGAGTGGTTCCCCGAGGACTTCGCCGACGAAGAAGGCGGCCTCGCCGGCTTCCTAAACCGCCACGCCCCCACCTCCCAGCGCGGCCCCTGGCTGGAAAACGCCGAAGTCCGCTACCTGGAGTGGGACTGGTCCCTCAACGACCTCACCGACGAACAACGGGCCGCGCTCGGCAACGCGCGCTGACCCACGCAACAGCGAA
>JBJHAV010000135.1:0-10498 GCA_050480685.1 Planctomycetaceae bacterium | reverse complement strand
CCCTCAAACTGAAGCCGCAGCAGGGCCCCACGGCCTTGGGCCACCTCTTCCACCTGCAAGCCAACCCCCCCGGACTCCGCCCTCAACACCACCCTCCGCTCCGCACCCCCGGCCAGGGCCCCGAAGTGCACATGGCTAGGCCACTGACCGCGGTTTTCGAGGAACGGCAAAACCGAGTCCTCCAGCGTCACCCGCGGCTCGGTCCACGAAGGTTCCCCGCCATCAAGCGGCAGGGAGGCACACAACGCCAAGGGGAGCAACAGAGGGGTAAGCATCACCACTTCCAGGGGGCCAAGATCGCGAGGGCAGGACTCTCGAGCCTATCACGTTCAACCTCTGTTGGCGGTCCCACACGTCCAGCGTAAGCAACAGACAGCTGACCCCTGAGGCGATCCAGACGCCTTAATCTACCGAGCGAATGTGCTCCTTCCCGACAGCACCACGCCCCCCCGATCGAGGACAAATCGGACCGCCCTTGCCTCGCTGAGGCCGCCCGCAGCCCCAACAGCCGGCTAGGGCGCTGCGATGGTGACGGTTAGGGCGTGGGTCCAGGCGAGGGATGCGGGGTCGCACATCGGCGGGGCCAGGACGATGATCTGGGCGCCGAAGGTGAGTCCCGCGGCTGCGGGCGGGAGGGGCGGGCCGCTGACGTATGGGCGAAGTGCGCATTGCCCGCTGGGACCGGATCCCCTGCACTTCCGACCCGTGGGGAGGCCGCGGTGGATACCGCCGGGGGCGGGGGAGGTCCTTGGTGCATGCGAAGGATGGATGCGCGTGAGGCGGGGTGGCCGGATCTCGAATCGGTGGAGGGGGCTCCGGAGGCGCTTTGGTTGCGGGGGCGGGCGGAGCTGCTGGCGTGGCCGAGGCGGGTGGCGATCGTGGGGACGCGGGCGCCGAGCCCCTATGGCGAGGCCCAGGCCAAACGCTTCGCGGCGCACTTCGCGGGGCGTGGGGTGTTGGTGGTCAGCGGTTTGGCGCGGGGCATCGATGCGGCCGCCCATGGGGCGGTGCTCGATGCGGGCGGCGGGACCGTGGCGGTGCTCGGGTCGGGGGTGGATCGCCCTTGGCCGACGGGGCCGCTGACGGAGCGCATGGCGAAGGATGGCCTGCTGCTTTCCGAGTTGCCGCCCGGCACGCCTGCGCGACGGGCCCACTTCCCCCTGCGCAATCGCCTGATCGCTGGCATCGCCCAGGCGGTGGTAGTGATCGAAGCGGCCTATCGATCGGGTTCGCTCATCACCGCCCGCTGGGGAGCCGACCAGGGGCGCGGGATCTACGCGCTGCCCGGACGGGTCGACCATCCCATGGCGCGCGGTTGCCACAGGCTTTTGCGGGAGGGAGCGAGCCTGATCGAGGATCCCGAGGAGGTGCTCGAAGACCTGGGGTGGTCCCTGGGGACGGGATCGGCGACCGCGGCGGCAGCGGGCCCGGGAGCGAAAGGGGAGGAAGAAGAACCCGAAGGCACGGCCGCGGACCTGCTCGGGGCCCTGCGCGGTGAAACCCTGCGCGCCGAGGAACTGGCCATGCGCCTGGGCTTGGCCCTTCCGGAGGTGCTCTCGACCCTGGCGGAGCTTGAACTGGCGGCGAGGGTGGTGCGCTCGCCGGGAGCGCTTTACCGCCTGCGGGCCACGGGGGAATCGCTCGGTGGATAGCGAGCTAGTGCCTCGCACGAAAAATACTGGTACACCTGCGTTCTCCTCGGCGTTCCTGGCAAGGCGCGCCGACGACGCGGGTTAGCAAGACAACCCTCGGAGGAGGCTCAGGCGCCGCCAGGGACGTCGAGGGGGACGCAGGTGTACCAGTATTTTTCGTGCGGGGCACTATCTCAGGGCGGCGAAGGTCTGGCCCACGAGCCAAATCACGAACACCAGGGCGGCGCAAGCTCCGACGAAGACCAGAGTGCGGCGCGGAACGCTGCGCCAGGCGGCGCGGTCGTCGGGATGGGCCACGAAGGCGGTCACGACCACGATCGCGAAGGCGGCGACCAGGAACAGCCGCGGGTGGAGCAGCGCGCTCACGGAAGAGCCTCCCCGCCGGAGGGCGTGCCCGGTCCGGGTCGTGGCTCCGTCCGTGGCTCGATGCGCGGCTCGACCCTGGCGCCGGAGACGGGCGAGGCGCCCACTCGATCCGGGGCCGCGCCGGCCTGCTCGCCGGAGGGCTGCGCGCCGGCCAAGTCGCGGGCGCGCGGGTCGGCGCCGGTCAGCAGCGCTTCCTGCCAGGCGTACACGTCGATCCACAGCACCAGGTTCAAGAGCCCGGCCATGGCGGCGTAGAGCAGACCCACATCCGCGAGGGGCAGGGGCCCGGTGACCGCAGGCCGCCCGGAAAGTTGCTCTAGCAGGATCGCCGGCAAACCGACCAGGAGCTGCGCGGCCCAGTAGTAGAAGTGGCGGTCGCGGCTGAGGTTGGAGCTTTCGGCGAGCCAGGTGCCGAGCAGGAGCAGACCGACCAAGAGCACGAAGACCACGGCGGCCCGGGCGCGGCGCCCCTGGAGCCAGTGGCCGAGTCCCGGCACGAGCCACGCGGCGGCGACCAACAGGCCGGGTGGCGCGACACCCCGCCGCGAACCGAGGCGTGCGCTGGTGTGCACGTGCACGAGCAGGAACAGGTTCAAGAGCCCGGACAGGGCGGTGAGCAGGCTGCCCAGGTGGATGCGCTCGGGCAGCGGGTCGGGCCGCTGGGGTCCGCGGCCGTCCCCGTGGCGTTGGAGCTGCAACAGCAGACCGCCCAGGTTGCCGGCCTCGGGGGTGAGCCCCAGGGCCACCGGTCCGCGCATTTCCGGATCGAGCAGTTCGGGGGTGCGCCCCTCGGTAAGGCGAAGCCCGACCAGAAAGAGGCCGCCCACGACGACCAGCGCCACCAGGGCCGAGGCAATCCGGCCCAGGTAGAGGTATCCGGCCCCGGGCACGATCCAGCCCAGGAGCAGGGCGACCATCGGCACTCCGCCGGGGCGCTCGTCGCTTGCGGGCTCCACCATCGGCCGGGGTTCTACCAGGCCCGGCAGCCCGGCGCCAGGCGAGGGGCGCCGTTACTAACAGGGGCGAGCCCTGGGTCGGCCCGGGGCGCGGCGCTACCCTCTGGCCCCATGGAGGCATCGTCCGAACGCGGATACGTGCACGAACACACCCTGAGGGTGCGCTACGCGGAAACCGACCAGATGGGCCGCGCCCACCACGCCAGCTACGTGGTCTACCTGGAGGAGGGGCGCACGCGCATGATGGCCGACCTGGGAGTTTCCTACGCCGACGTGGAGCGCCGCGGTTTCGGATTGGTCGTGCGGGGCGTGGGCCTGCGCTACCACGCGGCCTCGGAGTACGAGGACCAACTGGTGGTGCGCACCTGGGTGCGCGAGTTGCGCGGTGCCTCGGTGGACCTGGCCTACGAACTCGTGCGGGTCTCCGACGGGATCAAAGTCGCCAGCGGCAACACCCAACTGGCCTGCGTCGACCTGCGGGCGGAGCCTCCCGCCGTGCGGCCCCTGCCGGAGGACCTGGCCACGATCTTCCGCGCCGCCCGGGCCGGCCGCGGGCCCGCCTGACGGCGGGGCGCCCTCAGGCGCAGTCCGGGGGAGGTTCGAAGCCGGGCGACTCCCCTTGGGGGTAGCCGCCGCCGTGGAATCCCTCGGGCGCCCCGTCGAATTCGGCCTCTGGGGCGAACTCCGACGTTTTGGCCCCCGGCAAGAGGGCCGGGAGCCCTTCGAGCAGCCTCTCGACACATCCCGGACAGGCGCTGCCGTCCTCGAGGCGGTGGATTTGGTGCGGCTCGGAAACCGCCCGCGCGCAGGTGAAGCAGTAGGTGGCCGACTGGGATGCCATGGGACTGGGGTTCTTCGGCCCGGCAGACCACCGGGCTTGAGGGTGGGGCCACTGCCCGCCGCCCCGACGACCGGACCTCCCGTTCACGGAAGATTTCCCCCCGCGGCCCTTCCCAACCCCGCGTAACCGGCGTATTCTTCCCCTGTCGGGTCAAACCCCGGCGTGAGGCCGCTCCGTGCGGCCTTTCTTCGGCCGGCAAATAGCACTGAAAAGGTGCCCTTTGATGGGCCGATCCTAGAACACCCCATGCTGAAGCTGACCAAACGCACCGAGTACGCCCTGATCGCCCTGGTCCACATCATGGACCAAGGCGGGCAGGTGGTCAGCGCGCGGGAGATCGCCGAGCGCTACCCGGTCCCCCGGCGGCTCCTGGCCGAGGTGCTCAAGGAACTCTGCCGGGCCGATCTGCTGGAGAGCCAGCGGGGCGCAGCCGGCGGGTACCTGCTCTCCCGGGCCGCCGAACAGATTTCCCTGGGAGCCGTGGTCAGCGCCCTCGAGGGCCAGCCCACCCTGACCAGTTGTGAAACCGGCTCCTCCCAGAGCGCCTCGGCCTGCGAGGTCGAGCCGGTCTGCCCGATCAAAAGCCCCATGGCCCGCGTGCGCGCGGGGCTCTGGGACCTAATGCAACGCACCACCCTGCGCGACCTGAGCCGCCCCCGGACCGGGTCGCCGCGCACCCTGGAACCCCTCGCCCCCACTGCTTCTTAGCACCGCCCAGCGCCGATGAAGACTCCCATCTACATGGACTACCAGGCGACCACGCCGGTCGACCCCCGTGTGCTCGAGGCCATGCTGCCTTTCTTCACGGCGGATTTCGGCAACGCCGCCAGCCGCAACCACGCTTTCGGTTGGCGCGCGGAAGAAGCCGTCGAGACGGCACGCGAGCAAATCGCGAAGGCCATCGGCGCTTCCCCCAAGGAGATCGTCTTCACCTCCGGCTCGACCGAAGCGATCAACCTGGCGCTCAAGGGCATCGCCGAGATGTACGGCCAGGAGCGCAAGCACCTGATCACCAGCGAAGCCGAGCACAAGGCCGTGCTCGACACCTGCAAGCACCTGGAGAAGGACGGCTTCGAGGTGACCTACCTCAAGCCCGGCAAGGACGCCCGCACGACCGCGGCCGATGTCGCCGCGGCGATGCGCCCCGACACCCTCCTGGTCGCGATCATGTGGGCCAACAACGAGGTCGGCACCGTCAACGACGTGCGCGGCATCGGCACGCTCTGCAAGGAGAAGGGCGTCTTCTTCTTCTCCGACGCGACCCAGGCCGTCGGCAAGATCCCCGTCGACGTGGAAGCCGATCAGGTGGACCTGCTCTGCCTTTCGGGACACAAGATCTACGGGCCCAAGGGTGTCGGCGCCCTCTATGTGCGGCGCCGCAACCCGCGTGTCCGCCTGGTCTCCCAAATCGACGGCGGCGGCCACGAGCGCGGCATGCGGTCGGGCACCCTGAACGTTCCGGGCATCGTCGGCCTCGGCAAGGCCTGCGAACTGGGTGTGCAGGAGATGGCCTCCGAAACGGAGCGCGCCGTACGCCTTCGCGACCTGCTCGAGGAACGCATCACCAGCCGGCTCGACCACGTGCACTTCAACGGCAGCCGCGAGCACCGCCTGCCCGGCTGCCTGAACCTGTCGTTCAGCTTCGTCGAAGGCGAGTCCCTGCTGATGGGCATCAACGACATTGCCGTGTCCTCCGGCTCGGCTTGTACTTCGGCCAGCCTGGAGCCCAGCCACGTGCTGCGCTCCATGGACGTGGGCGACGAACTCGCCCACAGCTCGATCCGCTTCGGCATCGGCCGCTTCACCACCGAGGAAGAGATCCACTACGCCGCCGACCGCCTGGTCGAGGTGGTCAGCCGCCTGCGCGAGATGTCGCCCCTGTACGAAATGGTCCAAGAGGGCATCGACCTCAGCACCGTCCAATGGCAGGGCGGCCACTGATCCGGCCCGCGCCGCACAACCCGGAACCACTGCGTTTGCACAGCCAACCCGACTCCTAGCACCACCGACAGCACCATGGCCTACAGCGACAAGGTCCTCGACCACTACAACAACCCTCGCAACGTCGGCGCCCTCGACAAGGGCTCGCAGCAGGTCGGCACCGGCGTCGTCGGCGCCCCTGAGTGCGGCGACGTCATGAAGCTCCAGATCCAGGTCGAGGGCGACCGCATCGTGGATGCGAAGTTCAAGACCTTCGGCTGCGGCTCCGCGATCGCGAGTTCTTCCCTGGCCACCGAGTGGGTCAAGGGCAAGACCCTCGACGAGGCGATGGGCATCAAGAACACGGACATCGTCCGCGAACTCTCCCTGCCGCCCGTCAAGATCCACTGCAGCGTGCTGGCCGAGGACGCCATCAAGGCGGCCATCAACGACTACAAGGCCAAGGGCGCTCAGCCCAGCGAGCAGCCCGCCGGGGAGGGCGCACACAAGTGATCGCCGTAACCGAACGCGCCGCCAAGGAAGTGGCGCGCATCATCGACGAGCAGAAACTGCCCGAACAGACCGTCCTGCGGGTCGGCGTCAAGGGCGGCGGATGCTCCGGATTCAGCTACACCCTGGGCTTCGATGACAAGACCTCCGAGATCGATCAGATCTTCGAGATCAACGGCGTGCGCGTGGCCATCGACCCGAAGAGCTTCCTGTACCTGAACGGGACCCAGATCGACTTCGAGGAGAGCCTGATGGGCCGCGGCTTCAAGTTCGGCAACCCGAACGCCGCCAAGAGCTGCGGCTGCGGCGAATCCTTCTCGGTGTGAGTTCCGCGGCCAGCGATCCGACGACCCGCCCGGCGGCGGACTCCGGAACCGGTGGGGAGACGTCTCCCACCGGTCCCGGTGCCGTGCGTTTCGACCCCTGCACACGCTGCGAGGCGCGCCTGGAAACGCCGCTGGTCTGCGTCTCCTGCCGTCAGATCCTGCCCCTCGATCGCTCCCCGAACCCCTACGCGGCCTTCGGGCTGGAGCCGACCTTCGCGGTCGATCAGGCGGCCCTGCGCAAGAAGCAGTTGCAACTCACGCGACTGGTGCACCCGGACTTCTTCGGGGGTGCTGATCCCGCCCTGCGCGACATGGCCGAACACAACACGGCCGAGCTCAACCGCGCCTTCGAGTTGCTGAGCGACGACGCGCGCCGGGCCGACTGGCTCGTGACCAGTCTGGGCGGCCCGAACCAGGAGCAAGAACGCCAAATGCCCCAGGAGTTCCTGATGGAAGTCCTGGAGTGGAACGAAGCCCTGGAAGAGGCGCGCCCCAGCGGTGCCCACAGCGAAGAGCGCAAACGACTGATGCCGCTGCGCGACGAACTGCGCGAGCGCCGCGCCGGCTTGCTCGGCCGTGTGGCCGAGGCCCTCACGCCCCTGCCCGCCCCGGGCGCACCCAACCTGCGCGACGTGCGCCGGATGCTCAATGCGGTGCGCTACATCGACCGCGCCCTGAAGGAAATCGGGGAACTCGTGCTTTTCTGCACCCCCCGCTGAACCCGCCCCCCCCGATGGCCTACATCGAACTCGACGTCCTCAACAACACGCCGAAGCCGGTCATCGGCATCGACCTCGGAACGACCAACTCCCTGGCGGCCCTGTGGGTCGACGGGCGGCCCCAGGTGCTGCGCCCCGAGGGGCAGAACCCGATCGTGCCCAGCGCCTGGTACTTCGCCCAGGACGGGACGTTGTTGGTCGGCCGGGAAGCGCGCGAACGCGCCGCGACGGACCCGGGCCGCGCGCTCTTCAGCATCAAGCGTTTCATGGGCCGCGGGCTGGGCGATGTGCGCGACGAGTTGGCGGCCGTGCCCTTCCCCGTCACCGAGACCGAGCACGGCGTCGTCGGCTTCCAGGTGGACGGCCGCGTCTGGACGCCCCAGGAGCTCTCCGCGCACCTGCTCGCTTCGATCGCCCAACGCGCCGCGGCCGCCCTGGACGGCGTGCGCCCGGAACGGGCCGTGATCACCGTGCCGGCCTACTTCGACGACACCCAGCGCCAGGCCACCCGCGACGCGGCCCGCCTGGCGGGGCTCGAAGTGCTGCGCATCCTCAACGAACCGACGGCCGCCAGCCTGGCCTACGGGCTCGACCAGTGCCAACAAGGCACGGTGGCGGTCTACGACCTGGGCGGCGGCACCTTCGACATCTCGATCCTGCACATCGAGGACGGGGTCTTCCGCGTGCTCTCCACCAGCGGCGACACGCATTTGGGAGGCGACGACTTCGACCGCGCCCTGGTGCAGCTCGCGCTCGCGGAGCTGGGCGAACGCCTGGGCGACGGCGCCGTGGATCCGGCCCTGCTCCAGGCCCTGCGCATCGCCGCCGAGCGCTGCAAGATGGAACTCTCCACCCGTCCGGAAGCGGATCTGGTGCTTTCCTCCCCGGAGCACGGTGTGCACTGGCGCCGCAGAATCCGCCGCGAGGAGTTCGAAGCGGCCATCGCACCGCTCGTGGCGCGCACCATGGAATCCTGCCTGCGCGCCCTGGCGGACGCCGGCCTGGAGGCAAGCGCGATCGAAGAAGTGGTGCTTGTAGGCGGCTCCACGCGGGTGCCGGCGATCCGGCGCGCCGTGCAGGAGTTTTTCGGCCGCAAGCCCCACGACCAGCTCGATCCGGATCAGGTGGTGGCCCTGGGTGCGGCCGTGCAGGCCCACGTGCTGGGCGGCGGCACCCGCGATGTGCTCTTGCTGGACGTGACACCCCTGTCTTTGGGACTGGAAACCATGGGCGGCGCGGTCGCCCGTCTGATCGAGCGCAACTCGCCGATCCCCTGCCAGGCCACGGAAGGTTTCACGACCTACGCCGACAACCAAACCGGCATCCACTTCAACATCGTGCAGGGCGAGCGCGAACTGGCCGCGGATTGCCGCAGCCTGGGGCGCTTCGAGTTGACAGGCATCCCCCCCATGCCCGCCGGCATGGCGCGCATCGCCGTGCGTTTCCAAATCGACGCCGACGGCATCCTGACTGTCAGCGCCAAGGAAGAGGGCACCGGGGCCGCGGCCAGTTGTTCGATCCAGCCCATGAACGGCCTGACCGACGCGGAGGTCGAAACGATGCTGGCGGAGGGTTTCGCCCGCGCCCGTGAAGACTTCGACGCGCGCCGCGTGGCCGACCTCAAGGTCGAAATCGGCATCATGCTGCGCGCGACCCGCGCCCACTTGGACGACGTGCGCGCCGAACTCGATCCGGAAGCCCTGGCGGACATCGAAGAAGCCGCGCGCGACGCCGAAACCCTGGCCGCCGAGGAGCGACCCGACGGTAAGGGGATCCAGGTCGCCCGCGACCGGCTGGAGCAGGCAACGCTGCCCCTGGCCGCGTTGCTCATGGACCGCGTCGCCAAAAAAGCCCTGGCGGGCAAGCGTCTGGGAGACGTGTGATGGCGGCGGTTCGTTTCGGTTGGGACGAGCCCCGCGAGATCGCCATCCGTCTGCTGGATGCCCACCCCGAGCTGCACCCGTTGAGCGTGCGCTTCACCGACTTGCACCGTTGGGTGGTCGAACTGGAAGGTTTCGCCGGCGACCCCAAGGCCAGCAACGAGCGCACCCTCGAAGCGATCCAGATGGCCTGGCTCGACGAATTCGAGGATTGACGGCGAAGGGGGAGGGCCATCCGGCTGCGTCCCCCACCCATCAGCGCAAGAGCGAGCGCCCGTCCATGCCCTCGGAGGGCGCGAGGCGCATCCATTCGAGCAGGGTCGGGGCCACGTCCGCCAGGATGCCCATGGGGCGCAGCTTCGCGCCACGTAGGTCCTCGGCGCACAAAACGATCGGCACAGGATTCGTGGTGTGCGCGGTGTGGGGTTGATCGTTGCGCTCGTCCCAGAGCATCTCCGCGTTGCCGTGGTCGGCGGTCACCGCCACCAGACCACCCCGAGCCGCGGCGGCCTTCACGATGCGCTCGACGCAGCGGTCCACGGTGGCGACGGCGCGCTCGGCCGCTTCCAGGATGCCCGTGTGGCCAACCATGTCCGCGTTGGCGAAGTTGATCACGTACACGTCGGTCTTGCCGCGCTCCAGGGAAGCCAACACCGCCTCGGTCACCTCGGGAGCGCTCATTTCGGGCTGGAGGTCGTAGGTCGCGACCCGCGGGCTGGGAATCAGGATGCGCGATTCCCCCGGGTACTCGCGTTCCTCGCCGCCCGAGAAGAAAAACGTCACGTGGGCGTACTTCTCGGTCTCCGCGATGCGCTCCTGGCGCAGGCCGTGGGCGGCCACCAGCTCCGGGAAGATGCCCTTCAGCTCGCCCGGAGGGAACGCCACGTGGAAGGGAAAGTCCGCCCGGTACTGGGTCATGGTGGCGATGCGCAGCTTCGCGCGCGTCGGCCGATCGAACCCGTCGAAGTCATCGAAATGAAGGGCCATGCAGATCTGGCGCATGCGATCCGCGCGGAAGTTGAAGCAGATCAGCGCATCGCCGTCCCGCAGGCGGTCGGCGCCCGGATCTCCGATGACGGTCGGCTCCAGGAACTCGTCGCCGGTGTCCTCGGCGTAGGAGCGCTCGACGGCTTCCAGCGCCGTGGCGGCGCGGCGGCCTTCCCCCGCGAGCAGCAGGGCGTAGGCGCGCGCCAGACGCTCCCAGCGCTTGTCCCGGTCCATGGCCCAATAACGCCCGACCACCGAAGCGATGCGGCCGACGCCAGCGCGCGCGATGTCCGCTTCGAGGGCGGTCAGGTACCCCGCGCCCGAGCGGGGCGGTGTGTCGC
>JBJHAV010000134.1:0-10506 GCA_050480685.1 Planctomycetaceae bacterium | reverse complement strand
GCCCGGCAAAGCCGGGCCGTTCGCGGGAAGGGGGGTGGAGTGGGAGCCTGGCACCGTCCCCACCCACGGGCCTGGCGGAGGGCGGGGCATGGACAGCCGGCGGTCGGGGCGGTGTGGTGGTGTCCCCATGGGCGCTTCGGAACCGGGCAGTTCTTCCGCGGACGCGATCGTCGAGCGTCACCGCGGGCTCGTGCGGCGTACGGCGCTGGTGTCGGTTTTGACCCTGGCGAGCCGTCTCTTGGGATTCCTGCGCGAAGCCCTCACGGCCATGCTCTTCGGCGGCAAGTCGCCGGTGCTCGACGCCTTCCTGACCGCCTGGCGCATCCCGAATCTGTTCCGGCGACTGCTGGGGGAAGGTGCGCTCTCCACATCGCTGCAGACGGCGATCACCGAAGAAGACGCCCGGGCAGGCAACGCGGCCGGCGGAGCGCTCTTCCGGCGGGTCCTGTGGCTGACCCTTTGGATCCTGCTCGTGGTCTGCGCGGCGGTGATGCTCGGCATCCAACTCGTGCCCGAACAGATCGGCGGATTTCGGCCCCTGGGCGAGGCCGCCACGGCCGACGCGATCCGAGAGCTGACGGTTCGGCTGATGCCCTTCGTGGTGTTCGTGTGCCTGGCGGCCTTGGCCGGCGGCGCACTGAATGTGCGCGCGCACTTTTCCGTGCCCAATCTCGCGCCGGTCGCGATGAACGTGGTTTGGATCGCGACCCTGGTGGGGATCGGCTGGAGCTTTGGGTGGGGGCAGCGCGGCGACGTGGAGCCGGACCTGGAGCGCCACCTGGCTATGGCGCGGGCGCTTTCTTTCGGGGTTTTGCTGTCCGGGTTGGCGCAACTGGCGGTGCAGGTGCCGGCGCTCATGCGCGAGGGCCTGATCGGTCGGGTGCAGCAAGTCGCCACGACCGGCGTTCGTTCCGCCGGCCAGGTGCTGCGCACCGCGGCGCCGCTCGCCGTCGGCGCGGCCGTCTATCAGATCAACGTGATGATCGACGGCTTCATGGCCGTGGGACTTTTGAGCGAAGGCGGGCCGACCGCGCTCTACTTCGCCAACCGCATCCAGCAGTTCCCCCTGGCGCTGGTGGCCACGGCGGCGACCGCTTCCGTGTTCCCGTCGCTCAAGGCCCTAGGCCACCTGGGCCGCAAGCAAGAGCTGCGCGCCCTGCACGATCGCACCCAACAGGCCATCGCGTTTTTGGCGTTGCCGGCGGGCGCCGGGCTGCTCGCGCTCTCCGGGCCGATCGCGAGCGCGTGCCTCGAGTACGGAGCCTTCGACGCTGACGACAGCGCGCGTGTGGGACGGGCCATGGCCGTTTTGGCCCTGGCGCTCTTGCCCGCCGGCGCCGTCGGCCTGGTCAGCCGGGTTTACTACGCCGTGGGGGACTTTCGCACGCCCGTGGTCGTGTCGATCTGGATCCTGGTGGCCAACACGCTGCTCAACGTGCTGCTCGTGGTCGGCCTCGGTCTCGACGTGGAAGGCATCGCCTTGGCAACGGCCCTCGCCACCTGGCTACACCTGATCGTGCTGCTGCCGCCGCTCACCCGTCGGCACGGGCTGGGTGGTTCGGGTGTCACCCGCCCGCTGGAACTCGTCTGGATGCTGCTCGCCTCGGTTGCCTCCGCGCTGGCCGCCTGGGCGCTGGCGAGTTGGTTGCTGGCAACCTTGCCGATCACCTGGAGGCCCGGACCGCGCAGCGCCCTGGCCATCCTGCCCGCGATGTTCGCCGCGGGTGCGGTCTACCTGGGCCTGGTGCGCGCTCTGGGCGTGTCCGAGTGGCAACTCTTCGAGTCGCGGGTGCGCACGCGCCTTCGCGGCCGGTAATGACGGGGAAGCGCGCGCGGCCTATCGATCGCCGACGTGACGCCCGGAGCGGGCGGCCCGGATGAGCTCCAGGGTTTGCTCGGGAAAATGCTCGCCGACCATGCGCCGCAGCACGATGCGGTTGCCGTCCGGGCGCACCATGTTCACCAGGTCGCCCAGGTACTCGATTTCGAACTCGCGCGGGGTGAAGGGATTTTCGACCAGCATCTGCCCGCTCAGATTCGAGTGAGCCAGGATCGTGGAGGTTTGCAGGCGATCGAATTCATCGATGCGCCAGCGGTGCACACCCGCTTGCACGAAGAGGTCGAAGATCTGGGTGTACTCGCGCTGTTGGCGCGCGTGGAGCACGATCGAGAGGTGTTCGGGTGTGACGACCATGGCGCCGACCAGGTCGCTGGCGGGTACGGCGCGGGCGCCCTGGCGGAACTCGATGATCTGCCATGCGCCCACCAGGCCTTCGGCCAGTTCGCGCCGACGGCGCTCGGCGAAGGCGCGCAGGCCCGGCCCGTCCGGCGCCGGGTCTTCTTCGAGTTCGTCCGGCGGCCGGGGCAGGGGAGGGCGATTGCCCTGGGGAGCACCGCCCGCGGGAGCGCCCACACCGGCCGCGCCGGAGGCACCCGCGCCGGGCAGGAGCGGGAGAGCGAAGGCCGTGGCCAGACAGCCGGCGGCGAAGGCCCCAAGGGCCAAGAGGGTGGAAGAGCGCATGGTCGGAGCGGGCGTCGCCCTAGGGTAGCGCGGGGCCCTCGCCGTCGGGTCCGGGCTTAGACTAGCCCCCCCGGCTCCGCCCGGCCGACCCGATGGACCCCACACACCGCGACGGTTTGCAGCTCGGCGACCGGGTTTTCCTGCGAAGCCTCGCCGTGAAGGGCCTGCTGGCCGTGCTCAAACTCGGCGTCGGCTTCCCGGTGGGGTCCAAGGCGCTGATCGCCGACGGGGTCAACTCCCTCTCGGACATCCTGACCAACGGGGGCGCCTGGATCGGCTTCCGACTGGCGCGGCAGCCCGCGGACGAGGACCACCACTACGGCCACGGCAGTTTCGAGGGGCTCACGGCCCTGGTGGTGGGGCTGGTGCTGGTGGCCGGCGCGATCCTGCTCCTGTGGGACGCCTTTTTCAGCAGCGCTCCTGTCCTCGGCGCTGTCGACGCGAGTCTCGCCATGGGGGCGGCGGCCGTGTCGATCGCTGGAAACCTCTGGCTAGCGCGCATCACACAGAAGGCCGGGGAGCAGCTCGGCAGCGCCACCCTGATCGCCCTGGCCCGGGACAACCGCTCCGACGTTTTGGCCAGCTTCCTGGTGGTCCTGGGAGCGGGCGCCAACAGCATTGGCTGGCTGATCGCCGAGCCCCTGGCGGCCGGGGTGATCGCCGTCATGATCGCGGCCATGGGCCTGGGCAGCGCCCGCGAGGGCCTCGACATTCTGATGGATCGGGTGTCCGATCCGGATCTGCGGGGGCGTATACGTGACCGTGCCGCCTCGGTCCCCGGGATCCGCGGTGTGCACCACATCCGTGTCCACCCGCTCGGGACGGCCCAGCGGGTGGATTTGGACATTTCCGTCGAGGGTTCGATGAATGTGCGCGACGCGCACCGCCTGGCTCGCCTGGCGGAGCGCGCGGTGGTGCAATCGGAACCCGCGATCATCGCCGTCCACGTGGCCGTCATACCCGAAGAAGCGGCCCCCGCGGAGGCGGCTGGCGCCGACGGGGCCTCTCTCCCGATGCCGCGGGAACCGGGGGCGAGCCCGGAATCCGGCGAACCGAACCGAAGCGATCTCGTTCGATGAATCAACACGCACCCAGCTCGATTGACACACTGATCCGGCGTCCCTGGATCCTGCGCTCCGGCCTCTGGTTGGCGCTCCTTTCGCTGCTGTTCATGGCGCTGCCGGAGGCGCGTGCCCAGTGGGGCTTCGACGACCAGCAGCAGGCTCGGGGAGCCCTCTTCGCCCGTGTGGATGGCGACGAGGTGCGCATCGCGCTGCGCGTGCGCGTGCAGCCCAACTGGTACCTCTACCACGACGACCTGGGACCCGAGGACGCCGTGGGCAAGCCGACCACGGTGCGCCTGACCGCGCCCGGGGTGAGTTTCGGACGGGCGCGGTTCCCCGAGCCGGAGCGCTTCGAGCAGGAGATCGGCGCGCGCGGCAAACCCACCTGGATCTGGGGCCACAAGGGACAGGTGGTGATCTACGCGCGCGGTGTGCTCGAACCGGGCGCCGAGCCACCCGACTTGGACGACATCGAGGCGATCATCGACGGGCTGACCTGCGAAGAGCTGTGTGTGCCCTACCGCGAGGAGCTGATCGCCGAAGGTCCCGGCCCCGACGCGCTTTTCGCCGCCTTCCCCGCGGATCTGCCCGGCCCCGAAGAGGAAACAGCCCAAGCGAGTGAGGCCCCGGCGGCGGTCGGCGCGACACGCGCGGACCTCGACTACGGCACGTTCGAGTTTCCCGAGTTCCGCCCACAAGACCCCGGCGCCGACCACGGCTTGATCGTGTGGCTGATCCTGGCCTTCGTGGCGGGCATGTTGCTCAACATCATGCCCTGCGTGCTGCCGGTCATCTCGATCAAAGTGCTGTCCTTCGTGCAGCAGGCCGGCGAGGACCGAAAGCGCGTGTTTCAACTCGGCACGGTCTTCGCCGCCGGCATTCTGCTGGTGTTCTGGGCCCTGGCGATCGTGGCCATCGTGCTGAAAATGTCCTGGGGCGAGCAGTTCCAGAACGAGATCTTCCTGATCGTCATGATCGGGATCATTTTCGCCTTTTCGCTTTCCATGTTCGGCGTCTACGAGCTCGGCGTTCCGAACCAAATCGGGCAAATGGCGGGCATTCGCCGCGAGGGCCTGGGCGATGCGCTTTTCAAGGGCATGCTCGCGACCGTACTCGCCACCCCGTGCAGCGGCCCGTTCCTGGGCAGCACCCTGACGTGGACCCTGTCCCAGAGTCCGCTCGTGATCTTCTTGATCTTCACCTCATTGGGGCTCGGGATGGCGTTGCCGTACGTCTTCCTGACCGCCCAGCCGGCCCTGCTCAAGCGTTTGCCGCGGCCTGGGCCCTGGATGGAGACCTTCAAGCAGTCGATGGGCTTCTTGCTCTTGGGCACGGTCATCTTCCTGATGATCAGTCTGCGCCAGGACCAACTGCTCTTCACAGTCACCCTGATGATGTTCGTCGGTATGGGGTGCTGGTGGTACGGCCGCTTTGCGACCTTCGACAAGTCCTTTGGCCTCCGCATGGCGCACCTCGGTGTTGCGTTCATCATCGTGGCCGGCGGGGCGCGTTTCTCCTTTGTGGAGTTCCGCGGATTCTTCCAACCCAAGCAAGCGACCTCGGCGCGCGTTGAACCCAATGCAGCGAACTTGGAGGACGTCGAACCCAATGAGGTTCACTGGGTGCGCTTCGAACCCGATGTCTTCATGGAGCACATCCAGAGGGGCGACACGGTCTTCATCGACTTCACGGCCAAGTGGTGCGCCAATTGTCTGTTCAACAAAGCGGTCGTCTTCGACTCCGAATCGGTGCGCGCCGTGATGCGCGAGCGCGGTGTGGTGCCTATGCTCGCCGACATCACCGATGACTCGCCCTACACGGACATGGTCAAACGTTTGATGCACCAGCTCGGCGGGCGATCGATTCCCTTTTTGGCCGTGTTCCCCGGCGACCGACCCCACGAACCCATCGTGCGACACGCGATCGTGACCCGCTCGGACATGATCGAGATCTTCAAAGCCATGCCGACGCCCTGATCCCATGACCGACCCCAAACGCAGTGCCGGCATCGCCGCGGCCGCCCTCGTGCGCTCAGGGATGTCCCTGGGGCTTGGCACCGGGTCCACGGTGGCGCATTTCCTCGACGCCCTCGCTGAGCGCATCCGCGCCGAGGGGCTCGATGTGCGCGGGGTGCCGACCTCCCTGGACACCGAGGGCCGCGCCCGTGAGCTCGGCATCCCGCTGGTCGGCCTGGACGGGGTCGAGGCCCTCGATCTGACCGTCGACGGTGCGGACGAAATCGATCCCGAGTTCGACATGATCAAAGGCGGCGGCGGCGCGCTCCTGCGCGAAAAGGTCGTCGCTTCGATCACCCGCCACATGGTGGTGGTCGTGGACTCGTCCAAACGCGTCGAGAGGCTCGGCAGCAGCTTCCACCTGCCGGTGGAGGTGGTGCCCTTCGCGCTTCCGGTGGTCGAGCGGGTCTACCGGGGCCTCGGGGCCGAGGTCCGCCGTCGCCAGCGGGACGGGGCGCCCTACCGCACCGACAACGGCAACGCGATCCTGGACGGGGTCTTCCCGGGCGGCATCGCCGACAAACACGCCCTCGAAAGCGCCCTGCGCGCCCAGCCCGGGGTGGTTGAGACCGGCCTGTTCCTCGGGCTGGCCCGGACCCTGATCGTCGGACGTCCCCAGGGCGGCGTCGAAACGGTCGAGAAGAGCTGAGACTTCCCCGCCGCGCGCCCCCGAAGGCGCAGGCCCGGGGGAGGGAAAGGGATTCCGGATGGGAAGGGCCTTCCCATCCTGGGGAGGAAGGGCCTTCGCGCCGGAGGCCGCTGGGCAAGGGTCAGGGGCCCCGCCGGGGGCCTTGGGCCGCCCTGCGAGCTTGGCCCCGCGCTTGCTCCCCCTGGGGCGATGCTCTCCGCACTGACTGCTTCGAAGGAAGGACCGCCCCTGCGCGGACCGGGCCTCGGCGGCGCGATCGAGCGCCGACCCGCCCAATCCACCGGCCGGGAGGCGCTCTTCGCCCGTGAAATCGACCGGGCGAGGGTGGCCGCGCACATCGCCGACCGCCAGGCCGCCCGCGCCGAAGCCTCCGATCGACACGAGGCGCGGCGTTCCGGCAGGGAAAGCCAGGTGGAGCGCCCGCGGCCAGAGCGGGGTGGGCTGGAGCGTTCGGCCGCGGAGAGGACCGGGGTGCGCGCCGAGGTGCGCGGCCCGATCCGCGGGGAGCAGCCGGAGTCGGTGGAGCCCGAGGTCGGCGGCATCGCCGCGGCGAATCCCGCGCGGGAAGCGGCCCTCGAGCGCGGCGAGCAGCGGCCCGAAGCGCGGCCCGTCGGCGATGGGAGGCCCGCGGACCCCGGCCGCCGCGCGCCCGAAGTCGCCGGCCCAAACGCACCGATCGATCGAATCGCGGCCGCCGGGGCGATGCCTGTCCGCGAGCCGTCGGGTCCCGCCCGCGTCGACACACCCGCGTCTCCCCTGGAGCGCACCGCGCGCCCCATCGTGGCCACCCGCTCGGAAGCCGCCGCCGCCCCGCCCAAGGCCGATCGCGTGCTGGAGCAACTGGCCGAGCAGATTCGCCCCGGTTTGCGCCAAGCGTTGGTTGTCCTGGACCCGGCCGAACTGGGCCGCGTGGCCATCCGCGTGCGCGTGGTCGAAGGGGGACTCGCGGCCTCCCTGCGCGCCGAGTCGCCTGAGACCTTGGCGTTGATCGAGCGGCACCTGCCGGAGTTGCGCGCCCAGTTTGCGGCCCAGGGCTTGGAACTCGTGAGCCTGGACACGGCCCTCGACAGCGGTGGCGGCCGCCAACACGCCGATCAGCGCGGGACCGAGGAAACACGGCCCCGGACCCCATCGCACTCCTCGGACTCCACGTTGAAGCCCGCGCCGATGCGCGCACTCGACCGCTCAGAAGGTGTCGTCGACACCCTGGCCTGAATCCGTGCACACAACCGCCCAGTGACCACTTCGCCCACCACCCTCCAAGGACATTGACGTGAACCTCTCTTCGATCTTCGCCGGTCAACCGGGTACCAATCAGGCCAAGCCTTTGCCGCAGAAGGAACTCGGCAAGGAAGCCTTCATGAAGCTCCTGGTAGCGCAGCTTCAGAACCAGGACCCGATGGAGCCCCAGGACAACAGTGCCTTCGTGTCCCAATTGGCGCAGTTCTCCAGCCTGGAGCAGATGCAGCAGGTCAACGAGGGCCTCACCAGCCTGATCCTGCTGCAGCAGGGCAATGCGCTCGTCGAGCAACTGGCCCAGGCCAGTTCCATGATCGGCATGCAGATCGCGTGGGAAGGTCCCCAGGGTTCGGGCACCGGCGTGGTCGATTCCCTGCGGGTCGAGGACGGCCTGGTGGTGGCGATGGTTTCCGGCAAGGCCGTGCCCCTGATCGATGTGGTCTCCGTCCAGCCGGGTCCCTCCCAGGACGCGGCGCCGAGCGGCGAACAGGAAGACTGAACGACACGGATCGCTCCCCCTCCTCAGCAAGCCCCACCTAGCTCACCTCCATGTCGCGTTCACTGATCTCCGCCCTCAGCGGTCTGCGTTCTCACCAGGGTTGGATCGATGTCATCGGCAACAACCTGGCCAATTCCAACACGCCGGCCTACAAGGCCTCGCGGGCGCTGTTTGCCTCCCTGCTGAGTCGAACCATCCGCGAAGGCACCCCGGCATCGGGAAGCATCGGCGGCACGAATCCATCCCAAGTCGGGCTCGGAACCCAGCTCAGCTACGTGGACCGCGATCAGACCCAAGGCGCACTGAACATCACCGGGCGCACCTTCGATCTGGCCATGCTCGGCCGCGGCTACTTCACCCTCACGGATGGGGTGCGCTCGCTCTACACCCGCGTCGGCAGCTTCGGCCTCGACGCCAACAACAACATGGTCGATCTGCGCACGGGCTACCGCGTGCTCAACCAAAACGGGCAAGCCTTCCAGGTCAACACGGCAGCGGTGTTCCCGCCCAGCGCGACGGGAAGCATCGAGTTCGGCGGCAACTTGCCCGCCAAGGTGTCCGGTCCGCTGGCCGAGCAGATGACGACCGCCTCGGCCCTCGTGGCGGGCACCTCGGCGGAACTCACAGGCAGCGCCGGGGGGCCCTTCGCTATCCCCGACGGCGAGACCTGGACCCTTGAGGTGACCGTCAACGGAGGCGCTCCGCAACTGCTCTCCTTGGCGGGTGGCCCACAGGCGTGGACCGCAGCGGACGTCGCGGCGGCGCTCTCCGCCTTGGACCACCTGGAAGCCGAGGTCGGTCCGGGTGGGGAGCTGGTGCTCACCAGTGACACCAAGGGACAAAACTCCACCCTTAAGATCACACCGGGCAGCCCGGGAAGCGATTTGGCTCAACTGCTCGGTTTGAGCACCGCTCTCGTGAAAGGAACCGAGAGCCAAGCCACGGCGAACACGGACCTGAACGGCTTGACCCGAAACCAGGTGCCTTACCAAGTGGGCGACGGCATCGAGCTTTCCGGCTCGGATGCGGATGGCAGCCCGGTCCAGGCCACCTTCGTCTACGGAGTCGACGGGACGAGTGTCGGCGACCTGGTCACCTTCCTTTCCTCCCAGTACCAAGGCGCCACGGCGAGCTTCCAAGAGAGCACCGGCATGATCCAGTTGACCGCGGATCAGACCGGAGAGGCCCTGCTCTCGGTGGTGCTTTCGGACAACGGCACGGGAAGCACGAACTGGGCCCAGTTGGCCTTCACCACGACGACGGTTGGGACCGGTCCGGACACGGTCACGTCCTCCATGGAAGTCTTCGACAGTGCGGGTACCTCGCACGTCGTCACCTTCGAGTTCGTGCGCCAGGATGACGGCAGTTGGAACGCGATCGCCTCGCTACCTTCGAGCTCCGGACAGGTGCTCAACGGGACCATCCAGAACATCCGCTTCAACCAGAACGGATCGCTGCTCAGTCCGCCCTCGGGTACCATCACGGTCCAGTTCAACGGCATGGGGTCCCAGCAGATCCAGCTCGATCTGGGCACCATCGGCGGCTTCAACGGACTGACCCAGTTCGGATCGCAGACCACGTTGGTGGCGCGCGACCAGGACGGCTACCCCTCCGGCGAGCTAAGCAGCATGTCGGTGACGGGTACCGGGACGATTCAGGGCTTCTACACCAACGGGCAAACGTCCCTGCTGGGAAGCTTCGGCGTCTCGGTTTTCACCAACGAGGCCGGTTTGGCCGAGGCCAGTGACAACTACTGGATCGAGACCACCAACAGCGGCCAGCGTTTCCTCGGCTCCGGTCTCCAAAGCGGCGGAGGTGAAGTCATCGGCGGCGCCCTGGAGGAGTCCAACGTCGACACCGCCGAGGAGTTCGTGCGCCTGATCCAAGCCCAGCGGGGATTCCAAGCGAATGCCCGACTCATCACCGTTCAGGACTCGATGCTCGAGGAAATCGTGAACGTGGTGTGAGGCCGGCAGTAGGTCCTAGCGGCACCCAGGGGTAACCGCGGTACCCGGCGGTCTCCGCGGGGCACCCACCACAGAGGTTGGAAGCGGCGGCTCGCCGTGCATGCGCACGGCGGACCGCCGCTTGGCGTTCGGAAATCCTTTCCACCCGGGAAGGAACTTCCAGGGCGAGGCGGGAAGTTCGGCCCGGTCTCACGGGCCGACCAGGTCCCGGCGGCCGCGCAGGGGCCCTCCGCGGGCCCGCCAAGCGGGTCGGCAGGCCGGAGCGAACTTGGCAAGCGGCTTGCTCCCCAGTGGGCATGGACCAAGCGATCTACAACGCGGCGGCGGCCATGCGGGCCTCCGAGCGTCGGCTCGAGCTGATCGCCAACAACCTCTCCAACGTCAACACCACCGGGTTCAAGCGCAAGAACGCCGCGGTGGAGCAGTTCGTCGTGCGCCGGCCGGACCGCGACGAGCGGGTGCAAGCGCTGGTGTCCGTCGTGGACTTCTGCCAGGGTGAGCTCCACCGGGCGGGGGTGCGCGACGCCCTGGCGTGGATGGGCCCGGGTTGCA
>JBJHAV010000133.1:0-10560 GCA_050480685.1 Planctomycetaceae bacterium | reverse complement strand
CGGGTGCGCTTCCTTGATGTGCCGGAGCACGAAGCGCACCCGGTGTAAAGTGCCGATGAATCGCTGGCAACGAGGGCCCTGCGGTTAGCCCGCCGCTGCCTCTGGTTCGGGCAAAGTGGCGGGGTCTTTTTCCTTAGGCGGCGGCCCGCTGCCCGGGGCGTGGCATCGTCGATCCCGGTCGCTGGGAGATGGCGTCCGACTGGCCGCTCGGATGGTTCGCGACGCGGCGGTCAGGTCGCTTCGCGAAGGGACCCCGGCCCACCCTATCGCTGCCCGCGCCCGCGCTCCCGTCCGTGGTCTCGAGCGAACTGACTTTGAGACTCGCCGCATGGCGCCACGGCGGCGCTTGGGGGCACGAACTCTCGGCGGAGTTCCGCCTGCTCCGCGACTTCCGCTCGGGGGATCCCGCAAGGGCGGTGCACTGGCCGTCTTCGCTGAGGCATCGCAACCTGCTCGCGAGGGAGTCCGAGCCCCCTCCGTTCCGAAGCGGACGCTTCGGGGTGTTGCTGCACTCTTTGCAAACCGCGCCATCGCCGGACAGCCCGCGCGGGCTGGTCACGCCCGAGGATTTCGAGGTGTTGCTGAGGATGGCTTCGGGGCTGCTGCGAAAACTGCGCGGGGCCGGAGTCGTCGTGGCATGGCGTCATTTCCCCGGGCCGGCGCGTATCCTGAAGTCCCGTCGCGATTTCGATGCGGAGCTCGACCGGCTCTCCGTCGCGGCGCGGTACGGGGTCCGGGACATCGGGGACTTGGTCGCCGCTGCCCGCGCGCTCGAAGCTTGCACCGATCACATCATCCTGTCCGACACGCCGCGCGAAGCCTGGGAATCGACGCTTCGAACCTCCCTCGCTTCCGCCCATTGCCTCGACCTGCGCTCCTTCGCCCCGGCTGCCCGACTGCTAGCGGCGGCAGGCTGAGACCGCAGGACGCCACGCCGCCGGAGAGAGTCCGGCGCAGCCCCCGAATACTCAGTCAAACTCAAACGCCCGATACCCGACCCAGTCGCTACCACAAACCATCTCCCCGTCTTCGCCGAGCTGGAGCCGCTCCGAGACCTGCGGAGCAAGAACCGGCCGCCCGACACCCCGCGCATGCCTGCCTTCCCCTACGCCCTTGCCCCGCTGCTGCTGAGCTTCGTCGCCTGGATGCTCTCGGGGTCGCCGGTGCCTCTCGCGATGACGGTGGCGCTCCTCGCGATCGCCTCGCTCGGACAGCTCGGGCCGCTGGCGAGGTCCGACCGCCGCAGGGGCGCCCCCCGGGACGAGGGAGGCGACCGCATCCTTTTTCCGGCGCTCTTGGTGGCCGCCGCTTTCGCGGCGGCGACGTGGCAGGCAAGCCTCTTCCGGGAAGGAATCGCCTTCGCCTTCCGCGCTGAACTAGCCGCCCCCTTTCATCCCGCCTTCGCCCTGCTCTGGGGCGCTGCTGCCCTGCGCCTTGGCACCGAGTCGGCGCGGGCGTCGAGCGGCGCCTTCGAATCCGCGCTCGGCACCTCGACTTTCGCCGGTCTCTCCCTCGGCCTCTGGGGCACCCTCTCGACCGTGCGCTACGACTTCGAACTTTGGCAGATGCTGTCTTTCGTCTTCCTCCCGTGGCTGCTTTTCGGCTACTTTTGCCTGCGCCTGCGCGAGGGGCGGACGCGTCGCTCGGCGGCGCTTGTCCGGCTTTCCGGCCTCGCCGCTTTCGCGGCCGTCGCCGTTGCGCTCTCGTGGGGCGGTGTTGCGGTCGAGGGAGGCATGCACCGCATCGCCACCGCCCTGCGCAGCGCCCCAGACCTCCTGCCGGAAGACGACGAACCCGCCGCGGCTCCCCGCGCGAGCGGCGCAGGCGAGGGCCGCAACGGCTCCCGGCGACTTGCCCGCAGTGCCGACCTCCACTTCGACGACCGCATCCGCCTCTTCCTCAAGACCGAGTCCGAGGAACTCTTCGAGTCGTGGCTCTCCGCGCCCCGCGGCCGCCGGACCTCCGCACCGGCAGGTATGCGAACGACTACAACGAGGTGAAGCTGGCCGGCCGGGTCGACAGCCTGTTCCGCCCGCAAGATCGCACCGACGTCGCGCGGTTCTACGCCGTCACCAGCCCGGTGCAGGTGTGGAACGCGGCGGCACGACGGCCTGCAGCGCGCGCAACCCCGGTCCCAACGCCAACCCCGACAGGAACCCGAACAGGTGCGCCGGCACGTCCGTGCGCTCGCCCCCCGTGCCGTACAGCGCGAGCAGCGCCACCGCCCCCACCAGGGGCGCGAGCCGCCGCCGCCAGGCCTGGTGCTCCTGCTTGCGCCGCATCCATTCGACCGCGCCCAAGAGCCCGAGCGCGCCGAAGAGCGCCGTGGAAGCTCCCACGGAAAGGTGCGCCCCATCCCGGATCCAAGCGTTCGCCAGGTTGCCGAGCCCTCCCGCGAGCGCGATCCCCAGCCAAGCCAACCCGCCGCCCACCACCTGGGCCAAGAGCAGGCCGAACAGCCCGCCGAAGAGCAGGTTCGACACCAGGTGCACCGTGTCCGCGTGCAGCATCAGGGCCGTCCAGGCCAGCCAACTTTCCCCGGCCCGCACACGCTCCGCATCCAACCGCCCGGCCAGGTACCAATCGACCCCGCCCAGCCGCTCCGCCTGGGCCCAGCCGGCGCCGATCAAAAGCAGCACATAAGCGAGCACCGAGCCCCAGGCCCCGTAGGCCTCCGGCACGCTGGCCCGCGGCCGGCGGCGATTTTCCTCCAGGTAGAGCGCCAGTTCGCGCCTCGCCGCCTGGGCCTGCTCCAGGGGCACGTGCAGCCAATACTCCCCGTCCTGGCGTTCGACCGCCCCGTCCAGCCCGCGCGCGATCAGCACCAAAAGCGCCTGCTCCACCGCCCGCCCGTCGCCGGTGCGCTGGACCGGCGTGCGGCCGGTGTAGGTCCACTCGAAGGCCCCCGGTGCCTCCCCTTCGCCCGCCGGCCCCGGCCCCTGCGGCGCGCCCATGCCCTCGTGCCTTTGCATCGCGCGTCCCGGCGCCGGATCCCCGGCCGCCCCGGGCAGCCTAACCGGCGCGGCCGACGAACGCGCCCTGGCTTCCGGCCGGCCGGCGCACCAAACTCCCTGCGCCGCCGGCGAGTTCCCCCGATGACCCCGACCGATTCCCCCGCGGGCCGCGACGCCCAGGCCTGGCTCGTGGACCTGGACGGGACGCTCTACCACCAGCGGCCGGTGCAGCTCCTGATGGGCGTTTGGCTGCTCGCGGCGGCGCCGGGCGCGGTGCGCGCCATCCGCGCTTTCCGCCGCGCCCACGAGGAGCTGCGCGGCCAAGGGAGCGAAACCCAGGACCCCTGGCGGGCCCAGCTCGAACGGGCCGCGGGCGCCTGCGAGCTTGCGCCCGAGGCCCTGGAGACCCTCGTGCGCCGCTGGATGGTGGAGCGCCCCGCCCGACGGCTGTTCCCCTTCCGGCGGCGCGACCTGCTGGCCGAAATCGCCGCCTTTCGCGCGGCGGGCGGAAAAACCGCCCTGGTCAGCGACTACCCGGCGCGGGCCAAGCTGGCGGGCCTGCGCGCGGAGCATCTGTTCGACGTGGTGGTGGCGAACGGGGAGCCCGGCGGTCCGCCGCGCCTCAAGCCGGAGCCCGACGGCTACCTGGCGGCCGCCGCGCGCCTCGGGATCCCGCCCGGGCGCTGCCTGGTGATCGGCGACCGCCCGGACGCCGACGGGGAAGCCGCCCGGCGCGCGGGCATGGGCTTCCGGCAAATCGGCGGCCGGGGCGGCGCCGCCCGCCCGCTACCCTCCTAATCCCATGGCGCGGCTTTTCCTGCTCGACGGTACGGCCCTGGCCTTCCGTTCCCACTTCGCCTTCGCCCGCTCCGGCCTGGCCACCGCCGACGGGCGCGCCACCGGCGCCACCTATGGTTTCACCATGGTGCTGCGCCAGATCCTGGAGCAGGAGCAACCCGACCTGATCGCGGTCGCCTTCGACCACAAGGATCCGACCTTCCGCCACGAGCGCTATGCCGAGTACAAGGCCACGCGCCAAAAGGCGCCCGAGGACCTGATCGCGCAGCTCCCCTGGATGCGCGCGGTGGTCGAAGCCCATGGCATCGTGCTCTTCGAAGTCGCCGGTGTCGAAGCGGACGACGTGATCGGCACGCTGGCGACCCAGGCCGCCGCGGCCGGGCACGAGGTGCGCATCGTCACCGGCGACAAGGACTTCATGCAGCTCGTGGACGAACGTGTCGCGCTGCACAACGTCTTCAAGGCCGGCGAACCCACGATCGTGCAGGGCCCGGAGGCCGTGCGCGAAAAGTTCGGCACCGGCCCGGAAGGGGTGGTCGATGTGCTTGCGATCATGGGCGACAGCTCCGACAACGTGCCCGGGGTCAAAGGCATCGGCGAAAAGGGAGCCATCGACCTGATCGGGCGCTTCGGTTCGGTCGACGGTGTGCTGGCTCACCTGGACGAGCTGACCCCGAAACAGCGCGAGAAGATCGAAGCCAGCCGCGAGTTGCTGCTGCTCTCGCGGGAACTGGTCACGATCCGGCGCGATGTGCCGCTGAAGCCGGGTTTGGAAGCGATCGGTCCGGCCCATCCGAATCGCGAGCGCCTGACGGAGCTCTTCCGCGATCTGGAGTTCCGCAGCCTGCAGGACAAGGTGCGCGCCGAGGGCGCCGAACGCACGGATGCCGCGAGCCGCGACTACCGCACCATCGCCGACCTGGATCAGCTCGGCGAAATGGAGCGCGAGCTGCGCGCCGCCGGGCGCTTCGCCGTCGACACGGAAACCACCAGCCTCTTCCCGCTCCAAGCCGAGCTGGTCGGCATCAGCTTCGCGTGCCGGGCCGGACAGGCTTGGTATGTGCCGTTCCACGCCGATCCACCGGTGCATCCGGACGGTCCCGCGGCCCTGATCGAGACCCTGCGCCCGCTGCTCGAGGATCCCGCCCTCGAACGGGTGGGCCAAAACACCAAGTACGACTGGTTGGTGCTGGCCGCCGGTCCGACGCGCGGCGCGCACGGGCGCGGCCTGCGACTCCCGCCGCCCGCCTTCGACACCATGGTCGCGAGTTTCTGCGCGGCGGGCGCGGCGCGCTCCCACGGGCTCGACGCCCTGGCGCTCCACTTCCTCGGACTGGAGAAGATTCCGACCAAGGACCTGATCGGCAGCGGCGCGAAGCAGATCACCATGAAGGAGGTGCCGATCGAGCGCGTGGCGGAGTACGCCTGCGAGGATGCGGATACCACCTGGCGGCTGGTCGATCTCTTGCAGGCCGAGCTGGAGGAAAGCGGCGCCACGGAGCTGTTCCGCGACCTGGAAATGCCGCTCGTGCCGGTGCTCGCCGCCATGGAGGAGCGCGGCATTCGCCTGGATACCGGGCTGCTCGAGCGTTTCGGCAAGGGACTGCGCCGCGAACAGGAAACCCTCGAAGCCCAGGTCCACGACCTGGCCGGCGAGGTTTTCAACCTGGGCAGCACCAAGGCCCTGGGCGCGATCCTGTTCGAGAAACTGCGCATCCAGGAGGCCGCCGGGGTCAAGCGGGTGCGCCGCACCAAGACTGGCTACTCCACCGACGCGGCCACCCTGCAGGAGCAGTACGCCGACGTGCCGATCGTCGACAAACTGCTCGAATACCGCGAGATCGCCAAGCTGCGCTCCACCTACGTGGAGGCGCTGCCGCGCTACGTGGATCCGGGCACCGGCCGCGTGCACTGCTCCTTCAGCCAGGTGGCGGCGGCGACCGGGCGACTGGCCTCCTCCGATCCCAACCTGCAAAACATCCCCGTGCGCACCGAACGGGGCCGCAAGCTGCGCCAGGCCTTCGTGCCGCGGGCGAGCGACGAACACGGGGACTGGGTGCTGCTCGCCGCGGACTATTCCCAGATCGAGCTGCGTGTGATGGCGCACCTCTCGGGCGACGAACTCTTGATCGAGTCCTTCCGGGCAGGGGCCGACATCCACGCTTCGACCGCCTCGATCCTCTTTGGCGTCGCGCCCGGCGAGGTCGACCGGACCATGCGCAGCCGCGCCAAGGTGATCAACTTCGGGCTGCTCTACGGCATGGGGCCCCAGCGGGTGGCGCGCGAGACCGGCATGGACCTGGCCGAGTCCAAGCGTTTCATCGAGCGCTACTTCGAATCCTTCCCCAGCGTGCGCGCTTGGATGGAGGGCCTCTTGGAGGAAGCCCGCCGGCGGGGGTACGTGGAGACCCTGGCCGGGCGCCGGCGCCGCATCCCGGAGCTGACCTCAAACGACAACCGCACGCGGGTCTTCGCCGAAAACGCGGCCATCAATACCCCCGTGCAGGGCAGCGCCGCCGACATCATCAAACGCGCCATGCTGCGCGTCGAAGCGGCCCTCACGGCCTCCGGTTCGCCCGCGCGCATGCTGCTGCAGGTGCACGACGAACTGCTCTTCGAGGTGCCGAAGAGCGAGCTGGAAGCCACCTCGGCCCTGGTGCGCGACGCCATGGAAGGCGCCTGGGAGCTGGCCGTGCCGCTCCAGGTGGACCTGGGGCACGGCGCCAACTGGCTCGAAGCGCACTGATCCCGAGGGGCCCGGGCCCGACACGAGGGCCCCCGGGGCGGTCGGGCCCCGCCCGCACCTGCAAAACGACCGCTTCCCGCGCGACGTGCCACTTGCCGGTTTCCCCGGGGCGATCTAGCCTTTACCCGTGGCGCGGACTTTTCTCGCGTCTCCCCTTCCGCCCCCCTCCCCCGCTCCGCGGCCCCCCATGTCCACGCGCCTCACCGAGGTCGACGTTGCCCCCTGCCCGGCCACCCTGCCCCCGAATCGGGCGGCCGAGGCCAAAATCATCCAGGGTCTGGCCGCTTTGGCGGTATGGGCCCTCGCAGCGCCCCTGGCCGCGGCCTACGTCGGCTCGGAGCCTCCCCAGGCTCCGACGAACATCCTGATGATGACCGCCGACGATTTGGGCGTGGACATCATCAACGCCTACGGCCTGGGTGTGCTGACCCCGCCGACCCCGAACATCGATGCCCTGGCCGCCCAGGGGGTGCGCTTCGACAACGCCTACCTCAACCCGGGCGGCTCCACGAGCCTGGCGAACATCGAAACCGGGCGCTATGCGCGCCGGCACGGCATCGGCTTCACGGTGTACTCCATGCAGGTGCCGCTCTCCCTGGAGGAGATCACCCTGCCGAAGCTTTTGGCCGCGAGCACCACGGACGTGTGGGACACGGCCCTGATCGGCAAGTGGTTCCTGGGCAACGCCCAGACCGGCGGCCTGCTTTCGCCAAACCTGCACGGCTACGGGCTCTATGAGGGCATCCCCGGCAACCTGGGCCTCGACAACCTGCACGGCTACAGCTACTTCAACTACCCCTTGGTCCGCAACGGACAGGTGGTGACCTACGAAACCACCTACGCGACAACACGCCAGGTGGACTCGGCGCTGGAGTTCATCGGCCAGGCTGCGGAGCCCTGGTTCATCAACCTGATCTTCAACGCGCCGCACACGCCGATCCACACGCCCCCGGCGGATCTGTTCACCGTCAGCGTTCCGCCGACCCTCAAGAAGGGCGACTCGGCGGTGCCCTTCTACCACGCCATGGTCGAAGCCCTGGACACCGAGATCGGCCGCCTGCTCGCGGGCATCGATCCCGAGGTGCTGGCGCGCACGACGGTGATCTTCCTGGCGGACAACGGCACGCCCCAGGGCAGCATTTCGCCGCCCTTCGACCCCTCCAAGGGCAAGATGACCCCCTACGAGGGCGGCATCAAGGTGCCGTTGATCGTGACCGGCCCCCATGTGGTCTCGCCCGGGCGAGCCGTGGAACACCTCGTGCAGGGCACGGACCTTTTTGCAACCGTGGCCGAGATCGCCGGCATCGATTTGGCAGCGGCCCTGCCGTCGGGACGGGTGGTGGACTCGGTCAGCCTGATGCCCTACCTGCGGGATCCGGCGGCTCTGGCCCAACGCAAGTTCGCTTGGAGCGAGCTCTTCATCCCGAACGGAATCGGCATTCCGCACCACGTAGAACTCTTCGCCGTGCGCGATCGGCGCCACAAGCTGATTCGCAAACGCTACGAACAGGGCACGGCGCAGCACGAGTTCTACGACCTGCTCGCGGATCCGCTGGAAACCACGAACCTGCTCGCGGGACAACTCTCCCAGCAGCAGCTCGATGCCTACCGCAAGTTGCTGCGGCACATGACGATCCTCGTCGATTTGCCGCCCGGACTGCGCTGAATCAACCCGGCGGCCTGTCGCCCTGCCGCCGCGGCAGCGGCAGGGCGCTGGCGCTCGTCAGCGGGACCTTGCCGTACTTGCGCCGCAGGCGGTCGAGGCCCGGTTGGGCCCGCTCCAACCTGCGGTCCGACTCCGGGGCCGGGCCGTCTTCTTCGAAAAGTCGGCCCTGGACCGGGCCGCGCACGTCCTCCAGTTGGGCGACGCTGACGCCCAAGAGACGCAAGGGCTGCTGCGGCACACGTTCGAGCAGTTCGCGGGCCACAGCGAAAAAACGCGGGCCGAGATTGGTCGCGTGTTCGAGGGTGCGCGAGCGCGTAACGGTGCTGAAGTCCGAAAAGCGCGCTTTGAGGGTCACCGCGCGGCCGCGCAGGCCGCGGTCGCGCAGGTCGTAGGCGACTTCGTCGCAGAAGCCGTACAGGCGCCGACGCAGTTCGTCGCGATCGGCGATGTCCTCGGGGAAGGTGCGCTCGCGCCCGACGGACTTTTCCGCCCGCCCCGGAGTCACGCGCCGTTCGTCGATCCCGTGGGCCAGATCGTGGATCCACGCGCCGCTGGCTCCGAAGCGCCGCTCGACCTCCTCCCGCGGGCGCGAGGCGAGTTGTCCGATGGTGCGCACGCCGAGGGCTTCGAGGCGCTTGGCGGTGCGTTCGCCGACGCCGAAGAGTTTGGAAACCGGCAGCGGGTCGAGCACTGAGCGCACCTCGCCAGGCGCGATGACGCGGAAGCCGTCGGGTTTATCCAGGTCGCTGGCCAGCTTGGCCAGGAACTTGGTCGGCGCCACGCCGATGGAAGCCACCAAACCGGTCTCGCGCAGAATGTCGGTCTTGATCGCGCGGCCGATGGACGCGGCGTCGCCGAAGAGGCGCTCGCAGCCGGAAACATCCAGGAAGGCTTCGTCCAGGGAGAGCGGTTCCACCAGCGGCGTGTAGCGCCGGAAGATGCCCATGATCTGACGGCTCTCCCGGGTGTAACTCTCAAAGTCGGGGGCGAGGAGCACCAGGTCCGGGCACAGGGCCAGGGCACGGGCCGTGGGCATGGCCGAGTGCACGCCATAGCGCCGGGCTTCATAGGAGGCGGCCGAAATCACGCCCCGGCCCTCGGCGCTGCCCCCCACGCAGACCGGCCGGCCGGCCAGTTCCGGGCGATCGCGCAGCTCCACGGACGCGTAGAAGGCGTCCATGTCCACGTGCAGGATCGAGAGCTCGGCGGCCATGGGCCCAGTCTGCCACGGGAGCGCCCGGGCGGCGCCGGGGTCCACGATCCCACCCCTGGCGGGTAGGCTCTTCGCCCCATGCGGTTCGCGGACGTGCGCCTGGCCGGCCTGGCCCATCTGTTGCCCGAGGAACGTGTGTCCTCGGCGGCCCTGGAGGAGGGGCTCGACCCGCTCTACGGGCGCCTGCGCCTGCGGGTCGGCCGGCTGGAGCTGATGAGCGGCATCCGCGAGCGGCGCTTTTGGCCGCCCGGCACGCGCCCCAGCGGCCCCGCGGCCGAGGCTGGCCGGATGGCCCTGGAGCGCTCCGGGCTGCCCGCCGAACGCATCGGCCTCCTGGTGCACGCTTCGGTCTGCCGGGACTTCCTGGAGCCCGCCACCGCCTCGGTCGTGCACCACACCCTAGGGTTGCCGGCGGAGGCCGTGGCCTTCGACCTCTCCAACGCCTGCCTGGGCTTCGCCAACGCGCTTTGCCTGGCCGCCGGCGAGTTGGAGGCCGGGCGGGTGGACGCGGCCCTGGTGGTGGCCTGCGAGGACGGGCGGCCGCTGGTGGAAGCGACCCTGGCCGGGCTGCTCGGAAACCCGGATGCTGGCAAATCCGAACTCAAACGCGCCTTCGCCTCCCTGACCATCGGAGCGGGCGCGGCGGCCGCGGTGTTGACCCGCGGAGCGGACGCGCCGGCGAGCTCCCCGCGCCTTGTGGGCGGGCTCTCGCGGGCGGCGACCGAACACCACGTGCTTTGCCAGGGGGACCGGGCCGAAGGCGCCGCGGGCCCCCTGATGGACACCGACAGCGAAGCGCTGATGGCCGCCGGCATCGACCTGGCGGCGCGCACCTGGCCGGCGTTCCTCGGGGAGCTGAAATGGCCCGAGCCGGGACCGGCGAAGGTGCTCACCCACCAGGTCGGGGTCCAGCACCGCCGCGCGCTGCTGGCCGCCCTGGGGCTGACGCCGGAGCGGGACTTCCCCACGGTGGAGACCCTGGGGAACATGGGTTCGGTTTCCCTGCCGGCGACCCTCTCCCTGGCCCGCGAGGCCGGCTGGCTCGGCCCCGGCGACCGGGTCGGCCTGCTCGGCATCGGCAGCGGCCTCCAGTGCCTCATGCTCGGCCTCGAACTCCCCTAACCCCCCCGCGCCCATCGGTGGGTGGGGACGGTGCCTGGCGCCAACTCCTCCCCCCCTCCGC
>JBJHAV010000132.1:0-10676 GCA_050480685.1 Planctomycetaceae bacterium | reverse complement strand
GCCTGGCGGTGCTCGGGGCCTTCTTGCCCCTCCTGCCCACGACACCCTTCCTGCTCGTGGCGGCGGCCTGCTTCGACCGTTCATCCCCGCGCCTGCACGCCTGGCTCCTGCGCCAGCCGGTGCTCGGGCCGTTGCTCGCCGACTGGCGCGCCCATGGGGTCATTCGCCCGCGCGCCAAGTGGCTCTCCACCGGCATGCTGCTCGGGCTGGTGGCGATTCCCATCGCCCGGGGGCAGATCACCGGCTGGCTGCTGGTGGTCCTGGGTTTGGTTGTCGTCTCGGTGCTCTCTTTCCTCTGGTCCCGTCCGAGCCGCCCGCGCGGGCCGCAGCCGGCGCAGCGCGCCGACGAGGACTCAGCGGCCGGCGCCGAGCCCGAGCACGCACCCCGCCGCGAAGTGGGCCCGGCCCCGGGCCTCGCCGCCCAGGCTTCGCCCCGCCGGGCCAACTCCGCCGAAGCCGCCTCTTCGCTCGCACCGAGCCGTTGACGCGCGTCGGGCGAGGGGATCCTGGAGTCGGGCTCCCTTCGGGCACAGAATGCACCGGCGGGGACCCGAGTGCGTTCGGGCCCGCGGCGGGCGGTTCGCGCCCGAGACCCTTGGAGCTTGTTTGGGCATGAACATCGAATCGCAAGGCGCCCCCGGGGGCGAGGACGATCCCACCCGGGTGCTTTCCGAGGCCCTGGCGGGCCGCGGGGAGGGTTTCGTGGAGCTGCGCTACCACCGCAAGCGCTCCCGGGCCGTGGCGGTCGAGAAGGGGCGCGTGGACACGGCCCAGGGCACCGAACACACCGGCGTCGGGGTGCGGGTGCTCGTGGACGGCACCTTTGGGTTCGCCAGCACGGCGCGGCTGGAAGTCGGGGCCGTGCGCGCCGCGATCGACGCCGCCCGGGCCGCGGCGCGCGCTTCGGCGTCGGTGCGGCGCACCAAGGTGGCGGGGCTCGCGCCGGCCGAGTTCGCCCGCGGGCGCTTCGAGTTGGACGGTTTTGCCGAGGCCGAAGCGCGGCCCCTGGAAGAGGTGCTGCGGCTGGTGCTGGAGACCGAGCGGCGCGCCCGTGAAGCGGCGCCTTCGGTGGAGAGCGCTTCGTGCACCTACAGCGAGATGCTGGAGGAAAAGGGCATCGTGACCAGCGACGGGGCGGCCGCTTGGCTGCGCCTCGTGCGGCCCGAGCTGCGTGTGATGGCCGTGGCCCGTTCGGCGGGTGAGTTGCAGCGCGGCGCGCGTTCGGTCGGCTCCACCGGCGGTTGGAACTGCCTGTTCCGCGCGGGCGCGGCCGAAGAACTCGCCCAGGATGCGGCGCGCATCGCCGTGGACCGCCTGCGCGCGGGTTATCCCGACGGCGGCCGAAAGCGCGTGCTGCTCTCCCCCGCCTTGGTCGGGCTTCTGACCCACGAAGCCGTGGGCCACACGGTCGAAGCGGACTTCGTGTTGGCGGGTTCGTGCGCCGCCGGCAAGCTCGGCCAGCGCGTGGCCAGCGAGCTGGTAACCCTGTGCGATTCCGGCGCCAGCGAGTTCCACGAGGGCGCCGGCGGCACGTTGCCCGTGGACGACGAGGGTGTGCCCACCGAACGCACGGTGATCGTGCGCGGCGGCATCCTCGAGAGTTACCTGCACAACCGCGAATCGGCGGCGCACTTCGGCGTGGCGCCGACCGGTAACGCGCGCGCTTGGGAGTACCAGGACGAACCCCTGATCCGCATGCGCAACACCTACATCGAACCCGGGGAGTCGACCCTCGACGAACTGGTCAGCGAGATCGAGGACGGCTACTTGCTCGACGGGCCGGCCAACGGCCAGGCGGACGCGAACGGCGAGTTCATGTTCGGCACTTTGGAGGCCTATCCGATCCGCAAGGGTGTGCGCGGCGGTTTGCTGCGCGGTGTGAACCTCTCGGGGCGCGCTTTCGAGGTGCTTGGCACCGTCGACGGAGTGACCCGGGAATTCCGTTGGGACCTGGGCTCGGGCCACTGCGGCAAGGGCCAGTTGGCCAAGGTCGACGCGGGCGGGCCCTGGCTGCGCTGCGAGGTGCTGCTCGGAGGGCGGGCATGAGCGCTTCGGCCGAAAGCAGCGCATCCCGCGCCGCCGCGACGATCGAAATGGAAAACCCGGCCGCCGTGGAAGCCGGACTGCTCGCGCGCTGCGAAGCGGCCGTCGAGCTGGCCCGCGCCGCCGGTGCGGACGAGGCCGAGGCCTTTGCCTCCGCGCGCCGTTCGACCTCGGTCGCCCTGGAAAAAGGCGACTTGCAGTTGGCGCGGGTCTCCGCTTCCGAAGGGCTGGGCTTGCGCGTCTTCGTGGGCGGACGATTGGGTTTCGCCAGCACGAACCAACTGGACGGCGACGGTTTGCGGCGCCTGGCCGAACAGGCCGTGGGTTTGGCGCGCCTCTCCCCCGCCGATCCCAAGGCCGGCCTGTTGGCGGGCGAAGCGCTGGCGGGTCTGGGCGGCGCGGTGGATCCGGGGCTTTGGCAACTGGGGGTCGAACCGGTGGTCGAACTGGCCCGCGGTTTGCTCGAAGCGGTGCGCGGGCGCGATCCGCGCCTTTCCCTGGACGCGAGCGAGGTGCAGGTGGCGGCCGGCAGCGGAGCCGTGCTGTCCTCGCGGGGTGCGCGGGCCGCCGAGTCCTCCGCCGGCCTGGGCGCGAGTGTCTTTGGCATGGCCGTGGACGGGGACGACGTGGGCGGCTTCGACTACCGCTCCGATTGGACACGCCGGCCGGACGGTTTGCCGGCGCGCATCGAGGACCTGGTGCGGCGCTTCGCCGACGCCGCCCTCGGCAACCTGGGCGCGGGCCGCGCGGAGAGTTATTCCGGTCCGGTGCTGTTCACGCCGGAAGCCTTCGTGTCCATGTTCCTCTCGCCGCTGTTGGGTGCGATCAGCGCCTTGGCGGTGCAGCGCGGGCGCAGCGCCCTGGGTGGGCGCCTCGGGGAGCCGATCGGGGTGCCCGGCTTTCACCTGCGCGACGATCCGGCCGACCTGGACCTTTCCGGCGCCTCTGCCTTCGACCGCGAGGGCCAAGCGGCGCGGCCCATGGACCTGGTCAGCGGCGGTGTGCTGCGCACCTACCTCTACAACGGCCAAGCCGCCCGCCAGGAGGACCTGGCCGCGGGCACCGGCCACGCCCAGGGCGGATCGCGCGGGGTGCCGGGCCTGGGCCCCCACGCCCTGGTGCTGGAACCCGGGGACGGGGGCGACGAGCGCGACCTGGCCCGGACCCTGGGCCGGGGTCTTTTGGTGGGCCGTTTCAGCGGCACCGTCGATCCGACCAGCGGCGACTTCTCGGGGGTGGCGAAGAGCGCCCGTTGGGTCGAAGGCGGCGAGATCGTTCGGCCGGTGGGCGAGACCCTGCTGGCGGGCAACGCCTTCGAGGGCCTGCGTTCGATCCTGGCCCTCTCCAGCCGCTCCGAGCGCCTCTCCGGATCCGCCCGCGTGCCCTGGGCGCTCGTGGACGGCGTGCGTGTCACGGCCGGTTAGGCCCGCTCGCGGCTCTAGGCCGTTGACCGGCGGGCCCGCCCTCCGTATCGTCCTCGCTCCCAACCCAGCCCGGGTGGCGGAATAGGCAGACGCGCATGGTTCAGGTCCATGTTCCCGCAAGGGAGTGGGGGTTCGACTCCCCCCTCGGGCACCACCTTCTTTAGGCGGTTTCTTTCGTTGGGATCGGTTCGCGGGCCTCAGGGCGGCCCGGACCACAGGAGGCTCCCTCCGAGGGCGAGCCCCAGCAGCAGGAGCGCGAGGCCTACCGCCCAGATGCGCTGGGCCGTGCGCTCGACGGCCAGGAGGCCGCTGCCGAGGGCCGCGAAGCGCGGGGGGCGCTCCGGCTCTTCCGCGTCCTTGCCGGCCGGAGCCGACCGGCGGGCGAAGGGGCGTTCGAGGAGCACCACCAGATCACCTTCGGGCAGCCGAAGGTTTCTGCCGCCCAAAAGCCGCCGATGGGCAAAACACAGTCCGGCTGCCAGAAGTAGCGGCCACGCGGCCTCCAGCAGTTTGCCCCCCGCGGGCCAAACCAGGAGGCCGTGCCCGGCGGCGTGCAGGCAGGGCACGAGTGCGGCGGCGATCACGAGGCACGGCCAAGCCGGATGCAGCGGCGTGCGTCCGTCCCGTTGTTCCTTGGCCAGTTCGAAGGCCTTCCAAACCAGCAGCGCCGTGGCGGTGGAGCTCAAGGCCAACAGTCCGCCGGCTAGGGAACCCAGGCCCGCTTGGGTGAGGGCCGACTTGAGCGCGTCCTTGGCGAAGAACCCGGTGGTCAGGGGCGTGGCGGCCAGGGAAAGCGCCGGCAGGGCGAACAAAAACAGGCGCCCGCGGCTCGCGCCGGGAGCACAGCCACAGGCCACGAACAGCGAGGCTTTGTTGAGGCCGTGGTGCAAGGCCAACAGACCCAGCAGCGCCAGCAACGCCTCGCGCTCTTCGGGCAGCAGGAGGGTCAGAGCGAAACCCGAGAGCACCAGCCCCATTTGGCTGATGGTCGAGTAGGCCAAAACGGGTTTCAGCCGCGCCTGGGTCAGCCCCAGGGCCACGCCTCCGAAGGAGGTGGCCATGCCGAGGGCGAAGAGCGCGATCCCCAGTGGCTTCGGATCGCCGACCAGGGCCGGCACAAAACGCAACCAACCCATCAGGCCTGCTTTGACGATCACCCCGGAGAGGATCGCGCTGGCCGGGATCGGCGCCACCGGGTGGGCCAGGGGCAACCACAGGTGCAGGGGCAGGATGCCGAGTTTCACCGCGAAGCCGGCGAAGAGCAGCCAGCGGGCGGGCGATTCCAAAAGGGCGGCCGGCTGGGCCTGGAGCAGGGCGAAGGGCGCATTGCCGTGCAGGCCCGCGATCATCAGCAGGCCGACGAGCAGCGCCGCTTCCGCGGCCAGGGCCATCACCAGGTAAACACGCCCGGCGCGCCAGGATTCGGCGCTCATCGCGTGGGTCACCAGCAGGTAGGCGCTGAAGCCCAGGGCCGCGTAGCCGAGATAAAAGCTCGCGATGTCGCCGGCCAGCAGCACGAGCTGCATGCCGGCCAGGGACCCGAGCCATCCGCACCAAAACCAGCGCCTGCGCTCGGTCACGTGGGCCCGGGCGTACCAGCCCGCCAAACTCCAAACCACCAGGGTCAATAGCAGCAGGGGCCGAGAGACCCCGTCCGGGCCAAGGGTCACACCGAGCAGCGTCCACTGCAGGGTCAGGCGGTCGCCGAAGACCAGGGGTGCGGTCAGCGCAAGCGGCGCCCAGGGAGCGGCGACCAGGGCCGCCGCGCGCGAGCGGGCCGGACCGGCCAGGGCCGCGAGCAGCACCAGCGGCAAAATGAGGGCGAACAGGGCGCTCATGGGAAGTACCCCGCGACGATGTCCGTGACCCAACCGAGCGGGCTGAGCGGATGGCCGGCGAAGAGTCCCACGGCCAGCGCCAGGGCGGCGGCGACCAGGGTCGAGCCGATCATGCCGATCACTTCGAGCCTGCCCGCCGGCGCTTCCTCGGGCCAACGATCCGGCGGCGGTGCGAGCCAAATGCGCCGGAGCACCGGCAGGAAATAAGCGGCGTTGAGCAATGTGCTCGCCACCAGCACCCCGAGCACCCAGGGCATGGAGGCGGCCATGGCACCGGCGCCCAGGTACCACTTGCTGATGAACCCCGCGATCGGCGGCAGTCCGATCATGCCGAGGGCTCCGACGGTGAAGCAGGCGCTCGTCCAGGGGAGCCGCTGCCCCACGCCATCCAGATCCTGAATGCGCTTGATCCCCAAGAGGTTGCCGTAGATGCCGGCGCAGAAGAACAGCACGATCTTCATCAGGCCCTGGTGCACCAGGTGCACGATGCCGCCGATCGTCGCCAGCGGCCCGCCCACGGCAACGCCCAGGGCGATGTAGGACACCTGGCTGACCGTGGAGTAGGCCAAGCGTTTCTTGATGTCCGCTTGGAAAAGCGCCAGCACCGATCCGTAGACGATCGTGAAGCCTGCGGCGACCGCCAGGGGCAAACTCAGGCCCAACTCCCCCACCAGACCGGGTCCGTAGATGTCCTCCACGAGGCGCACGAGACCGAAGGCGCCGGCCTTGACCACCGCCACGGCGTGCAGCAGAGCGCTGACCGGCGCGGGCGCGACCATCGCCTTGGGCAGCCAACCGTGCAGGGGGAAGAGCGCCGCTTTGACGCCCATGCCGACCACGAGCAGGCCGAAGATGATCTTGAGCTCGAAGGTGCGCTCGACCCCGATGGCCTCCAGGGAGCCCCCGGCGATGAAGTCCTGGGCCCCCGCGAGGGAGTAGAGCCAGACCATGCCGACCAGAAACAGGGCGCTGGCGCCGAGGGTGTGCGCCAGGTAGCTGCGCGCGCCGGCGAAGGCCGCGCGGGTGCCGCTGTGCACGACCAGCGGCCAGGTGGTCAGGGTCAAAAGTTCATAGAAAAGAAAGAAGGTCAACAGGTTGCCGGCCATGGCGATGCCCATGGTCGCGGTTACGCAGAGGCTGAAGAAGCCGAAGAAACGGGCGCGATCCTCCGAGCGCTCGAGGTAGGCGATGGCGTAGACCGTGGTCACCAACCAAAGCACAGCCGAGAGAGAGGTGAACAACATGCTGAGCGCATCAGCGCGCAACAGCAGGTCGAAACCCGGCACGAGCGCCATGCGGAACTCGGGCACCTCGCCGCCCAGGAGCAAGAGGGCCATGCCCCCCACCAGCAAGAGCTTGGCTCCGGCCGCAAACAGGTTGAGGGCCGTGCGCAGCACCTGGCGCCGTTCGCCCGCGAGGAAGATGCCGATTCCCGCCAGGGCCGAAACCAGCACCACCAGGATCGGCAACCACTGGAGCAACAGGGCCCTCACGGCAGCACCGCCGGCGGCAGGCCGCTGGAGAGGAAGTCGAGGATCGGCGCGGGAACGAACCCCGCCACCAGGGCGGCCAGGGCCAGGCCCAAAGCCACGAGACTCGCCGTTCGGCCCCCCGCGGGCGCACCGGCCTCGGCGTCCGCATCCGCGACCGGTCGAGCGCAGAGCAGGGCCAAGGCGCGGAACAGATAACCCGCCGCAAGCAGTCCCCCCGCGAGGATCACCGCGCCCCAAATCCAGCCCCCGTGCTGCCAAACCGCTTGCAGGAGCAGCCACTTGGCGATGAATCCACCGCTGGGCGGCAACCCGAGGATGCTGACACCGGCGAGGGCGAACGCGAACACGTCGATCGGCCGCCTTCGGTCCGCACCGGCCAGGGGGTCCATGCGATCGGTGCCCAGGCTCCCGAGCAGATTGGCGACCGCCAGGAACATGGCCGCCTTGGCCAAGCCGTGGCTGAGCAGGTGGTAGGAGGCGCCCAGGAAACCCCGCGAGTCGAGCAAGCCGAAGACCAACATCAGGTACCCGAGCTGGGCCACGGTCGAGTAGGCCACGAGCATTTTGAGGCGCACCGCCAAGAGCGCCAGGGCCGAGCCGTAGAGGATCGCGCCGGCCCCCAGGGCGGCGAGCAGCGGCAGGGCTCCCGCCAGGGGCCAGTCGGCCGCCATCCAGAGCCAAAGCCTCCAGATCATGTAGATCGAGACCTTCACGACCATGGCGGAGAGCACGGCACTCACCGGGCCGGGCGCGTTGCCGTGGGCCGCGGGCAACCAACCGTGCAGCGGGAAGATCGCGGACTTGAGCAGCAGGCCGGCGGTCATGAGCGCCAGGGCAACCACCCCGAGCAGTTCCGCCGGCAAGCGCTCGGAGACCTGATACATGTCCAGGGTGCCCGCTTGCCCGTAGATCAGGGCCACCCCCAGCAGGTACAGCAACGATCCGAGCAGGGCCAGCAAGAGGTAGCGGATGGCCGCGCGCAGGGCCTTCGGTTTGCCTTCGATCACGAGCAAACCGATCGAAGCGAGGGTGACGAGCTCCAGCGTCACGTACAGGTTGAACAGGTCCGCGGAGAGCAAAAGCGCGTTGATCGCCGCGATCAGGAGCAGCCAAAGGGCCCAAAAGCGAGTCCCCCGCTGAGTGGCGGGCGCGAAGTCCCGCGCCGCGGCGAGCCCGATGCCGAGCCCCACGGCCGCGTTCAACCAGAGCAGCGAAACGGCGAGCGCATCGACCCGCCAGACGATGCCGAGGGGAGCCTCGAAGCCGGCCACGGCCAGCTCATAGGTGCCCTCACGGTGCACCAGCGCGGTGATCGGCCAGAGCAGCAGGGGCAGGGGTGCGAGGCTGGTGACCGCCGTCATGGCCCTCCAGCCCGCCGGCAGCACGAGCAACGCGCAAGCGCCGAGCAAGGGCAGGAACACGAGTCCCGCCAGGGCTTCAGCGATCATCGTCGTCCCCCGGTTCGTCCAGGGTGATCGATTCGGTCACCTCCGCCAGGCGCACGACCAGCGCCAAAGCAAAAGCGATCGCCGAAACCGCGATGATGATGCCGGTCAGCACCAGGGCCTTGGGGATCCCGTCGAGCCCTCCATCGATGGTGCCGGCGGCCACGACGAGCACCAGGAAGACCCCGCTGCCCATGACCTTGAGGGCCATCAGTTGGCGCAGCAGATGCCGGGCCATGATGAGGCTGTAGAGCCCGATGCCGAACATGGCGGCGGCTGCCAGGATCCAGAGCTCCGGGTGGTTCATCGTTTCACCCGTCGCAGCCCGGGGGCGCCGGCGAACAGGAGCGCCAGGGTGATGCCGATCGAGACCATCATCGCGGCTTCGATCAGGTACACGGCCCAGACCCCGGGCATGGCCAGCAGCGGCGCGCCGATCGCGAGCATGGCCAGCCCCACCGCGGAGAACACGGCCGTGCCCGCCACCAGCGCCAGGCGAATCCGCAGATCCGCGCCCGGCGCCGACCGAAGGCGCCCGGACAGGATCAAAAGCACCCCGACCGCGCCCAGCATGGCCCCACCCTGGAAGGCGCCGCCGGGGAGCTGTCCGCCCGCCTTGAGCAGGTAGATGGCCACGAGTACCGCCAGCGGAGTCAGGGTGTTCACCAGGGCGCCGACCAGGGGCGCGTCCTGGTCCGGGGGCAGGGGCAGGGCCGCTTTCTCGTCGCCGAGCGCGGCCCGGGAAGCCACGTAGGCGGCCAGCAGCACGGCCATCTCGAGCAGCGTGTCGAGGTTCCTGAAGACCACCAAAACGCCGGTGATCGGATTGCCGAGGCCGGTGGCGGGCAGCGCTTCGGCGAGCCGATGACCCGCCTCGCCGCCGGCCCCCTGGGCCCGGAGGGCCGCGAACCCGATCCCACCCACGACCAGGGCGGCGAGCAGCGCCACGCCGCCCGCGATCCACGACTGCCGCGGTGTCGGGTCGGCCGGCTCCCGGGCCTGGATCCGGCGCAGTCGCCAGAAGGCGATCATCAGCAGCGCACCGGTTACCCCGGCGCCGATGGCCGCTTCGGCCATGGCGAGGTCGGGCGAGCCCAGCCGGGCCCAGGCGAGCGCCAGCACCAGGCCGAAGACCATGTACATGACGATGCCGCGGAACAGGCTCGGCCCAACCAGCGACTGCCAAGCGAGCAGCACCAATCCGCCGGCCAGGAAGAGGTCGATGGCCAGCGTCACGGTGCGCGATCCTCCAGGTCTCGATCGGCTTCCAAGTCAGCCAAAGCGCGTTTGGCGATCAGGTGCGCGGACACCGTGGCGGCGAGCATGGCGATCAGCCAGATCAGCAGCAACAGGAGCGCCGTGCCGAGCTGCCCGCTGAGCAGACCGAGGCCCACACAAACGAGCAGCAGCCCCACGTTGTCGGCCTTGGTGAGCGCGTGCAGTCTGCTCAGGGCGTCGGGGAAGCGCAACAGCCCCACCGTGCCGGCCAGATAGAAAAAAGCGCCCGCGACCAGGGCGGCCGCGGCGCACCAATCGAGCGGGCTCATGTTCCCGGCGGACCTCCCTCGCGATCGACGGCGCGGGCCAGTCCCTGGGCGATGGCCGCATAGGCCAGGGTCATGACCGCCGCCAGCATCACGAAGATCAGCGCCGCGATGCGCAGGCCCGGTTCCTGTTGCCACTCGGCTAGCACCAGCAGTGCGGCGACGGTGGTGGCGCCGAACAGCAGGGCCGAGAGCATGCGGTCCGCCGCGGTCGGGCCGCGCCAAACGCGCCACAATCCGGCGGCCAGGTTGGCGAGCAGGAAGAGCAGCAGGACCTGCAAGAGCAGGTTCATCTCCCGCTCTCCAGATCCAGACCGAACAGCGCGCCGATGCGCCGTTCCAGTTCGGCGACGGAGTCCGCCTGGCCGGGGGCCAGGGCGTGCACGAGCAGCGTGTTGTCGCTCGTATCCAAGTCGGCGCTGAGCGTGCCCGGCAACAGGCTGACCACACTCACCAAAAGGGTGCGCGGTTGGCCCGCGGGCAGGCCGATGGGGTAGCGCTCCAGGTGGGGCTCGATCGGCAGGTCCGGATGCAGCGCGCGCCGCGCCACGTCCAGGGCCCCGCGGAAGGAGGAGACCACGAAAAAGAGCCCGAAACCCGCGAGGCGAAGCAGCCGCACGCGGTAGGCCTCGCCCGCCGCGTACCTGGCCCCGAACCAGGCCGCGAGGGCGGCGGCGGGCACGGCCACGGCCAAGCTGCCCCAGCCGTCGAGCGTGATCCAAATACCCAGCAGGATCGCAAAGACTTGGACGCCGCGGGTCAAGAGCGTCAACTGGAAGAACGTGCCCATCTCGCCCCCTCGTATACGCGGGATGCGCTCCCGGGTGAAGTCCTGGAGCCGGGAGTCGCGGGCCGCGCGGCCCGTGCACGCACCGGGTCAGAGTGTGGG
>JBJHAV010000131.1:0-10793 GCA_050480685.1 Planctomycetaceae bacterium | reverse complement strand
CGCCGGGGGCACGGGGCGCGGCGGTGCCCTGGGCGCCCCTGGCCCTGGCGGCGGCCCTGGCGGCGCTGGCGTTTTTGCCCACCGTGCGCGAGCACCCGGTGCTGGTCGGCACGCTGGCCGGGGCGGCCGGTTTGCTCGGCCTGTGGAGCGCCGTGCTCGGCCTGGCCGCGAAGCGCGCCGGACGGGCGCTCGCCGCCGCCTTCACACCGGTGCGCGCCCACTGGGTGCAGGCCTGCGTCCAGGGCTGCGTCTTCCTCTACTGGGGCCTCTACTGGACCGAGATCCGCCAGCACGCGCCGATGATTCTGGCCCAGGTGCTGTTCCTGTACGCCTTCGAGGCCCTTTTGGCCTGGTCGCGCGGGCGGGTTTGGCGCGTCGGCTTCGGCCCGCTACCGGTGATCTTCAGCACGAACCTCTTGCTGTGGTTCAAGTACGAGTGGTTCTTCCTGCAGTTCGCGATGGTCGCCATCGGCGCCCTCGGCAAGGAATTCTTGCGCTGGCAACGGGACGGCCAACGCACGCACATCTTCAACCCCTCGGTCTTCGGCCAGTCGACCATGGCCATCGCGCTGATCGCCACGGGCACGACCAGCGCCTTGACCTGGGGGCCGCAGTTGGCGGTCGCCTTCGAGTCCCTGGAACACGCCTACTGGTTGCTGTTCGCCCTGGGCCTTTTGGTGCAGCGTTTTTTCGGGGTCACGCTGATGACCCTCTCCGCCACGGCGATGCTGGCGCTTTTGAACGTGATCTACACCGAGGTCACGGGCACCTACTTCTTCGTCAGCGTCAACATCGGAGCGACGGTGTTCCTCGGCATGCACCTGCTCGTGACCGATCCCTCCACGTCGCCGCGCACGAACGTCGGGCGGGTGATTTACGGCGCGGGTTATGCCCTGGGCTACTTCGTGCTGTACCGCGTGTTCGAGGACCTCGGAGTGCCGTCCTTCTGGGACAAGCTGCTTCCGGTCCCGATCCTCAACCTGCTCGTGCCGGTCTTTGACCGCATCTCGCGCTCCGGCCCCCTGGCGAACCTGAACCGGCGCTGGGAGGGATTCGCCCCGCCGCGCACCCTCAACCTGGTCCACATGGCGGTCTGGGCGGTGCTCTTCGTCGGCATGATCCTGACCGGCTTCTTGGGCCACGACCACCCGGGCAAGTCCGCGGATTTTTGGGTCGATGCCTTCCGCGACGGCCGCCACCGGGCAGGGCAGGTCCTGCGCTCGAACCTGGAGTACGGCGCCCGCCTCGGCAACGCCGACTACGCCAACCGGCTGGGCGCATTCCACCTGAGCGGCGAGCTGGTCGAGCAAGACGATGCGCGCGCCGCGCACTACTTCGCCCAGGCCTGCGACGGCGGACACACCATCGGCTGCGAAAACCTGGTCGCCTTGTACCTCTTCCGCGGCAAGGCCGTCTCCATGCCCCACGTGGAGCGCGCCCTGACCCACCTCGAAGCCCTCCCCAGCGAGCAGCGGGGCCCCCAGGGCACCTACCTGATCGGCTACGCCTACGCCGCCGGCCTCGGCCGCCCCCAGGACCCCGAACGCGGCCTCGCCCTCTTCCAGCAAGCCTGCGAAGCCGGCCACCTCGAAGCCTGCCAAGCCGCCGACGCCCTGCGCCGCGAACTCATGCTCCAACGCGCCCGCTCCCGCTGACCCATCGCCACCGCGCAGGGGCCCTGCCCACACACTGCGGCCGCCGGATGGCTGCCCTAACGGCACCGATCAATCGCTGAAGTGCCGGGCGAAGTCGCGCCTCAGGGCCCCCATCACGGGCCTGCGATCCAGGGGTGGGATGACCCCGAAAGCGGTGCCAGTTGCTATGAGAGTCGGGGTGGATGAGGGGAAGGGTCAGGCCCCGGCGTTACAGGTGACTGCCGGGGTGTGGGCCTGGAGGCGGAGCGAAGCGGAGCCGCAAGGCCCACACCCCGCGGCGAAGCTGGCTGGGGCCTGGTAGCCGAGGGCGCTGTGCGGACGAACCTGGTTGTACTCGGTTTGCCAGCTTCGGAGCACGAAGCGCAGCTCGCGCAGGCTCAGGAAGATCTCGCCGTCGAGCAACTCGTCGCGAAGACGGCTGTTGAAGGACTCCGCGTAGGCGTTCTCCCACGGCGAGCCGGGTTGGATAAACAGGGTCGAGCTGCCGATCGCGTGGAGCCAGTTTTGCACCGTGGTCGCGACGAACTCTGGGCCATTGTCCGACCGGATGTGTGTAGGCACACCGCGCTCGGCCATGACCGATGCGAGGGCTTCGACGACGTCCTTGCCCCGGATCGACCTGGCCGCGTCGAGGTACAAGGCTTCTCTCGTGTACTCGTCGATGATCGCGAGGATCTTCGCCTTCCGCCCGTCCTCCGTCCTCTCGAAGAGGAAGTCGTACGACCAAACGTGGTTCCTGGACTCGGCCTTGCGGAGGGTGCAGGAGTTGCCCGAATGTCCTCGGGCGCGCCGTTTCCTGGGTTTGCGCGTCACCTTCAGACCTTCGCGGCGCCACAGTCGCTGGATGCGTTTATGGTTGACCTGCCAGTCCTCGCCGACGAGCATTCGATGGATGCGGCGGTAGCCATATCGAGGGTGCGCCGCCGAGAGGCGTCGCATGTCCTTGACCAAGCGGACCTCGTCATCGGGAGCTTCCACTTCGCGCCGCTGCGTCGACCGGGCTTGCCCGACGAGCCTGCACGCCGAACGCTGGCTCATGGAGTGTGTCTCCATCGCACATCGCACGGCCCGCCTCCTGCTCGCCGGGCTCAGAAGTTTCCCTCCGCAAGGTCCTTGAGCACTTGGTTTTCCAAGGCCTGTCTCGCCACGAGGCGTTTGAGCGCCGTGTTCTCTCGCTCGAGCTCCTTGAGGCGCTTCATCTCCGGGCCCTTCATCCCGCCGTACTGGTTGCGCCAGCGGTGGAAGGTCTGCTCGGAAACGCCGAGGCGCTTCGCGATCTCGGCCACGCTCAGGCCGTCAGCGGCCAAGACCTCCGCGTCGCGGAGCTTCGCCAGGATCTGGTCAGGGGTGTGTCTTCGTCGAGCCATGTGCGGTCCATTCTGCCCTGGATCGGGCGGCTGGACTCACATAGCGCCTGGCAGCGTTCGTGGGGGTCATCCCACCCGGAGATCGCATCCTCCATGCGAGAGGTCGGGAGGAGCGACGCGACGGGTGTTTTGGCTGCTTTCCTGCATCCGGACGAGTGGCTGCTCGCCCACACCGTGGATGGCGGCTGGTCCGCGGCCAAACGCGCAGGCCTCCAGGGCACGGTGAGGATCGTGGTGGAGCAGGGCGGCGCCCGGTTACTGGCTTTCATGCCACCCGAAACTAGGCAAGAGTGTGTGATCACGGTTCCCGAGTGGCTGCAGGCAGGGTTTGCTCCCAACCGCTTCCCTCTCAAGAGCGGGGAGATCGTTCGCCTGCCGTGGACCCCCCTGGTCGGAAGCCTGCGGCTGGAAGAAAACGATCTCGAAATCCGTTCCATTCGCGATCAGGCCACGGGGCAGAGCATCGACTGGCAGAACGGAATGCCCTGGCTCAGGCCCGGTCGAACGTTTGAGGTGCACATCGAGCAGAACGACGACCTCGGCCTGGTCGTGACCTGCGCGTCGACGGATCGGATCCTCAAGGACAGCGCCCTGGTGCTCTGGTACGAATATGGAAGCCTCGGAGAACGGGAGTGGCAGCCGACGGCAATCTTCCAGGGGACTGGGGGGCGCTTCAGCGCCTCTCGGCTCGCCCAGTTTGGAACGCTCGGGGAGGGAGGGGTATCGCGCAGCGATCGTGGCAGTCCGGACATCCATGCGACGAGGATCGAGGCGGTCGCGCCCGGCTTCGAGGCATCAAACATCGATGTAGCCCTGGTGGCCGAATGTCTCCGTTCGGGAGAAACACTCAACGTGCCGCTGTCCGCGCGGGCGGAGCCGATCTGGTTGCGGGTGCTGCACCACGATGGGTCCGCCGCGGCGGAGCCCATCCGGCATGCCTGGCGAGCTCCCCTTCGACACATTCCGCTCGGTGTCACGGCGCTGGAAGCCGACGGACTCCGCGCTTTGCCGATGCCCCCCCAAGGCTTCGACCTCATCTTCTGGCGAGGAGCCAGCAGTGCCCAGCCCGTCGTCCTAGAGCGCAGCCGCCTCCGACCTGGAATCGAGATCGATCACATACTCGAGCCGGGCGCTGCGCTCCGAGTAACCCTCAAGGGGATGGAGCCAAGTCGCCTGGTCGCCGTCCGACTCGGCGATCCCGAACTCGACCTCAGCTCCGGTTTCCCCGAGGCTCGCCCCACCCTCTCCCTCGTGCGGGCAAGCGATCGGATCGAGGGCGCCACAGCCATCTTCGCGGACTTGCCGCCTGGGGACTACCTGCTGATATCGCGAGACCTCCCCCTGCCGATCATGCGTGTCGCGGCGCAGAAGCACTCAGCGCACTTCTTGAAACTTGATTCGAAAGACGTGGCGCTGGAGCTGGACGCATCCGGGCTGCTCTCCGACCATGGACAGTGGATCCCCTTGCCATGGGCGAGCCCACTTCCCAAGGATGCGTACGCACAGGTCGAGCAGGGTTTCGCTGCGGCGCCGCCTCTGATCGTCGGAACAGGCAGGCCATGGCTTGCGTTGAACGAGGACGGTGCTGTTTACGTGCCCCACGGCACTCCTATGCAGTCGGTCCTCCGGGTGCGACGTCCGGTTGCGGGCCAGTCCATCGTCGAAGTGGCCATTGTCGAACTCAACTCCCCGCAGTCGATCCATTTGCAGAATCTGTCGCTCCTGTGGAAAGGTGGAACGGGTCGCGTCCACCTGATGCTCAGGGACTCCTCGTTCCGAACGACGCCGACGACCGTCGTACTGGACGTGAGCCCCGACCAGAGGATCGAGTTCGGCCCGATCTCAACCGACTACGACTCACTTGAGTGGACGCACGGCCGAGAGACGGGGCGCATCGAACTGCCCGCACCTCACGGCGCTTCGTTTGGAGGCTGATTGGGCTTTGGAGGTGGATTGGGCTCCGGAGTTGGACCGGAGCCGCTCCGCTCGGATGGGCCGTTGGCGCCTCCCCTGACGGGACCCGGTCGGGGGGGCTGGAAAGGTTTTCCGAGTGGGGGGTGGGGTGTTTGCCGCTGGGGCGGGGCAGGGGCATAGATCCGGGGGGGAATCGCCTGGCGCCAGGCAGCGCCGGGGGCCCCGACCGCGGAACATGAAATCGAACCCTCGCTTGCGCGCCTCGACGGTTGCCCTTGGCTTTGTGTTGCTTCCCCTGGTGTTGGTGGTCGGCTGTTCGCGGGGGTCGAAGGGCGGGTCCGGGCCGGCGCTGGCGGCGCCGGAGCTTTTGGCCTACGGGCAGCCGGAGGGGGTCTACCTGCTGGGTGAGCCGATCTCCCCCAACGCGCCCGTGCTGGCGGGCGGCGCGCCGGGGTTCTTTTCGATCGATCCTCCGCTGCCCGCGGGGTTGGTGCTCGATCCGACCAGCGGTGTGCTCGGCGGAATCCCGACGGAGCCCCAGGCCCAGGCCGTGCACACGATCACCGTCAGCAACGCCGCGGGCTCGTCCAGCGCGGAGGTGCTGGTCGGGGTGGCGATGCCCGAACTGCTCCTGAACCCCTCATTCCCCCTGGTTTTCGTGGCTCCCCCCGGCCTCGACGCGCCCTTCGCCGAGCATGTGGGCGGTCTCGGCGTCGACACGGTGGGTCTCGTGCCCCAGTGGACTCCCGATCCGCTGGTGGGTTGGGCTCCCCTGCCGTGGGCGGCGCCCTTCGCGGCGGCCCCGGACGGCGGCGCCGCCGCGGCTCCCACGTGGCCGACGATCGACGCGACGGAAGCGCGCGCCGTGAACGTGGCCCTCGAAACCCTCCACGTTTCGACGCTCGTGGCCTGGAACGTGCGCGCCTTGGATCCCTACGAAGCGGCCGATGCGGACCTCACGGGCGTCGAAGTCGCCAGTTCGCACGTGGTCTCCGGCGAACTGCGCGTGGAGATCGATCAACCCGAGCTCGGCATCGGTCCCTTCACCAGCGACGGCGTCCCTTCGGCGCGTTTCGAGACCCGCCTTTTGACACGCGGCCTGGGCGCCGCGGTGGAAGGACCCGCAGTGGCCTTAGGCGACCGGCTGGCCTTGACCGTTCGCGACGGCGAAGGGCGCGGCAAACTGCTGCGCGTCGACCTGCAAAGCGGCCAAGCGAACCGCGCCGCGGACCACCTGCCCGGCGAAGACGACGACGCCGAACTCTTCGGTGAGCTCGACGGCCGCTGGCTCTACCGCTCCCTCAACAACTCCATCGATCGCGCGCCCAAACTGTTCGCCCTCGGGCCCGAGGACGCCGCTCCCCAGCCGCTGGTGGAAATCTGGCCGCACCAGGACGAAACCATCGGCGCGCCCGTGATCGGCGACGGCGAGTTTTTCTTCGGCGCGGAGCTGTGGCACGGGGTGCGCAAGCTCTTCCATTGGAGCGCGCCGCACGGCACCGAACCCCAGGTGCGCGCCGCCGCGAACCTCTCCGGCGATTTCGGCACCACCGACGGGGCCGTGGCCCAACTCCTTTTGGACGGCGACCTCTACTTCACCGCCGCGCCGCTCTACGGCGGGCGCAAGCTCTTTCGCTTGCACCGCGCAGAGGGCCTGGTGGAACAGATCACGGACCTGCGCGGTCCGGGCGCCGACGACGGCATCGAACACATCACCGCCCTCGCCGGGCGGGTGTTTTTCCGCGCGCGCACCTGGGAAGGCGGCGGCAAACTCTTCGCCTTCGACCCGGCTTCTGGCGATCTGATCCAAGTCGGCGACCTGGCCGGCGGCGCCGCCCTCGACGACGGCATCGGCGGCATCCTGGCCGGGGAAACACGGCTCTTCGTGACGGCGGAGGCGGCGCCCGGCGAGCGGCGCGCGTTCGCCCTCGACCCCATCTCCCTGGAGTGGACCGCCCTCGGCCGCACCGCCGGCGAATCCGGCGACGATGGGCCCGAACTCCTGGCCGCAGTCGGCGACGACCTCTACTTCGCCGCGCGCACGCCCGAAGGCGGGATCAAGTGTTTTTGGTGGCGCGGCGAGGACGGCGACCTGAGGCGCCTGGGGGATGCCCAAGTCGATCCGGCCGCGGACGAAGCGCCGCGCGACGTGTTGGCCTTCGGGCCGTGGGTGGCGCTGGTGCTCTCGACCTCCCCGGGCGTCGAAAAACTGTTCCTCCACGACCCGGCCGAGGGCTGGCTCGTCCAGGCCGCGGACCTGGCCGGAGCGGACCTGGACGACGCCCCCAGGCCCCTCGGCGAGCGGCAGGGCAGGCTTTTGTTCAGCGCCCGCGTGGCCCCGGGCGAGATCGGGCTCTTGGAACTCGCCCAAGCCCCCTGACCTATCCCCCGCCGTCGTTGCATCGGCCGCCGGGGGCCCGCACCATGGACCCATGGGGCGCGCGGGGCTGATCTGGCTGGCGGTGGCGGGCATGTTTGCGCTGCTGCTCTGGACGTTGCATCACCGCTCCCAGCGCCTCTCCGGCGCGGATGTGGCCTCCCCGCGCGGCCCGGATGCGGCCGCCGGCCGCCAGCTCCTGGCCGAGCAGCCCCGGGCCCCCCGCCCCGTCGGCGAGGTCGCGCCGACCCGACCCGCGGCGGCGCCCGAACCGGTCGGGCGCGTGACCCTGACCGGGCGGGTGCTCGACGGCGCCGGCCGGACCCTGATGAGCGACGCGATCGAGCTGCGCCTGGCGAGTGTGCACGGGCACCGGCAGGTGCGTGTGGTCGACGGTTTCTACGAGGCCGACGGGCTCGAGCCGGGGGATTGGGAGCTCGACCTGGTGGCCGAGGGGCAGCGCAGCCTGCATGTGGCGATCGCCCTGGACGGGCGCCGCGGCCTGGTGGAACGGGACCTTTTGCTCGCGGATGCGCGCTGGGTGCGGCTCGGCGCGCGCGCGCGGGACGGCGGCGACCCGGCCGAGGCCCTGGCGAAGTTGGGGCTCGCCCACCCGCGCCACGCGCCCCGCTGGTTGGTTTCGAGCCGCCCCCTGCCCGAACCCGGGGCGCTGCTCTCGGAGGGCGCCGGCGCGAGCCCCGGTCGTGTGCACCCGGAACTGCTCGTGAACGAGGACCGCACCCTGGGCGGCGGCCCCGCGCCCACGCCGACGGGCTTCGGCGCCCAGCTCGAACTGTGCGGCGACGGCCCGGTGCATGTGGGACTGGCCCTCGGCCGACTGCTGCTCGACGCGCGCGAGTTGCCGCCGGGCGAAACCCACCTGCTCTTGACCGTCGATCCGGACGTGCTGGGCCGCCGCCTGGCGGGCGTGCGCCTGACCGTGCTCGATGGCGACACCGGCGCGGCCCTGCCCCACGTGGCCGCGTGGATCGGGGGCGGCGACTCCGCGCTGCTCGGTCGATCGGACCGCAGCGGCACGATCGAGGTCCACGGGGTCGTGCCGGGCCGCACCATGGTCTACCTGGTGCCGACCACCGGGCCGAGCTCCCTCGAACAACATCCGGCCTTCGCCGAAGAGCTGCTCTGGATCGACCTGCCGGCCGGGCATGTGCTCGACCTGGGGGCCGTGCTCCTGCGCGCGCCGGTGCCCTTGACGGTGGAACTGGAGCTCGACGGTGCACCGGCCGCCGAAGTGGACTTGGCCGTGGCGCTGCTGCGCCGCCGGGATGGACAGCGCCTGGCGGATCCTTTCCTGGCGCGCACCCAGGTGGGCCCCGAGGTCGAAATGCTGCTGCCGGCCCGCGAACTGGTGCTCGCCGCGCGGCTCTCCAGCGGCGGCTGGGCCAGCCGCCCCCGTGTCGTCGACCTGGGCGGCGATGCGCCCCGCCGCGTGCGCCTGGCCCTGGAGCCCACCGTGGCCCTGGAGATCGACGGCTCCCCCGCCGCCGCCGGCTGGCACTACCTGCTCGTGGACGAAAGCGGCCTGCAAGCCGCCGCCGGCCACTTGGACAGCCGCGGCCACGCCCGACTCGAACTCCCCAGCGCCGGCTACTGGCTCAGCGTCGAGGACCACACCGGCGCCGAGCGCGCCTCCCTGCGCTGCGACCTCCTGGACCACCCCCTGCGCCTGCGCCTGCCGTAGCGCGCGCATCGCCGCCGCAGCCCATCCCGCCGCTACTCCGCCGAGAGCTCCACGCTCCCATCCGCCGAGAGTTCCACCGTGAGGCGCGACTCCACCTCCCCCGGGGCGATCGGCACGAATCGAACGAAGCCGTCGCCGACCAGGGTCAGCACCAGTCGGATGTCGTCGAGCCTCGGAACATCCAACTCGATCCAATCGTCGCTGGAGAGCCGTCCCCCGGGCAGCATGGGTTTGCTCGCAAGCAGCGGATCGCCGTAGCCCAGTTCGAATCGGTAGCCGGAGAGCTCCGGGCAGAGCTCCCCACGAACCCGAACCGCGATGGTGCGCGGCGGCTCCAGGGGAACTGCCACACGGAAACGCCCCCAGACCCCGGACCCGACGTGTCCGGAATCGAGCACGATCTGGGCCGATGCCTCCTCCAGGGCCATGCGAGCGGCTCGCAGGCCCGTACCGCGGAAGGGCCGCCAGTCGGACGCGCCGCCCGCGGCGGTCACGACCCGGAACCATCCCCCGCCCGCAAGGGAGGGCAAGGGCCCGCGGATGCGCACCAGGGACCAATACTCCTCCCCGCGCGCGTACAGCTCCGCACCTTCCAGTTCCTCGGACGCCGACAACGGGAGCCCATAACGCTCCAGACCCGGCTCCGCCACCACGAGGGTGCCGGCCACACCGCGCGGCGGAGCCGCGACCAACGGCAGTTGGCCGGGAATCAGGGAGACGTGCTTATCCGCCGGAGAGTCTTGGGCCACGTGGGTCAGGTGCTCTCCATTCAGCACAGCGAAGTGCAGCGCATTCACCCCATCCGGCGGCACCCGACAGGAAAAGCGCACGACCTCCGGCGCCCCTTCGACCACCGCGCCCCCCCCATCGACGGGCACTCGCATCCGCTGGACCGGCCACGGGGAGCCCTCCTGATCCCGGAACACGCGGACGTCCACCGCATCGACCAAATCCGCGCCCGCCAGGGACAGGCCCTGTGCGCGAATACCCATCAGGTGACCGGAGAACAACCCGGCCGTCGAAGCCGGAAAGAAGCCGTCCGCGGCCTCCACCCAAGGCAGCTCCACATCCAGGGACCGCGAACGCATCAGGCGCTCCCACGGAACGCCGATCCTCACGGGTCCGGGCGCCTGGCCCACCATCGCAACGCGCGCCAACTCCTCGGTCCGCAGAAACCAGACCCCTTCTTCCCCGGCGCTGTCCATGCCGACGAGCACGATCGCGGTCAAATCGGACAGCGCCCCGAAGCGCAAGGCCCGACCTGCATCCGCGGATTCCGGGAGCTCCATCCAAACGTTTCCCGCTCCCTGCTCGCTCAAGCTCAGGTGCAAGAGCCACATCTGCGGCCCGCTCCGACCTTGGCTCCGATACAAACCAATCGCCTCCGTCGCAGAAGGCCAGCGCACTTCACCGCCCCCATCCACGCCTGCGCCCTCCTGGTTCGCACCGCTCTGGTTCGCACCGTGCTGGTTCGCACCGTGCTGGTTCGCACCGTGCTGGTTCGCACCGTGCTGGTTCGCACCGTGCTGGTTCGCACCGTGCTGGCTCGCACCGCCGCCAACCGCGCCATGGGCCAGAACGGCGAACACGAGCCCGCCGACCCCCGCAATTGCCTTCCGACTCCCCATACAAACACCCTCCCTTGCGATTTCGAGCCATCGTGCCGAGGCGAGCCACTCACTTCGATTCCCGTCCAGAAACGCAACCGAACGCACCCTCCCCGATTCACCCCCAGCGTAGCCTGCGCACTTGCTCGGGTTACGCCTCTTCCAGAGCGC
>JBJHAV010000130.1:0-10909 GCA_050480685.1 Planctomycetaceae bacterium | reverse complement strand
GGGCACGGTGGCGACCTTCGAACTGCCCCTGGAGGCGTCCGCCGCCCGGGCCGAGGGGCAACCGACCTGAGGCTGCCGACGCTTTGCTCCCCGGACTAAGATGACGGCGATTCCATGTCCGACACCGAATTCAGGGCCGACGACGCCGGCCGGGCTGCTCCTAGCCTTTTGATCGTCGACGACGACGCGGTCTTTCGCGAGCGGCTGGCCCGCGCTTTGCAACTGCGCGGATACGAGGTGCGCTCCGCCCCCGATGGGATCACGGCCCTCGATTTGGCCCGGCGCGAGTCGCCCGAGTACGCCGTGGTCGACCTGCGCATGCCTGGGCCCTCGGGGCTCGAAGTCGTGCGCGGCCTGGTCGAGATCGATCCGGCCACCCGGGTGGTGGTTTTGACCGGCTACGGCAGCATCAGCACGGCGGTCGAGGCGATGCGCCTGGGCGCTTTCCACTACCTGCCCAAGCCCGCCGACGCGGACGATATCCTGGCCGCCCTGCGCCGCGACGAGCCGGGCCGGGGGAGCGCCCAGGAGCGGCCCGGCGAGGACCTGCCCTCGGCGCCGAGTCTGGCGCGGGCGGAGTGGGAGCACATCCACCGGGTGCTGGGGGACTGTGAGGGCAACATCTCCGAGGCCGCCCGGCGCCTGGGCATCCACCGGCGCTCCTTGCAGCGCAAGCTCCATAAGCTCGCCCCGGACTGATCGGGGAGGTGGGGGCGCAGGGCAGGGTGGCTCAGTGGTGCTTTGAGCTATTGAGTTCGGTGAAAAAGCCGAATTGAAGCTGGCCGGGCGAGACCCGAATGGGCGGCTCGCCCCCAGCCCCCCTGGCTCCAAAGGCAGTTCCCGGGCCGGCCGCCGCCCGGGCCGAGCCGCCGCGCCTTCGATGACCGCCTGCTTCGGATCCTCGCCGGCGCCGCCCGGGAGGCGCGATGTCGGCGAGCGACCGGCGAGAGAGCATCGATCGGTGGTGGACAAGCTCGCGTGAGGTGGAGCCTCTGCCCGGACCCACCAACCCCCGCCCAGCCACCCCCAGGACCGCACGCGCGGGGCTTGGGTTTCCGTCTTCCCGTGGGGTGCCGGTCGTGCGCGTGGTGACGGCGGTGGGTCGGGCTCGTGCGACATTTTGCCGCATTCCGCGCGGGTCGGCAGCTCCCTAGAGTGTCGCGCCACGGGAGAACTCGGGTCCGCGGCGTCGTGTCGCGGGGTGCCGGGTCTCGCCGTGTTCGCCGGGCCCCATGGCTGGGGACTACGGCATCGCATTCGGCCCCGCCTACGCCAGGAATGTTTCACTTCCCCAGTTGGACCCTCACCGTGCGCGACATGGGCGGCCTCGTGCTGCTGGTCGCGCCGCTCTATCTGGTGGGTCTGATCGCCTTCGGCGCCTCGCCCAAGACCACCGACGTGGGCTACATGCCCGAGCAGCCGGTGCCGTTCAGCCACGCGCTCCACGCGGGTGAGTTGGCCATCGACTGCCGGTACTGCCACAACACGGTCGAGCACTCCGCGCACGCCTCGATCCCGCCGACGGCGACCTGCATGGCGTGCCACTCGATGGTGCTGACCGAATCGCCGAACCTGAGGCTCGTGCGCGAGAGCTACGAAACGGGCGAGTCGATCGCCTGGCAGCGCGTCCACGACCTGCCCGACTACGCCTACTTCGATCACAGCGCCCACGTGACGCGCGGGATCGGTTGCGCCTCTTGCCACGGCCCCGTGGACAAGATGGAAAAGGTCTGGCAGCACGAGCCCCTCAGCATGGGTTGGTGCCTCGACTGCCACCGCGAGCCGGAGAAGCATCTGCGGCCGTTGGACCAGATCACCAACATGGCCTGGGCCCCGGAAAATCAACTCGAGATCGGGCGCCAGATCGCCCGCGAGTTGGCGATCCGTCCTTCGCAGAACTGCTCCACCTGCCACCGCTAGTCCGACCCGCCGCCCGCTCCCCAGGCACATCGCTCCATGGACATTCGAGACGATCAACCGATCTGGCGCAGTCTCGCCCAGTTCGAAGCCGGACCCGAGGCCGAAGCGCCGACGATGCGTGAGTTCGCGCCCGGTGACCTCGAGCCGCCGCAGGTCGACCGGCGTCGCTTCCTGCAACTGCTCGGGGCTTCGGCCGGCCTGGCCGGAGCCACCAGTTGCCGCTGGCAGGAATCGAAGATCCTGCCCTTCGCCCACCGACCCGAGGGCCGTGTCCCCGGTGTGCCGGAGTACTATGCCACGCAGATGGAACTGGGCGGCGTGGCCCAGCCCCTGCTCGTGACCGCCTTCGACGGGCGGCCCATCAAGGTCGAAGGCAACCCGGAGCACCCGCTCTCCGCCGGCTCGGCGACCATGCAGGCCCAGGCGGCGATCCTGGAGGTCTACGACCCCGATCGCGCCAAAAACGTGCGGCGCCGCGAAAACGGCGACTGGGCCAACTCGGTCTGGAGCACCTTCGAGAACGCTCTTTCCCAGCGCCTGCAAGCCCTGTCCGCGAACGGCGGCGCCGGCCTTGCGGTGCTTTGCGAAGCGAGTTCGTCCCCGGCGCTGGCGCGTCTGCGCCGCATGGCCGAGGAGCGTTGGCCGGACATGCGTTGGTTCGAGGTCGACGGCCTCTCCCGCGACACCGAACGCGAAGGGGCGCGCCTGGCCTTCGGCACGGCCCTGCGGACCCACTACCGCTTGGATGGCGCGCGTGTCATCGCCGCCTTCGACGCGGACCTGTTCGGCGCGCATCCCGACGCCCAGCGTCACTCGCGCGAGTTCGCGCTGCACCGGCGCCCGGAAGCGGGGCCGATGAACCGGCTCTACGCCCTCGAAGCGAACCTCTCGAACACCGGGGCGAGCGCGGATCACCGTTTGCCGGCGCGCGGCGAGCGCATCGGGCTGCTCTTGGCGGCGCTCGAAGCGAAGGTCGTTGAACTGGGTCGTATGTCCGTGGACAGCACCTGGGGAACTCCCGCCGAGCACCCCGGCGGCGAGTACTTGGCGACCCCGAAGGTGGCGCGTTTCGTCGAAGAACTGGCCAAGGATTTGCTGGCGAACCGCGGCGCGAGCCTGGTGGCCGTCGGGCCCGATCAGCCGGCCCCCGTGCACGCCCGCGCGCACCGCTTGAATGCGCTGCTGGGCAACGTGGGCGCAACCCTGCGCTACACGGCGGATCCGGGCGGAGAACGCCCGACCCACGGCTCCGCACTGGAGGACTTTGCCCGCGCCCTGGGCGCCGGCGAGGTCGACACGCTCCTGATCCTCGGCGGCAACCCGGTCTACACCTCGCCGGACCACCTGGGGCTGGCCGAGCGCCTGGAGGCCGTGCCCTTCAGCGCGCACCTCACGCTCTACGAAAACGAGACCAGCGTGCGCTGCCAATGGCAGCTACCCCGCGCCCACTGGCTGGAGTGCTGGGGTGACGGGCTGGCCTGGGACGGCTCGTACAGCGTCGCCCAACCCCTGATCCTGCCGCTCTACGGCGGTCGCAGCCCGCTCGAACTGCTGGCGGCCGCCCTCGGGGAAAGCCTGGAAGAACGCTGGGAGCCCGTGCGCGCGGCCTTCGCCGAGTTGATCGGCGACGAAGGCAACAACTACGACATCCGTTGGCGGCGCACCCTGCACGACGGGATGCTCGCGGACAGCGCCGCTCCGGTCGTCACCCCGACGCCGCGCGCGCTGCCCGCGGAGACCTTCCCGGAGCGCGTGCTTTCCGCGGCGGATCCGGGCCGCGAGGCCTTCGAGCTGCACTTGGCGCTCGATCCCAAGATGCTCGACGGCCGCTTCCTGAACAGCGGCTGGCTGCAGGAACTGCCCGAGTTCCTGACCAAGCTGACCTGGGACAACGCGCTCTTGCTGGCCCCTTCGAGCGCGAAGGAGCTGGGCCTGGCCTACGAGGACACGGTTGACCTGGAGATCGACGGCCGCCGCTTGAGCGGTGTCGCGGTGTACCCGATGCCCGGCCATGCCCGCGGCAGCGCGACCCTGTACCTGGGTTGGGGGCGGACCCTTGCCGGACGCGTGGGCGGCTTGCCCACGGACGGCGTGGCGGTGACCGGCTTCGACGGCTACCGCTTGATGGGACCCGGCGGACAGGCGTACCAGAGCGGGCTGAGCATCTCGCGTCGCACCGGGCGCTACCCGCTGGCTTGCACCCAGGATCACTTCCAGATGGATGCGACCGGCGGCGGCGAGCTGCAGGACCGCGTTCAGAACCACATCGTGCGCTCCGCGGACCTCACCGACTTCGAGCGCAATCCCGAGTTCGCCAAGGCGATCATGCCGCCCTTGCGGCAGACGGGACCGGACGGCGAGACCAAGCTGGTCCCGGCGCCCTACCCGCCGCTGGTTTCCCTCTGGAAGGAGTTCACCTACGAGGGGCACAAGTGGGGGATGTCGATCGACATGGGGGCCTGCACGGGCTGCAACGCCTGCGTGATCGCCTGCCAGTCCGAGAACAACATCCCGATCGTCGGCAAGGATCAGGTGCGCAACCATCGCGAAATGCACTGGCTGCGCATCGACCGCTACTTCGTCGGCGACGACGCGGACGAACCCGAGGTGCGCAGCCAGCCGGTGGCGTGCACCCACTGCGAAATGGCGCCCTGCGAGCAGGTTTGCCCGGTTGCGGCCACCGTCCACTCGGACGAGGGCCTCAACGACATGATCTACAACCGCTGCGTCGGCACGCGCTACTGCTCGAACAACTGCCCCCTGAAGGTGCGGAAGTTCAACTACTTCAACTACCACCGCGATCTCCGCGAGGAGCGCAACCAGGTCAAGCGCATGGCGCTGAACCCCGAGGTGACCGTGCGCATGCGCGGGGTGATGGAGAAGTGCACCTACTGCGTGCAGCGCATCCAGGCCGCCAAGATCAAGGCCGGAAACGAGCGCCGCATGGTGCGTGACGGCGAGGTCGTCACGGCGTGCCAGCAAACGTGCCCGGCGGACGCGATCCGCTTCGGCGACCTCAACGATGCCGGCAGCCGCGTGGCCGAAGCCCACGCCTCGCCGCGCTCCTACGGCATCCTCGAGTACCTGAACATCAAGCCGCGCACCCTCTACCTGGCGCGCATCCGAAACCCCAACCCGGCCCTCGAGGGTCGCAGCGCCTGACAGGCCCAAGTCATGGTCAGCACCCTCCCGATTCCGACCGTCCAGGAGAACATCTCCGACGATCCGACACGGCGCGCCCCGCTCTACACGGGCCGCCACGACTTCCACTCGATCACCGAGAAGGTCTGCACGGTGGTCGAGGACCCGCGGGTCCGCAAGGCCTGGATGGTCGGCTTCCTGATTTCCCTGACCCTGACCGGGATGCTCTTCGCCCTGGTCGTGCACCTGATCACCACGGGTGTCGGCGTCTGGGGTAACAACATTCCGGTGGCTTGGGCCTGGCCGATCGTGAACTTCGTGTTCTGGGTCGGCATCGGCCACGCGGGCACGCTGATCTCGGCGATCCTGTACCTGTTCCGGCAGGACTGGCGCACGAGCATTAACCGGTTTGCCGAGGCCATGACCATCTTCGCGGTCATGTGCGCCGGTTTGTTCCCGGGCATCCACATCGGCCGCGTTTGGCTGGCCTACTGGTTGTTCCCGATCCCCAACCAGATGCTGATGTGGCCGAACTTCCGCAGCCCGCTGCTGTGGGACGTGTTCGCGGTCAGCACCTACGCGTCGGTCTCCACGGTCTTCTGGTACATGGGCATGATCCCGGACCTGGCGACCCTGCGCGACCGCGCCCGGCACCCGATCCGGCGCTTTGTCTACGGCCTGCTCGCCCTGGGTTGGCGCGGGTCGGCGCGGCACTGGCACCGCTACGAGCGCGCGTACCTGCTGCTGGCCGCTTTGGCCACGCCGCTGGTGCTCTCGGTGCACACGATCGTGTCCTTCGACTTCGCGGTCAGCCAGCTCCCCGGCTGGCACACCACGATCTTCCCGCCCTACTTCGTGGCGGGGGCCATTTTCTCCGGCTTCGCCATGGTGGTGACCCTGGCGGTGCCCGCGCGGGCGTACTTCGGGATGAAGGACTTCATCACGATGCGCCACCTGGAGAACATGAACAAGGTCATCCTGGCCACCGGGATGATGGTCGGCTACGCCTACGGGATGGAGTTCTTCATCGCCTGGTACGGCCAGAACACCTTCGAGCTGTTCGCCTTCGTCAACCGGGCCAGCGGACCCTACTGGTGGGCCTACTGGATCATGATGACCTGCAACGTGCTCAGCCCGCAGGTCTTCTGGTTCAAGAAGGCCAGGACCAGCATCCCGATCATGATGGTCGTCGCGATCCTGGTGAACATCGGCATGTGGTTCGAGCGCTTTGTGATCACGATCACCTCGCTGCACCGGGACTTCCTGCCGTCGAGCTGGGGTTACTTCCGGCCGACCCTGGTCGACATCGGAATGTTGATCGGCAGCTTCGGGTTGTTCTTCACCCTCTTCCTGCTGTTCCTGCGCTTCCTGCCGATGATCTCGATGAGTGAGGTCAAGGCGATCCTGCCCCAGGCCCACGCGGGCCACTCGAAGAACGGGCAGGCATCCGGCAACGGGTCGACGGACCACCACCGCGACACCCACTGAGCCCACGAGGATCTCCCGATGAGCGACAACCAAAACGAGCGCAAGGGAGGGCTGGAAGCCCTGGCGGAGGCGGCCTCGGCCGCGGACCGCGAGGCTCCCCAGCGCCTCTACGGACTGGTGGCCGAATTCGAGGACGTGGACACGCTCCTGGCCGCCTGCAGCAAGGTCCGCGATGCCGGCTACACCAAGTGGGACGCGCTGACGCCCTTCCCGGTGCACGGCATCGACGAGGCCATGGGCATCCGGCCCACGATCCTGCCCTGGTTGACCCTGGGCGCGGGATTGTCGGGCGCGGTCATCGCTCTAGTGATGCAGTGGTACACCAACGCGGTCGACTACCCCTTCATCATCTCCGGCAAGCCGCTCTTCGCGCTGCCGCCGGCGATCCCGGTGACGTTCGAGGTGATCGTGCTGCTGGCGGCCTTCACCACGTTCATCGGAATGATGGTGCTGAACATGCTGCCCGAGCTGTTCCACCCTCTCTTCCGCACCAAGATCCAGCCGCGCACCACCGACGACCGCTTCGCGATCTACATCGAGTCGGCGGACAAACTCTTCCAGCGCCAGCAGGTCGAGTTGATGCTGACGCGCATCGGTGCCTCGGCCCTGGAGCCGGTGATGGGGCCCGAGAAGCGCGCCGCGATTCCCTTCGGCATCCACGCCATGGGGATCATCGGCACCGCGGCCCTGCTGGTGCCGCCCGGGGCCGTGGTGATGGCGCGGTATTCCTTCTCGGACAAGCCGCGCATCCACCCGATCCAGGACATGGACTTCACGCCGGCGCTCAAGGCCCAGGCCGAGTTCCGCCTCTTCCGGGATCGGCGCGCTTCCTTCAAGCCGGTGGATGGAACGATCCGCCGCGGCAACCTGCGCGAGGACCGTCACCTCTACGAAGGCATGGACGGGGACGAGTTCGCCCGCGGCTTCCCGATGGCGGTGACCGAGGAGCTGCTGCTCCGCGGCCAAGAGCGCTACAGCATCTACTGCGCCGTCTGCCACGGGCTCTCCGGCGATGGGGACGGCCTGGCCGCGCGTCGCGCCGAGTTGCTGACCGAAGCGGCTCGGCCCGGCATGGGCTGGGTGCTGCCGACCTCCTTTTACGAGGAGCACGTCCTGGAGCAGCCCGAGGGTGAGCTCTACCACTCGATCAGCTACGGCGTGCGCAACATGAAGGGCTACGCCGCTCAGATCACGCCCGAGGACCGCTGGGCGATCATCGCCTACCTGCGGGCCCTGCAGCGCAGCCGCACCGCGACCTTGAACGACGTGCCCGCGGACGTCCGCCAAAATCTCGTCCAGTGACCTTGGACCGCCAACGACCGCACTGATGCAGCACGCTTCTACTCAACCTCTCACGGTCGAACAGGTGCGCCTCCCGGCTGCCCTGGGGGCCTGGACGGCCAAGGCATTCCTGGCGGGGATCGTCCTTCTGGGTTTGGCCCTGGTGGTCGGCCTTTTGACGGCCGGTTCGGGCGCCGATGGCCAGGGCCGGGCGATGCCGCACTTCGCCCACGCGTACGTGGTCGGCTACAGCTTTTGGCTGACCATCAGCCTGGGGGCCATGATCTTGGTGTGCATCCAGCACACCATGCGTTCCGGGTGGAGCGTGGTGTTGCGCCGGTTGGCCGAACTCACGGCCGCCACGATGCCGATCCTGGCCGTCCTGTTCGTGCCGATCCTCTTCATGATGGATTGGCTCTTTCCGTGGACGGACCCGAACGTGGTGGCGGTGGACGCCGTCATCATCGGCAAGCACCCGTACCTGCAGACCGGCTTCTTCATCGCCCGTTGGGTGGTCTACTTCGCGGTCTGGATCTGGATCTCGAAGCGGCTGCTCGGCCTGTCGGTGAGCCAAGACACGAGCGGCGACCCCCAGCTCACCCGCAAGCTGGAGAAGCTCGGTCCGCCGGCGATCCTGGCCTTCGCCCTGACGATCTCGTTCGCGATGATCGATCTGTGGATGACCCTCGACCCGCACTGGTTCAGCACCATGTTCGGGGTCTACGCCTTCTCCGGCGCGATGGTCGGCTTCATGGCCGGTCTGATTCTGGTCGTGCGGTTGCTGCAGCGGCTGGGCGCCCTCAAGGGCGTTGTGACGGTCGAGCACTACCACGACATGGGCAAGCTGCTCTTCGCCTTCACGCTCTTTTGGGGCTACATCGCCTTCTGCCAGTTCATGCTGATCTGGTACGCGAACATCCCCGAGGAAACCGTGTGGTTCAAGTACCGCTGGAGCGACGGCTGGATGGTCGTCTCCCTGGTGCTGATCCTCGGCCACTTCGTCATCCCCTTCGTGGGGCTGCTGTCGCGGCACGTGAAGCGCAACCTTGCGCCCTTGATCTTCTGGGCGGCCTGGCAGTTCGTGATGCACCTGGTGGACATCTACTGGGTGGTTATGCCGAACCTGACCATCCCGCGCAAGTACTGGGACCGTCCCGCGATCTACGAGTCCTGGACCCCCAACCTGCTCGAACCCCTGGTCTGGGCCGGGGTCGGCGCCCTGTTCGTGGGTTATCTGCTCAAGACCGCGTCCGACAAGAACCTGGTCGCCATCCGTGACCCGCGCCTCGGCGAATCCCGCGGCTTCCACAACTTCTGAGCCATGGCTGCACAAGACGACAACCTGCCGATGCTCAAGATGGTGGTCATCGGCGCCTCCAGCCTGCTGGGCACCCTGGCCTTGGTTTTGGCGCTGGTCGGGCTGACCCGCCGGGCCGAACAACAGGAGTTCGACCGCAAGGTCGTCCAAGTGCCCTTCGCCGGCGTGGCCGAAGCCAAGCAAGAACAGCGCGGCCGCCTGGAGGGCTACGGCTGGGTGGACCGCGAGGCCGGTCAGGTCCATATTCCCATCGAACGAGCCATGGGACTGTTCGCCCGCGAGTCGCGCGAAAGCGCTGGTCCCGGCTCCGGACAGTAAGCCCTAGGACCTGGCAATCATGCGTTTGTTCACCTTTCGACTGACCCTCGCGGGTTTCGCGCTGCTGGCGGGCCCCTCCGTCGCCGTGGGCCAGGTGGCTCTCGACAGCCTCGATTTGCTCGAGGGGGTCGGGGTGGAGCAGCGCATTGGCGAACAGGTGCCGCTCGACGCGCGCTTTACCGATCAGGACGGGCGATCGCTGACCTTCGGAGAGCTCTTCGAGTCGGGGCAGCCCATGCTCCTGACCCTGAACTACTCCAACTGCCCGGGACTGTGCATTGCCCAGCTCGAGTCGGTCCTCGCCATGCTCAATGCCAAGGCTTGGACGGCGGGCGATCAGTTCTCGATGGTGACCCTGAGCATCGACCCCAACGAAGCACCGAGCCGAGCCAAGCGCTCCCAGGAGCTCTACGGCGGGCGCTACGAGCGCGAAGGCGCCGGGGCCAACTGGACCTTCCTGGTGGGGGACGAGCCCAACATCCGCGCCGTCGCGGATGCGGTGGGATTTACCTACAAACTCGACCCGGCGACCGGCGAGTTCATCCACGACAGCGTGCTCGTCGTGCTGACCCCGACCGGCGTGATCTCGCGCTACCTAGGTGGGCCGATCTACGACCCCATGGGGGTTCGGTTCGCCCTCGTGGAAGCCTCCGAGGGCCAGTTGGGGACGATCATCGACCGAGTGCGGATGCTTTGCTTCCGCTACGACCCGACCAGCAACAGCTACGTGCTCCAAGCGCGCCGAATCATGATGATCGGCGGCGCGATCACCATGCTGCTTCTGGGCGGCTTCCTGCTCTTCCTGTGGCGATTCTCCGCTCGCCGGGGCGATTCCCCGGGCGGCCCCCGCATCCTCTCTTCGTCGCGTTCGACGACAGCGTGACCCCCCGACTGCCATGATCCATTTCGCGTGGAACTCCGCCTTGGCACCGCTGCAAGAGGCCGCCCAAAGCGCGGCCGGCCGGGACGCCACGTTCTGGTTCCCGGAGCAGGCCTCCGAGATCGCCCAGAGCCTCGACAGCATCTTCTATTTCATCCTCTGGGTCTCGATCGTGTCCTTCGTGGTCGTGGTGGGCGCCGCGGCCATGTTCGTGCTGCGCTACCGCGCGCGTGAAGGCCACCGGGAGGAGCACACCAGCACCCACGACACGCGCCTGGAGCTGACCTGGACGATCATCCCCACGATCATCGTGGCGGTGATGTTCTACATGGGCGCCAAGGGCTTCTTCGACCTGAAACAACCGCCCGCGAACGCCTACGAGGTCCAGGTGGTCGGTTTCCGCTGGGCCTGGGAGTTCGTCTACCCGAACGGGGTGCGCACGAACGAACTGCACGTGCCGATCGACGAGCCGGTGCGCCTGGTGATGACGTCCTCAGACGTGCTGCACAGCCTGTTCATCCCCGCGTTCCGCGTCAAAATGGACGTGGTTCCCGGGCTGTCTC